>NZ_JBFUJT010000049.1:0-26823 GCF_056401235.1 Polaromonas sp. P4_F9 | reverse complement strand
GCCGTGTTGCTCAATGTGCCGGCGTGCCTGCGGACCGGCGTAAAGGCGAAGGGCTCTCATGGCAGAATCCCGACAGGTGAAACTCAAAAATCCCCGTTGAGAAAAATCCTGGGACGATAGGTAATTTCTTTTGAATAGGGATTATTTTGAATGTCTTTTAAAGTGTGCCAGGTTAGGTTTATCAGGGGAAAAGTCATCAGCAGTGCGGCCACGACAGCCGTGATCCGGACCCCGGCAGATGGTTGGTAGTCAATGGTTTTGACTGTCGGCGATAGTGAACATGTCCATCCCCAGGCACAACCCACATACAGGGCGATCCAAAGCTGGCTGGTCGGGACCATGATGAGCGAAGACACCAAACCATCCAATGTAATGGCACATCCCGTGACCAGCCACGCGGTGAGCGTGGCCTGATTTCCCGCAGAGATGGTTTTTCGAAGTAGCCAGAGCCGCAGCATCGCCAGTGCGAGTGCCCCGCTCAACAATAACAGTGCGGGCATTCCCCATTCACTGCCAATCTGCAGAACCCAGCTATGCGGACATGCCCCATACGGTATATCGCGCGCATAGTGCGCGAAATGCGCAGGGCCACCTCCCAGCCAGGGGTCCGCCTGAATCATTTCCAGCGCACGGGCCCAAAGCAAGAGGCGTCCCGATGCCGGGTTTTCCGCAGTGCGGCCCACGCCGGCAAGGAAAAGACCGAATGGCTCCATGCCCAGCATCAGTGGAAGTGCCACATAAAAAAACAGATAGGCAAGCAGGCCCGCCACACCAGCAAGTGCCATGGCACGGCACCAGGCGCCAGCAGCCTTTGGCATGGCGTACCAGACAAGGGCTATTGCGACGGTCAGGCCTAYAAGAGTGCCGCGCCCGAAGCCCACAAAGAGAAGCATCCACCATAAGGCGGTGATCAACCACCAAATGACTTGGCGACCCCGGTCAGGCATGCGTACTGCCAGCAGCCCCAGCAGTGGTAAGGAGATGGTCTGCACATGATTAAAGAACCGGTAGTTGTCGTACCCAACGATAAGCAGCGGTAGCGATGGCTGAACTCCCGTTTTGAGCGCCGTGATGTAGAGGAGGATTGTTATCAGCAGGTAAGTCGCACAAGCGAGCCCGCACACCATGAGCAGCTTGTCCAGCAGCGCGTCTTTCCTGAGGCTGACCTCCCATGCAATCAGCCATGCAATGCCGAACAAAAGAAGAAGGTTTGCCCAATCAAAAAATGCATGACGCGGTGAATAGGCTGTGGCGCTGGAAATAAATCCCAGTGAAAAAAACAACACCAGCAGGATCGCTATCGGGCGACTCCATAGCAGAGGTATTGAAGCGCGATGCATCAACTGACAGCAGATGACGACGAGTGCGAGAACCCCACCAAAAACTTCGATCAACCGCTGGTTGTCGTAGACTGCCGTGCCGCTGAAGAGGGGAAACATTAAAAAGGGGCTGATGACGAGACACGTCGCGATCACAAAAGAAAAAACCGATCGCCAACGGATGTCAATTGTCACGCTGCTCCTCCTGTAGCCAATATCGTTTTTTGTTCGGCCGCTCGTCCTGGCCAGGATCAGCCCGAACGGGTTGCGGTGTTTAACTGAACCGTATTGCCCCTGATTTCGAAAACCTTGAGTAATGCCAGCATCATAGCCACGGCGTGCGCGATTTGTGCCCGCAGCCCGGCGGGTGCCTTTTGCGGCACCGCCAAATCCTGCGGACGCCCTACCTACAGTCACAGTCGCACGCCCCCTTGTCTCAGGAGCACAACGGCTACAAAAACGCAGCAGCTACTTGCGCTGACCCTGCAGTTTGGAGAAGGCCGAGGCCATGGCCGTGCTTTGCGGCGCAGCCTGGGCTTGGCCCCGTCGCTGCTGACCGCGCGCCGCACCCTCGAAGCGGTTATCCCGCGGACCATCACGCCTCGGCGGCGCGTCGCCCAGCTTCATAGTAAGGCCAATGCGCTTGCGTGCCACGTCCACCTCGGTCACGCGCACCTTGACGATGTCGCCGGTCTTCACCACCTCACGCGCATCGTTCACAAACTTGTTGGCCAACTGGCTCACATGGACCAGGCCGTCCTGGTGCACGCCAATATCCACAAAGGCGCCAAACGCGGCCACGTTGCTCACGGTGCCCTCCAGCGTCATGCCCTCTTTCAAATCCCTGATGTCTTCCACGCCCTCATTGAAACGCGCAACCTTGAAGTCAGGGCGCGGGTCGCGGCCGGGTTTTTCCAGCTCGGCAATGATGTCCCTGACGGTAATCACACCGAACTTTTCGTTGGCAAACAGCTCGGGTTTGAGCGTCTTGAGCATCTCGGCGCGGCCCATGAGCTCGGTGACAGGCTTGCCGGTGTGCGCCATGATTTTCTCGACCACGGGATAGGTTTCAGGATGCACGCCTGTCATGTCCAATGGATTGCTGCCGCCGCGCAGGCGCAAAAACCCGGCGCTCTGCTCAAACGTCTTGGCGCCCAGCCCTGTCACTTTCAACAAGTCGGCACGGCTGGCGAACGCGCCATTGGCATCGCGCCACCGCACGACGGACTTCGCGACAGTCTGGCTCAGGCCGGAGACGCGCGCCAGCAGCGGCACACTGGCCGTGTTCAGATCCACACCCACGCTGTTCACGCAGTCCTCGACCACCGTGTCCAGGCTGCGCGCCAGATCGCTCTGGTTCACGTCGTGCTGGTACTGGCCAACGCCAATCGATTTCGGGTCAATCTTGACAAGTTCGGCCAGCGGGTCCTGCAGGCGGCGCGCAATGCTCGCCGCACCGCGCAGGCTCACGTCCACGTCCGGCATCTCCTGCGAGGCAAATTCGCTGGCGGAGTAGACCGAGGCGCCGGCTTCGCTGACCACAACCTTTTCAATGGCCTGCTCGACCTTGGCCATCAGCTTGATCAGGTCGGCTGCCAGCTTGTCGGTCTCCCGGCTGGCCGTACCGTTGCCAATGGCGATCAGGTTCACGCCATGCTTTTCGCAGAGCTTGGCCAGTGTATGGAGTGAGCCGTCCCAGTCCTTGCGCGGCTCGTGCGGGTAGACCGTGGCGGTCTCGACCAGCTTGCCGGTCGCGTCGACCACAGCCACCTTCACGCCAGTGCGAATGCCCGGATCCAGTCCCATCACCACGCGCGGGCCAGCGGGGGCCGCCAGCAACAGGTCACGCAGGTTGTCCGCAAACACCTTGATGGCGACCTTTTCGGCCTCTTCGCGCAGACGGGTAAACAGGTCGCGTTCCAGCGAGAGGCTGAGCTTGACGCGCCAGGTCCAGGCCACGCATTTGCGGATCAGGTCGTCCGCCGCACGCATCTTGTGGCTCCAGCCCAGGTGCAGCGCAATCTTGCCTTCGGCCAAAGACACCGTAGGGGTCGCCTTCGCTCCCGTGGGTTTGCCGGACTCGGGCGGCTCCGGCAGCACCAGCTTGGCGTCCAGAATCTCTAGCCCGCGGCCGCGAAACACAGCCAGCGCGCGGTGCGACGGCACGCGGCCGATGGGTTCGTCGTAGTCAAAATAGTCGCGGAACTTCGCGTTGTCGGGGTGGTTCTCGTCCTTGCCCGTCACCATCTTGGATGAAAACAGGCCTTCACTCCACAGCCAGTTGCGCAGTGACTGCACCAGCGCAGCGTCCTCGGCCCAGCGCTCACTCAAGATATCGCGCACGCCGTCAAGCACGGCCTGCACGGTCGTGAAATCGTCACCGCTTTCGTTCTTCTCGGCCTTCACAAAGGCCACGGCCTCTTCCGCCGGATTCAGCGAGGGATCTGCAAACAGCCTGTCAGCCAGGGGTTCGATACCCGCTTCGCGCGCAATTTGCCCCTTGGTGCGGCGTTTGGGTTTGTAGGGCAGGTACAGGTCTTCCAGATCCTGCTTGGTGGCCGCCAGCTCAATGGCCGCGCGCAGTTCAGGGGTGAGTTTGCCCTGCTCTTCAATGCTTTTGAGGACCGCTTCACGGCGCTCTTCGAGTTCGCGCAGGTAGCCCAACCGGTACTCCAGTTCGCGCAACTGGATATCGTCGAGCCCGCCGGTGGCTTCCTTGCGGTAACGTGCCACAAAGGGTACGGTGGCGCCGCCGTCCAGCAGATCCACCGCAGCCTTGATTTGATGCTCCTGGACTTTGATTTCTGTCGCGATCTGGCGGATGATTTTTTGCATGTTGAGAAAGAAGATGGGGCAAAAGCCTTGAGAAAGCCATGAATGTGGGCTGGCTCGACGACCACCGGCGGCCAGGGCCGATGTGGGGCGGGCCAGCGCCCGCAAACTGACGCTGAGGGTCGGCATTGTCCCACAGCCAAAAACCATCGGGACATTCATACTCACTGGAGACTTGGACACAAAATTTCACAACTGTTTTTGCAACCATTCCGGGAGAAACGCATGCGTTTACGCACCCTTCTTTTAGTTCTGTCCATTATCCTGCTGGCAGCATTTGCTGCGTTGAACGTAGATGAGTTCACGCGCGTCAGCATGCTGAGCCTGGGCTTTACCACCATCCAGGTTCCGCTGGGCCTTGTCATGCTCTTGCTGCTGGTGGTCGCCACGGTCGTTTTTCTCGCCAGCACGCTTTACATGCAAAGCACCAACCTCCTTGAAACCCGGCGATATGCCCGTGAGTTGAACACCCAGCGCGAGTTGGCCGACCGGGCCGAAGCCTCGCGCTTTACCGAACTGCGCAATTACCTCGAGGTACAGGCCATCGCCGCCCAGCAGCGCGAGTCAGCTACCGGCACCGTGCTGGCAGAGCGCTTTGCGCAACAACAGCAGGCCTTGCTGGATCGCATCGAGCAGTCAGACAACACGCTGGCCGCTTATATGGGCCAGTTGGAAGATCGCCTGGAACGCCGCGCCGGCGGGTACAACGGCCGTGCGGACGACAGCGTCAACACCCCCCTGGTTTGACGCCTTCACCCTCCGGGGAGGCTTGGCTTGGCCTGTCCTGAGCATGTCGAAGGAGGATGAGGGCAGGCGAAGCAAGCATTTGTCAGCCAACGCACCCGTACGAACCCGTGCCGTCAGCCTTGATCGGCGAAAGTAAATATTGGCCAGTGCCAGGGCAGTAAACGCCCGGGGAGCGTTCTCTAGCAGTCCATGGTCCCTTCAACGTCACCAAGCCCTTGATATACATTTCGAGGAAATGGTTCGATATGCCAAAGGGGCCTGCTCCATGAATTTAAAAACCACAACTGTTGTCGATGTTGGAACCCCGGCGCAGCGCGCCACCTGGCTTTTTTCCTGGCCGCTGATTGTTGGAACGCTGGTTTATTGTTTCCTTCTTCTGCGCGGCTATGGGCTGCTCAGAGATGACGACACTTACCTGCATATTGCCACCGGTCAGTGGATATTTCAGCACCAGTCCATTCCCACGCATGATCCGTTTTCACACACGATGCCCGACACACCATGGACGGCACATGAGTGGCTGTCCCAAGTCCTCCTGGCCAGTGCCTATAACTTGGGGGGATGGACGGGTGTCGTCGCGATCACGGCTTTAGCGTTTGCGGCAGCCTTGGCGCTGCTCACCCGGGCCTTGCTGAAGTCTCTGGAGCCAGTTCATGCCGTGATGTTTGCGGCCTTGGCTCTTTTCATGACGGCAAGTCACCTGCATGCCCGACCACACATACTCGCCATGCCGTTGATGGTGCTCTGGGCCGTCGGTTTGGTGCAGGCCAGTGAATCTGGCCGTGCACCGCGCCTGTGGCTACTAGCCGTGATGACACTGTGGGCAAACTTGCACGGCGGCTTCACATTGGGGCTCGCACTCGCTTTTGTTTTTGCGCTGGAAGGCTTATTTTCCTGCAAGCACACGCCTTACTTTGCAAGCACAGCGAGGTCGTGGGCCCTATTCATCGTCCTTGCAATAACCAGTGCCCTCATCACACCCCATGGGATACAAGGCATTTCTTTCACCTTGCAATTCCTGTTTGAGCAAAGCTATGCGTTGGCGCGTATCAGTGAATGGCAGTCGCCAAATTTTCACGTGTTCCAACCGTTGGAAATTTGGTTGTTATGCGGATTGGCACTGGTCATGCACAAGGGTTTTAAACTTCCGCCAATCAGGCTTTTGTTGCTTCTCGGCTTGCTGCATCTCGCCTTGAAACACGTCCGCAACATTGAATGGCTGGGTCTGCTTGCGCCCCTCTTTGTTGCGACACCTTTTGCAGTCCAGTGGCGCCAGTCAATGCAGGCCCGTCAGAACGTAGAAACCGTAGACCGATTTTTCCGTAAACTGGCGACGCCCGCAGGTAAGGGGGCGGTCATGCTGGCCTTCGGGTTTTTGCTGTTACTTACCCAATGGATTGCTCATGCCCGCCCACCGCAACCGCCAGATTCCAGCAGCCTGGCTAAGGCGATCCGGACAGTTCATGAAGCCGGCGTCAAAGGGCCCGTGCTCAATTACAACGGCTGGGGCGGCTATCTGATTTATGCAGGTATTCCCCCCTTCATAGACGGTCGTTCCGACATGTACAAGGGCGATTTTCTTAAGGAGTATTTGGAGGCGCTCGCCCTGACAAAGTCAACAGGCCTGGAAGATCTACTGGCCAAGTACAAAATAGGGTGGACCCTGTTACTCCCTGGCAGCCCAGCTGTTGCCTTGCTTGATCACCTTCCCGATTGGCGCCGCCTTTATGCCGACGAAATGGCCGTGGTTCATGTAAGAACCCTTATCGACCCAAGTACGGTTTCAGGTAACGCAGGTTCTTCTCAAGCTAATGCCAACTCACCAAAAAAGGAATGAGCCTTCCTTGCTAACACGCCAATAAAAACCAAATCTCTTGAGTTTTTTTATTGAAATTTGAGTGGTTCTACATCAGATCAACCTCTTGTTGGCTCCTTCACCCTCTGGGGGAAGGTTGGGATGGGGGCAGACGAGGCAAGCATTTGTCAGTCGACGCAAAACGGGCCGAAAGGCACGGCAAGCGCACATGCTTTGTCTGAAAGAAGTCCACAGAGCCCCCATCCCTGCCTTCCCCCAAAGGCGGGAAGGAGTAAGAAATCGGCTTGATGAGCGACCAATGAAGGCTACTGCCGCTGGCCGCAGGCTTCTTCCGGGCCCAGTTTGGTGCGTAGCTCAACCACAGAGTTAAACCATGCTGCCGGCCGCTACAAAACTCATGTCGATCACTGCCCTGTTCATGGTGGCCTCCAGTACTTTTTCAGCACAATACCAATGCGCCGCAAGCTCCGGCGCCACCATCACACCGGTGATTGAGCTCTACACGTCCGAAGGCTGCAGCTCTTGCCCACCCGCCGATAAATGGGCCTCAAGCCTCAAAGACAAGGGCGTGGTTGTCCAGGCCTTTCATGTGGGCTACTGGGACTACATAGGCTGGGTCGATCGCTTTGCCGCGCCGGCTTACACCCACCGGCAGCGCGAGCTTGCGGCCCGAAACAATCTGCGCAGCATCTACACACCTCAAGTCGTGCTCAATGGCCGCGACTGGCCCAATTGGTCCAACTCGTCCGCCTGGCTTAACCAGCCCAGTGCCGGGGAACCTGCTCGCGCCAGCATTACCGTGCAACAGCTGGGTGCAGACCAGTTCGAGGCCAGCGTGGCACCCGTTACAAGCCTCCCCGCAAACATCCCCGGACAGCAAACGATCGCCAGTTGGTCCGCCTACTGGACCATCACCGAGCATGGCCATAACTCCAGGGTGCAAGCCGGTGAAAACGCCGGTGAATTCCTCAAGCATGATTTTGTGGTGCGCCAGTACGCGCGGGCCGGCGACTACAAGGCTGGCAGCGCGGCGCCGCAAAAGCTGACCTTTCGCAGCATTGCACCTACGCCAGGCCACGCACGGCAGGTGAACCTGGTGGTGTTCGACACGAAAACCGGAAACACAATGCAGGCTGTCAGCCTGCAGTGCGCGAGCTGACACTTGAACACTTGAGATTACCCTCGCTATTGCCCGCTTTGTCAGCAGGCGTCAGTGGGCGTGCGCGCTATCCCGCACAGCGAGGGGCTGGGGCTGAGGCTGGGGCAAGATCCGGTCTCCCGCCAGCGGCAGGACAAGGCGCACACGGGTGCCCCTGCCGGTTTTGCTTGAAATCACCAATTCACCGCCAATGTCTTGGGCCCGGCGGCGCATGCCTTCCAGGCCCTTGCCGGATGGGCGCCCTTCCTTGCCACGGACAATGCCCTCGCCGTTGTCGCGCACTTCCAGCACCAGCTGCTGCGTCTCCGGCACAAAGCGGCACACAACCTCGACCACCGAGGCATGGGCATGGCGCATGACATTGGACAGACTCTCCTGCGCAATCCGCAGCAGTTGCTGTGCCTGCACCCCCCGCACGGCTTCCAGCTCGTCGCAGATATCCACCTTCCAGACCATGCGAATGCCGAGCTTGTCCAGGGTGTGCTGGATCCGGTAGCGCAAACGGCCCAGCGCTTCCAGCACGTTGTCGTCGGCGCTGTCGATGGCGTCTACCGTCATCTTCAGGTCGACCAGGCATTGCTCTAGCGCGAGCGCCACGGCCTGCTGTTGCGGCGCGTGGCTGTCAAGCGACGACAGGATATTCACGATTTGGGAACCCACGCCATCGTGCAGGTCCTGCGCAATGCGGCGGCGCTCCAGGGCTACCACGGCTGCATCGTGGGCAGGTCCAAAACCGGTAAGCGGCTCAAAACCAGTGCTGTGAAAATCATGCATCGAGGCCCAGCGCGTTTCAGGTGATCCCACGCGCTGCGTCACCAAGTGCCATATCACCATCAAAAAAGCCGCATATAAGTCATCCGACATCGTTGCAAAGCGACGAGCATTGTCAGCCAGTGTTATCTGGTCAATGCACAAGCCCAGGCCTATTACGCAGCCCGCCAGCGCCAGCCAGGCGGGGTAACTGCGGCTCAGGTACACACGCCAAGCCACCGCCGCGCTCAGCAGCATGGCAGACAGGAGGTTGATGGCAAGCCAGGCCTCGTAAGCAGGCGCTGGCGCGCCCCCGGTCCAATGAGGCCAGTGCAGCGCCACTACGCCTGCCGTGCCCTGCACGATCAGTAGCAGGTACACCCGTACACTGGCTACGCCAGCACTGGTCAGCAGAAAAAAACCAACGCTGACCATGAGCGCCTGGTAGCCCAGCCGCGCCACATAAATCGAGGGAACCTCGACAGAAGGGAAATTGCCGCCCACGAAATCGAGCGACGTGGTCGCCAGCAAATGCACCAACCATACACACGCCGCCGTACTCATGGCCAAGTCAACAGGATTGTGATGGCGGTGCCAGGCTCTACGCGCCACGCTGAGCGCCAAAGACGCCAGCGGCAGGCCGACCGCCGCAGCTGCCAGCGCCAGACCCTGTTGCGCCGCGTTGAACATGATGGGCTTTACAAAAGACCGCGATGGGCCGCAAAGTTGACGGCCTGCGCCCGGCTGCGAACCTGCAGCTTGCGGTAGATGTTTTTGATGTGGGTGTTGACCGTCTGGCAACTGATCATCAGCCGCAAACCGATCTCACCGCTGGTGTAACCTGCCGCAACCGCCTTGAGCACTTCTTTTTCGCGATCGGAGAGCTTGTCTTTCTGCTCCGCAGTCTGGCGGACCGCTTCCTGTGTGTGCTCCAGCCGATGCAGCAGCCTGCGTGCAAGGTTGGGAGTGATTGACGCGCCGCCGTTGACCACCTGCAGTACGGCCTGGGGAAAATTGCCGAACCAGGAGTTCTTGACAAGGTAGCCGGTGGCACCCAGCTCAAATGCGCGCAGCGCGTGCTGCTCGTCTTCCATGGCCGAGATCACCACGGCTTCTGCCAGGGGGCGAACGGTCTTCATGTGATCGATCAGGTCCAGGCCGTTGCCGTCACCCAGATTCAGGTCAACCAGCATGACGTCGAACTCGTGCTGCGAAATCAACCGGCGGCCCTCGCGCATGCTCGTAGCCTGGGCCACCAGATCGGTACGCAAATCACCCAGCAGCTCATGAGAGATCACCCTGCGCATGTGCACATCATCATCAATCAGCACAACACGTACCGGCTTGCCAGGCTGGCCTGCCAGAAAGGCCGGCCACATCGAGGGCGTAGCCTCTTGCGATGAGCGTGCAGCCTGGGGCTGACCGTAGGCTCCACCAAGTGTGGGCGATAACGTGGAGCCGCCCCTGCTTGAGTTGTCCATAAGTCCCTCGCTTTCACCGTGTTGGCCCTGCTATTGACTTAAACAGCAAGGCCCATGCCAAGAATACGTCTTGTTACTGAAGTGACTATTTCACACAGCCATTTGAACGCAAAAGCCTTTTCTATGGGTGTGATTTTTTTACGTTTCTGGAAAAGATTAAAAGAAATTTCGTGTCGTCCTACAAAAATTGTTGCTTTTTAGTCTATTTGATACGTTTTGTTACTACCAATTTCATCCCTTTACTTCTCCCCTAATTTGATAGCAGCTCAAGCCCGGCTAGCCATGGATCCTGACTTCATAGTCCAAAAAATATTGCTGAAAACACTAGGGAACAGGGTACCCAATTAAAGCTATTGGCGCAACTGCTTGTAACGCGCAAACTGACCCCAGACAACGCCAAAGTGTGAAGTAAGCCCTATCAGGCGCGCTTCTTACGCAAGCGGTGTCGCTCAGTGCGGCTTGCACTCTGCTCCTCGCCTCGGCGAAGAAACAGGGCGTAAGACCGAGAAGTCTGCGAGGCGGTCGCCAGTAATGTCGCTCCTCCAGACCCATCCACTGAGGCGTGTTTGCGGCAAACCTTGGGAAAACGTTAACTCTTTGATCTGAAAAGGAAATCATCATGAACTTCATCAAGAAATTCATTCGCCAAGAAGACGGTGTAACGGCTATCGAGTACGGACTGATTGCGGCGCTGATTGCTGTGGTCATTATTGGTGCCGTAACGATTGTCGGAACCTCGCTTGTGACTATCTTCACCTCTGTCTCAACCGCTTTGAGTTAAGCAGGTTCATGCTGCCGTTTGAAAATGCTCCTGGTGAGAGTCGGTGCCGGGAGCATTTTTCAAACTAACAATCGAGCGAAAAAATGCGAGCTCATCTCATGAACAATCTGATGGCCGAGGATGCGGTCACGACGATTGAGTATGCCCTTCTGGGCGCATTGATCGCCATTGTCATTTTGAGTGCGGTAGCACTGGTTGGCAGCAATACGCTTGGCTTGTGGAATGTAGTTTCAAGGTGCGTTGAGGCGGCGGCCAGTAGTGCAGGCAGTTGCCCCTGAAAACACCATGTGAACACCCTCGATAACTCAGGGACCATCATGACCCCGCAAGCGCTATCCCATTTCGGCGACCTATTCACTGAGGTCAACGTGGCCACCCTGATGACCCTGCTCGGCATTGCAACCTGGTTTGACATCAGGTCGCGGCGGATCCCCAACTGGCTGGTGTTGACCGGCCTCATTGCAAGTCTTGGCATTCAACTCCTTTTTAGCAACGGCAGCGTCTCTGCCTGGGGCTTGGGTATCCTGGCCGGATTCGGGCTCTTTCTTCCCCTTTACATGGTGCATGCCATGGGCGCCGGTGACGTCAAGCTCATGGCCATGGTCGGCGGGTTTCTCGGTCCCGCCGGCACCGCTGCTGTTGTCCTGATGACCCTCGTTGCCGGAGGCATCCTTGCCATCGCAGTCGCGCTGTGGAGCCGTGCTTTGCGGCATACCCTGGCAAATGTTCGCATCCTGGTGACTCAAACGATTTTCAAGACCTTGCGTGGCGGTAGCGCGCAGATGGATGCGCTATCAACCTCGGCGGGCAACCTTCCCTACGCGGTTGCCATCGCAGCCGGTACTTTTGTTCACCTTGTTTTGGCGCGCAGCGGGCACGCGCTCTTTGTATGAACACAAACACAAAATCAGCGCACCTGATGTTGCGCACCGTGAATCCCAAAGAGTCGGTGGTCTCTTTTGCTGGTGATGACGCGTCAGTGTCTCGCTCAGACCAGCCGTCACCCGTGAGCCGAATTGGGGCCAGGCAGCCACTGCGGTTGCTCGATTCAAAGCTTGTTAACTTGCTGGCCGGGTTTGTCATGGCAGCCCTGTGGGCGTTGTTTGCCTATCGCCACATGCTCGCGTTTCAAAACAGTGGGGAATGGGTTTATGTGGTGATTTCCATTTCGGAAATGCTGTCGGCCGCGCTTTTCATCTTTCGCAGCGCCCCTGTCACCGTTTCGACGGATCCGCTGGATTGGTTTTTTGCGCTGGCCGGCACGTTCACGCCGCTTTTTTTCCTGCCCGCGTCATGGGGATTGCTGCCAGCCGCCAAGAATCTCATTATTTTGGGAATCGCCCTGCAGATTTTCGGCCTGCTCTCACTCAATCGCAGCTATGCACTCGTTGCTGCCAAGCGAAAGATCAAAACACAGGGAATGTACAGATTTGTGCGCCATCCCATGTACGCGAGTTACCTGGTGCTGATCACCGGATACATCCTTTCAAACACCACGTGGTGGAACTTTCTTCTCTACGTGATGTCGCTGGGGTTCTTGTTTGTCCGCATGGTCCGGGAAGAAAAACATCTCGCCCTGGATCCTGTATATGCAGAGTATTTGCAGCGAGTTCGTTACCGCGTTATTCCATTCGTATTTTGAGGATGCTTCTTTCGTTTTCTGAGCCTTCGAGAATCCTAATGATTTTGCGAGGAATTTAAAAATGCTTGCCAAACTCAACAAACAACACATGGCGATTGGCCTCAATGCCGCTGACACCGCTCTCCGCATTGCAGCAACGCTGTGAAGCCACCCCCTAGCCATACACATTATGAAGACGCTGCAAACATCGATACGTAATTTCGCTGCGGTCAGCCTCCCGAGTTTGCGCGAGCACCGATGGCTGTGCCTGATCAGCTTTGCTTATCTGTGCGCAGCAATCTTGGTGTCAATCAGGTTCGGGGCCCCGATTAACGTGCTCTCCCTGGTAGTCGACAGCGCGGGGACCACTTTTATAGGCCTGGTTTTTTTGTTTTGCGCTTATGCCATTTTTGTCATGGYTTGTGTCAGACCTGCCCGACTGACTTTATTCCTTATGGTAGGAGTACGAGAATATGTCACCCGGGAGCGGCTTCTTCACGCCCTTCCCATGCTGATGCTGATTCCCATTTTTACATCGGCGTTCGGTCTCTTCAAGGCCGCAATTCCCTTCGTCAACCCCTACGCATTTGATATCCAGATCGCGGAATGGGACCGGCTGCTCCATGGGGGGCGACATCCCTGGATATTGCTTCAGCCACTCATCGGCTACCCGGTGGTGACGGCAATCATTAACGTCTGCTATCACTTGTGGTTTTTCGTCATGTTGGCAATGCTCTATTGGCTAACCTGCTCTTTGACCAATCGAAAACTCCGTATGCAATTCTTGCTGAGCTTCGCTCTCATCTGGATTTTTCTGGGAACGGTGGGCGCCACATGGCTGTCTTCCGTGGGACCTTGCTATTACGGGTATATGGTTCCCGGGGACAACCCCTTTGCTCCCTTGATGGAGTACCTGCGGAGCGCCAACGAACATTTTCCGATTTGGGCACTTGACGTCCAAAAACTTATTTGGGATAGCTATCAGAACAGAGGCTCGCAAACAGCGTGGGGGGTATCCGCCATGCCGAGTCTGCATGTTGCTACCTCGACCCTTTTTGCCCTGATGGGATGGCGCATCAACAGACGTGCGGGCATTGCGCTGACTTTATTTGCCGCAATGATCATGATTGGATCAGTCCACCTTGGCTGGCATTACGCGCTTGATGGATACGTTGGAGCCGCTGGTGCCTATGCAGTCTGGCGGTTGGTCGGCTGGATGCTTTCCGAGTCCCGGCAAACGGCGCCGGCCGGAGGAACCTCACTCCGGCCTTCCGCCGGTTCCTGATCTGACACAAAGACCCAAGCACAAGGAAAAAAATAAATGAACATTGACTTTTCCATGGTGTTGTTTGGTAGGCTGCTGTGTGACATCAAAAACCACCGTGCCTCAGTGACCTTATGCCTCCAGAAGTTACTGTGGATTCCGTCCGGTCCAGCGGGGCTCTCGTTAAGGCATGGCTATTTACTTCGTAGGCCAAAATTAAAACTGGGAGGGATGAAAAATGCTTGCTGAAGCCAATACGGAACACACAGTGATCAACCTCGAACCGGCCGTTGCTCCCTTGCCCCGTGCGCCGCGCACGCCGGAAGAAACCGGCCTGCCTTTTTTGTTTCTGGTCGAGCTTGTTGCCAAGATGCTTTTTGTGCGCGGACAGGTACGCCTGGTCGAGCTTTCTGCCCACCTCAAGCTTTCCGTCAGCGTACTGGACCCGCTGATCGCGTTCCTGCGCGCCGAGAAGCTGTGTGAAGTAACACGCCGGGGTGACAGCGGTACCGATGCGGACCTCACCTACAACCTCACGGACCTTGGCCGCGCCAGAGCTGCGGAATTTTTGAGCCGCAACGCCTATGCCGGCCCAGCTCCCGTCACCCTGGCCGCGTACAACGCGCAGATCAATGCACAAAGCGTTGCACAGATGTGCATCACCCGCGAAGACATGGCCAATGACTTCACCGGTGTCGTGGTGAGTCCCATTTTGCTGGAACAACTGGGTGCCGCCGTCAACTCCGGGCGGGCTATTTTTATTCACGGTCCTGCCGGCTCCGGAAAGACCTACCTGGCCGAACGCATGACCGGCCTTTTGAAGGGCAACATATCGGTGCCTTATGCCATTTTGGTCGATGGTGAAGTCGTGCAGATCTACGATCCGATCGTGCACAGGCCGGTTAACGAGGCGTCAGAAAAATCGAGTGGACTCGACAAACGCACACCGCTTGATACCCGTTGGGTCCGGGCCATGCGTCCGGCGGTGGTCACTGGCGGTGAACTCACCCTCGAGATGCTGGATCTGCAGTTTGACCATGGCACACGGTTTTACCAGGCGCCACCTCATCTGAAAGCCAACAACGGGATTTTCGTTATTGACGACCTGGGTCGCCAACGCTGTTCTCCGATCGAGCTGATGAACCGCTGGATTGTTCCGATGGATCGACGAGTGGACTATCTCTCGCTGCACACCGGCTACAAGTTTCAGATTCCCTTCGATGTGATTGTGGTGTTCTCTTCGAACATGCCAGCCGAGCAACTGGCAGACGGCTCATTCCTGCGGCGGCTGGGCTACAAGATCCACGTCGGATCGCTGACAGAGCAGCAATATGAAGAAATATTCCGCCAGGTGTGTGAGGAACTCCATGTGCCCTATACAGCCGAGGCCTTTCATTACCTGCTGAATGAGCTTCATTACAAGGAAATGCGTCCGCTGCTTGCCTGCTATCCGCGCGACATCCTCGCGCAGGTTCGCGATCTGGCGCGGTATGACGGAAAGGCGCCTGTTCTCGATGCCGGGGTGTTGGACTGGGCCTGGAATAACTACTTTGTTGGTTCGTGACGTTAACGCTTTGAAAAAAGAATTCATGCCGGAATCATCAACAGCAGTAATGAGCAGTAATCGATAGGTAATGGACCATGTTGGACTATGTTGGACTAAACAGAGGGGGTGAGAAATGAGAAACACACGTGCATTGGTGATGATCGCCGTGGCGGTCGTCCTCGCATTTGGAGCAGTCATCGTGGCTGCCCGCTGGATCAGCGCCCAAGCCTCAGCAGACACCAACAAGGTTGCGGTTGCGCTGGTTGATATCAGCCTCGGAGCCAGGCTGACCCCGGAAATGGTTCGAATGGTCGACTGGCCGTCGAGTGCCATGCCGCCCGGCGCGATCACCGAAGCCAAGCAGGTCGAAACCCGCGTCACGCGCACCAGCATCCAGCGCGGCGAACCCATCATGGAAGGCAAGCTAGCGCCGCCCGGCACCAAGGGCGGACTCTCTGCCGTGGTTGCGGACGGCAAGCGCGCCATGACGGTGCGCGTCAATGACGTCGTCGGCGTAGCCGGGTTTGCCCTGCCTGGCAATTTTGTGGACATTCTCGTCAATACCCAGGACGAACCAGGAAAAGGCGGCGCGGGCAAGGACCAGACCATCTCGAAGATTGTGCTCGAGCGCATTCTGGTACTGGCCATCGCCCAGGAATCAAGCCGCGATGAAACCAAGCCCAAGGTCGTCAATGCTGTCACCCTCGAGCTGACGCCCGATCAAGCCGAAAAACTGGATTTGGCACGCAGCGTTGGCTCCCTCTCGCTGGTGCTGAGAAACCAGATCGATCCGAACCCGGTGAATACAAAAGGTGCGACCAAGGCAACATTGCTTGATGTCAAGGCTCCAGCGCCCGAAGTTCGGCCCGCATCCGCGCCGAAGGTCGCAGTGAAACCCGCACCAAAGCGGGTGGCCATGCCTGCTTCGCCCGCTACCCCAGACCGCGTTGAGGTGATCAAAGGGCTGGACCGCAGCACCCAACAATTTTAAGAAAACCCGAAGGAGGTATTTGATGAGCACACTCCGCACTCAGGCAAGGCCAGCTTTAATTCGCATGGCATTTGCCGTAACAGGCGTGATGGCGGCTTCAACACTGGCGCATGGCCAGGTCGCTATCGAGGCAGGCGTTCTCGCGGCGAAAAATCCCCCGACAGCCACTTCCGGGCCAGGGAAACAAGCCGCAACCGCCCAGCCCAAGGCCGTGGTCACTCAAGCGAGGGCTCCGATCACCGGCAAGGTCGAATTGGCGCCGCAAATCACCCTCTCGGAGGGCAAATCCACCCTGATGCGCCTGCCCTCCCCGGCAACACGGCTTTCCGTGGGTGACGCGCGAATCGCCGACGTGATTTTGCTCAACCCCAGCGAGCTGTACATGCTCGGCAAATCCGTCGGCTCCACCAACCTCATCCTCTGGAACAAAGCCAACGATGCGACCATCATCGACATCGCGGTAGGCATGGACACCGTGGCGCTGCGATCGCGGCTCGATCAGATGTTCGCCAGCGAAAAAGATCTCAGGATCACGACGGCTGCCGACACCCTGATCCTCTCCGGCATGGTTTCCGATGTGGTCAAGGCTGACCAGATCCTTTCGGTCGCCAATGCCTACGTGCAGCGCAGCTCGCGCRGCGGCCAGTCTGGCGGCGCATCGGGAGGTTCGTCGGGCGGCCAGCAGTCCGACAATGTCAAGGTCGTCAACATGCTCTCCATCGCTGCGCCGCAGCAGGTCATGCTGGAAGTCAAGGTGGCCGAGGTCTCCAAGACGCTGGCAGACCAGTTGGGAGCCAGCATCGGCGGCCGCAGAACATCCGGAAGCTGGACCTACACCTTGCTGTCCAACCTGCTCACCGGCGCCGCCAGCAGTGTAGGAGCCTTCAAGAACAGCGGAAATTTTTTGACCATTGATGCACAAAAAGGTGATGGCCTGCTCAAGATATTGGCTGAACCCACGATCATGGCCATCAGTGGCCAGGAAGCCAGCTTTCTGGCGGGTGGAAAAATCTTCATCCCGGTCAAGACTGGCAACAACGGTGAAATCTCGCTGGAAGAGAAAGAATTCGGCGTTTCAGTGAAGTTCCTGCCCACCGTGCTGGAAGGCGGCCGCATCAACCTCAAAGTCGCGCCCGAAGTGTCGGATTTGAACCGCCAGGGCGTTGGCATTTCGGCCACCGGTTCGAGCACCACGGCAATTTTGCCTTCCTTCACCACACGCCGCGCAAGCACCACCGTCCAGCTATTCGATGGCCAAAGCTTCGCCATCGGCGGCCTGATCAAGAACAACGTCACAGCCAACATCAATGCCTTCCCGCTGCTCGGGGAAGTCCCCGTGCTTGGCGCGCTCTTTCGCAGCAGCGATTTTCAGACCGACAGGTCTGAATTGGTCTTCATTGTGACCCCGCACCTGGTCAAGCCGTTGCCGTCAGATTACAAACTGCCGACCGACCCGTACGTCGAGCCCAGCCGCTCCGAGTTCTTCCTGGGCGGAAAAATGGAAGGCACCGCCCCGCCGGAAGACAAGAAACCGGATGGTTCTGCAACCGGCTTTGAAGTCAAATAGGAGAGCCATCATGAAACGCACTCACCTCTCTACCGCCAGCACCTTTTGCGGGTTATTCGGAATCTTGCTCGCAGTCACAGGCTGCGTGTCGCCAACGCCGCGCCTGGACCATGATTTTGGCAAGTCTGTCTCCCTGCTCAAAGCGCAGCAAATACTCAACCCTGAGGCGTCGCGCAATACCGATCCAGTCCAAGGGATGAACGGCAAGGCGGCCAAGAGCGGTTATGACGAATACCAGAAGTCATATAAAGCGCCGGAACCGCTCACCCCTCTGAGCATCAGCGTAGGGAAATAGGGGGTGTTGTATTAAACCCGTCCAAGAGGTGAGGACAATGAAAACGACATCGGGATATCGAAAAAGTGAACGGGGCGCCGTTGCCATCGTCTTCGGCCTGACCGTTGTTGTCCTGTTTGCGATGGGCGGCGCTGTTCTTGACCTCGGCCATCTCTATGTCGCCAAAGCGGAATTGCAGAATGCTGCGGATGCGGCGGCGCTGGCCGGCGCGAAGGACCTCAACGAAACTACTGCCGGCATCAACGGTGCGGTCGCCAAGGCACAAGCAATATCAGCAAAAAATAAATATAACTTTGCTACCGACGTGACCCTAGCCTTGGCGAACATTGAATTTGGACCAGGCCCGGACGGCCCCTGGTCCAGCGTTGCCGCAGCACAAGCCAGCCCGCAAGGCAAGACCTTCATCAAAGTGGATACCGGGCTGAAAGTTCTTGATACTTACCTGATGCGGGTCGCAGGCATCGACACCGTGAGTACGTCGGGGCTTGCTGTCGCTGGTCGCTTTGTCATTGACGTGACCCCCATGGGTGTCTGCGCCATAGACCCGCTAAAAACAACGGATGTCATTTCCGCTACGAACGAGCTGATGGAATTGGGATTTCGCCGCGGCATCACCTATAACATCCCGGACCTCGGACCGCTAGGAGCAAATGGCGTTCCGATGTTTTTGAATCCCGTGGACGCACCTCCCACATCCTGTGCGCCCAATCACTCCAACGTTCCCTTCACCGCACCCTTCATTTGCCAAGGAAATTCTGCTGTGGGAACCGGGTCTACCGTTTATGCAAATACCGGTGGCTCGTATGGGCCGTTGGAAAAAGCATTTAACAGTCGCTTCGACCTCCCTAGTTCTTTCTCTGGTGGTTCCGCCTGTGATCCGACAACCGCACCGCCAGACACAAACGTAAAAGAATATGACTACACGCTGGCGGCCAACTCCGGCGGCCCGGACGACTGGATGAATCCGACTCCAGCCCAGCAGTCGATCAGCGTGGATCCGGCCACGAAAAAACCGCTCAACTGGCCATTAAATCCGCCCGCTCCGGCCAATTTCGGTGTCTTGTGGTCTTACTCGCCTGCGGTTCACGCAGCCGGCACTGCACCGAACTATACGGCGGGGGCCCCCTTCGCGCTATCGGATTGGAACACGCTCCCGCTCTACAACACCGGGCTGTCGGCCGATACTTCGGCAACTGGATACCCCACCTTGGCGGCGATCCCCCCGTTCCCCGCAGGGACAGTAGCTGCTCCGTACAACCAGACAACAGGTAAATATTTCGCGGCACCTGGGACGCACCCGCCCGGCATGCGCAACCGTCGACTGCTGAAACTGGTGATCGTCGATTGCTCAAGCCTCGGCGGTGGTGGCTTGTCTTGCGCACCCTTGACGGTGAAGGGGATAGGCCGGTTTTTCATGCAGTCGCGCGCGGATTTTACGGGAGGCGGACCGGGCGGGTTAAAGAAGCTATACGCCGAATTTGCCGGGCTGGTAGAGCCAGTTCAAACGTCCGAGATCAAACTTTACCGGTGAGCAAAATGCCTCCACTCAAACCGGCCACATCAAGACAACACCCGACGATCCAGCATGGTGGCGCCGCCGTGGAATTCGCCCTCATTCTTGCGTTGCTGATCGGCATCCTCGCCGGAATTTTCGAATTTGGCCGCGCTTTCTGGTACTACGATGCGCTGACCAAGGCCACGCGGGATGGCGCACGCCTGATGTCGGTCACCGACAAGGCCACCATCCTCACGCCAGGCGTCGCGAATGCACAAACGCTGGTGGCCAATGCCGTGTCAGATGCGGGCGTACCGGATTTCACGAACGCCAATGTCGAAGTGATCTGCCTCAATGCTACTTTCGATGACGCTGTTTGCACCAATGGAACCGCCCCCGGTGGCGTGCGGGTTCAGATCGTTGACTACTCCATGACCATCGGACAGTTCATTCCTTTCCTGCTTGGCGGAAGTTCTTCATACACGGCAAACCTCTCACCGCACACCACCATGCGCTACATGCAGTGAGGAGAGAAAAATGCGAACGCCCCACCCATCAGAACATCCATCAGCGCATCCATCCCCATTCATGCGGAAAAGGGAACAAAGGGGTGTTGCCGTTGTCGAATTCGCCATCATCTCCCTGCTTTTTTTCACCATCCTGTTTGCCATTCTCGAGTTCGGGCGGATGCTTTACGTCTACAACACGATGCAGGAGGTAACCCGGCGCGGCGCGCGTGCAGCCGTCGTGCGCTGGATTGATCAAACGGACACGATTAAATCGATCGCCTTGTTCGGCGGCACATCGATGCCTGCGGGCGCCGAAGTCACGGCAACCAACATCAACATTAGCTACCGGAAAAAGGACGGCGACGAGGTCCTGAGCACTGATTTGCCGACTGATCCCGGGGACAACCTCTCAGCCTGTGGAGACGCTACGCGAATAAACAGCTGCATCTACAGCGTGCGTGTGTCGATCGACGGCGTGTCTTACAGCCCGATGGTGAGTCTGTTCAGTTTTCTGAACATCGGGCTTCCGACCTCTGTTGTCACCATGCATGCAGAGAGCATGGGATTTGAAATTTAACAATTACACGCTACACCCCGCCTGTACAGCCAAGGACCTGAATTGAAAATCGCAGTGGTCTCACGGAACGACAAACATCTCACGGAGATAGCCAAGCTGCTCCGCGAGCGTAGTCCCGCGGACGGAGTGGATGTCATTTCCGGCACACTGGAAAAGCTGGCCGGTATCGCCGACCTTTCGTCGCCGGATGTACTGGTGCTGGACCAACCGTCGGTAGAAGGCGGTGACCTGGAGCGGCTTGAGCGCCTGAGCCACCTGTATCCGCGCATGGCATTCATTCTTCTTTGCCAGCAGCATACGCCCGAGTTCCTCCTTCAGGCCATGCGCGCCGGGGTGCGCGAGGTCTTGCCGTCGCCCGTAAACACTGGCGACCTGGTTGCGGCCATTCAGCGCATTGAAGAGAAGATTGAGAGTCGCACTCAAGCCCACGGCAAAGTGCTGGCATTCGTTTCCTGCAAAGGAGGCAGCGGCGCGACCTTCCTGGCAACCAACCTGGGTTACACATTGGCAGTGCAGGAAAAAAAGCGGGTTGCGTTGATTGACCTGAACCTGCAGTTCGGCGATGCCTCGCTGTTCGTCTCTGATCAAAAACCGCAGGTAACCCTTTCAGAAGTCTGCCAGCAAATACACAGACTGGATCCTTCATTTCTTGCATCGAGCATGCTCAACATCGATCCGAACTATGGCGTGCTGGCGGCCCCCGAGGACCCGACACACGCGAGCTACGTGAAGCCCGAGCATATCGACGTGATCCTCAAGCTCGCGAGGCGCCATTACGACTTCATCCTGCTTGACATGGGGCGGAGCCTGGACGCGGTGAGTATTCGCGCGCTGGACCAGGCCGACATGATTTTTCCGATCCTGCAAACCACCCTGCCCTTCATACGGGATGGCAAGCGGCTTCTGAACGTCTTTCGCTCGCTCGATTACCGCAAGGACAAAATTCATCTGATCGTGAACCGCCACGAGAAAAGCGGCGAAATCAGGCGGCAGGATCTGGAGGCCGCCTACGGTATGGAGGTCTTCAGAAGCATCCCCAACCACTACGAAGCCGCGGCGGCTTCAGTCAACCAGGGGGTACCCATACTAAAGCTCGTGAAAAACAGCCCGATTTCAAAGTCCCTGCAGGAATTTGCCAAATGGCTGGCGGGAGAAGAAGACCAGGCATCGCAGGGATGGTTCTCGCGGGTTTTTCAACGCGCTTGATGTACACGGAATTCAGGATTAGCCAGTCAACGGAGATATCGCCATGAATGCAGAAAACATCTCAATCAGGGAACGTCTGGGCACCGGTAGCGGTGGCGGTAGCGGTGGCGGCAATGTCAACGGCGCTCAGACCAATAGCGCGCCATTTACCGGCCAGCGCCCGGGCGGCATCGACAACCGTGCCTATCAGGAACTGAAGCATCACATCCACCAAACCCTGCTTGACCGGGTTGACCTGGAAAGCATGCAGCGCCTTTCGCAGGGGCAGATTCGGGATGAGCTGAGGATGCTCGTCGAACGCCTGCTCGAAGAGGAAGTTGTCGTCATCAACGAGACCGAGCGAAAGAACCTGACACGCGACATTCAGAACGAGATGCTCGGTTTTGGCCCGCTGGAAACGCTGCTGGCCGACCCCAGCATATCCGACATACTGGTCAACACCTACAAGCAGGTTTACGTAGAGCGGTACGGCAAGCTTGAACTGACCGACGTGACATTCTCCGATGACGCGCACCTGATGAAGATCATCGACAAGATCGTCTCGCGCGTTGGCCGCCGCATTGATGAGTCCAGCCCCATGGTGGATGCGCGCCTGCCTGACGGCTCCCGCGTCAATGCCATCATCCCGCCTCTCGCCATTGACGGCCCCATCATGTCGATTCGCCGCTTTGCCGCCAAGCCGCTGCGCCTGGCCGATCTGGTCGAACTCAAGAGCCTCACCGCTGAAATGGCGGAAATCCTGCAGGGGCTGGGCAAGGCCAAGGTCAACATCCTGATCTCGGGTGGCACAGGCAGCGGCAAGACCACCATGCTCAATGTGATCTCGGGTTTTATCAGCGCGGCCGAACGCATCGTGACGGTGGAAGACGCCGCCGAACTGCAACTTCAGCAGCCGCACATCGTGCGCCTGGAAACGCGCCCGCCGAACGTTGAGGGCAAGGGCGAGGTGACCCAGCGGGCACTGGTGCGCAATGCGCTGCGCATGCGCCCGGACCGGATCATTCTGGGAGAGGTGCGTAGCGGCGAAGCGCTTGACATGCTGCAGGCCATGAATACCGGCCATGAAGGATCGATGGCAACCATACACGCCAACACCTCGCGCGATGCGCTCACCCGGCTGGAGAACATGGTCAGCATGGCCGTTGCGACCTTGCCCACCAAAGCCATGCGCCAGCAAATCAGCTCCGCGATCAGCGTGGTGGTGCAGGTGGCACGGCTGACCGACGGCAAGCGCAAGGTGATTTCCATCCAGGAGATCACCGGCATGGAAGGCGAAGTGATCACCATGCAGGAAATCTTTACCTTCAAGCAGACGGGGCTGGGCGAAAACGGCGCAGTTATCGGTTATTTCAGCGCCACCGGGGTTCGCCCGCGATTTTTGGAGAGACTGGAGGCGTTCGGTGTCCCGATATCCGAAAAACTGTTTGACCCCACACGGCAATACCACTGAGGCAGCATCACTGAACGGCCATGGACTACCTCTACTACCTTTTTGCTACGCTGATTTTCATTGCGGTTGTCCTTCTGATTGAGGGCCTCTACCTCAGCTGGAACTCGGCCAAGGGGCCTGAAGCCGAGCGCGTGGCGCGCCGCCTGCGCGTCATGTCGGCAGGCGGACATGGCGATGCGCAAAGTATTTCCATCACCAAGGAGCGGCTGCTGAGCGGAACGCCGTTCATGCAGCGCCTTTTACTGGAGATTCCGCGCGTTGGCAGGCTGGACCGCCTGCTCCAGCAATCGGGGCTGTCTTGGAGCGTGGGCGAGTTCTTCGGCATGGCGCTGCTGGCATTCCTGGTTGTTTTCTTCGCTTGTAGTTACCTCGCCATGCCCTGGCTGCTGCGGCTGGCGCTGGCAGGCGCTGGCGCGTTGCTCCCATTTTTTTATGTGACGAGAGCAAAACGCAAACGCCTGGATCGCATCGAGCATCAACTTCCCGATGCGCTGGATCTGATGGGCCGGGCCTTGCGCGCCGGACACGCCTTCCCCACGGCGCTGAAGATGGTGGGCGACGAGATGAACGATCCGTTGGCCGGCGAGTTTCGCATCGCTTTTGACGAAGTGAACTTCGGCATCGCCATGCAGGATGCCCTCATGAACATGGCAACGCGGGTGCCCAGCACCGATCTGCGCTACTTTGTGATTGCCGTGCTGATCCAGCGTGAAACAGGCGGCAATCTTTCGGAATTGTTAACGAGTATCAGCGCCATCATCCGGGACCGGATCAAACTGATGGGGCAGGTGCGGGTGCTGTCTGCCGAGGGCAAAATGTCCGCCTGGGTTCTGTCGCTGCTGCCGTTCGGTGCGGCATTCATGATCCAGCTGACGAACCCCAAGTTTCTCGCGGTGCTGTACACCGACCCCGCAGGCCGCAAGATGATCGCTTTCGCTGTGATCATGATGGTGTTCGGCATTCTCGTGATGCGCAAAATCATCCGTATCCGGGTGTGATGTGAACAAACCAGATTTCTCAGGAGCCAAAGCACCATGACCACCCTTCAACTTGCGTTTCTGGGGCTGATTTTTGTGGCGGTTTTCGGTGTCGTCATGCTGGCGCTGCGGCTGTTCGCCGCCAACCCCGTGCAGAATCGCCTGGATGTCGCCGTTGGCCGTTCAACTGCGATTGCCAGCGACGAACCCAGCCCATGGGTGGCGCGCATCATCAAATTGAGCGGTCCCCTGGGCAAGCTTTCCTTGCCCAGTGATGGCTGGGAAATGTCAACGCTACGCACCCGTTTCATGAATGCCGGGTTCCGCCAGCCTTCTGCTCCCGCCATCTACTTTGCCGCCAAAACTTCGCTGGCCGCCGTCCTGCCGCTGGTTGCGTTTTTCGTCCTGAGCACGGGCATCGCCAAATACAGCACCAACACGCTGCTGTTCTGGCTGCTGTGTTCTGCAGCCATCGGCTACTACCTGCCCAATGTTTTGCTGAAGAACATGATTTTGCGTCGCCAGCGGGAGGTTTTCGAAAGCTTTCCCGATGCCCTTGATTTGATGACCGTCTGCGTGGAGGCCGGGCTTGCCATGGACGCGGCGCTCGCCCGCGTTGCCGCGGAGATTGGCCTGAAGAGCGCGGTGCTGAGCGAAGAGCTTCAGCTGGTCACACTCGAACTGCGTGCAGGCAGCTCCAAGGAAAAGGCACTGCGCAACCTCGCGCTTCGCACCGGCGTAGACGATGTCGACGCCCTGGTCGCCATGCTGATCCAGTCGGAGCGTTTCGGCACCAGCATCGCCGACTCGCTGCGGGTGCAGTCAGACCAGTTGCGCACCAAGCGTCGCCAGCGCGCTGAAGAACAGGCGGCAAAAATTGCCCTGAAGCTGCTGTTTCCGTTGATCTTTTTCATTTTCCCATCCTTGCTGGTCGTGCTGATGGGGCCGGCATTCATCCAGATTTACCGCGTACTGCTGCCCACCATGGGCGGCGGCCATTGAGAAGATTTTAGAAGGAGCTACATCATGTTCACACTCCGCCCGATCGTGATTGCCCTCGGCGCCTGCATGCTCCAGGCTTGCGTAGCACCACCCACGCAGAAAGAACTCGCCATGCAGCCCGTGTTGCGGGTGCGCCATTCGGCCGACCAGACGGCAGCGACCTATTACCAGCTCGGCAAATATCACCAGGAGCGCGGCAATGTCGATCTTGCGCGCGCCGCCTATGCTTACTCGGTAGAACTGGATGGCCGGCAACTGGAGGCACGCAATGCGCTTGCGGCCATTCATGCCCAGCAGGGCCGACTTGAAGACGCCAAAGTGCTGCTGCTTCAACTCGTTGCCGAGTACCCGGCGGTTGCGCATCCGTACAACAACCTCGGCTATGTTCAGTATCTGCAGGGAAATTACGATGCGGCCGTGAGTACGCTACAACGCGCACTGGTGCTTGATTCAGGAAACCCGCGGACACGCAACAATCTCCAGGCGGCAAAGGTCGAGCTCGCAAAACTTGGCGAGCGCCCTGCCGTTGCGCTGGCATCTGCGCCAGCGGCGATAGACACGCAAGGCGTCCTGCCAGCAGAAGCCACTGCAAACACCACCGCAAACCGCAAGGATGAGATGACGGTGATGGCTGCCAGCACACACGCCCCCGTACCTGCACCCTCCCCCGTACCTGTATCCGCAGTGCAGCGCCCGGCCGAATCGGTGCTGTCATCGCCCGCGCCCGCACCGCGAACGCAGGAACTTGCGGTTGCGATCCCGCCCTCGGTCCCGCAAACACGCATGGAGGTCGTGCAGGTCGTGCCTAACGTGTTTGAACTCAGGCCCAAACCAGCTATGGCCCCGGTCGTTGTGGAAAAACAGGTCGAACGGACGATCGTCGCAACAGCAACGCCTGTTCCCACACCGGTGATCACGCCCGCCCTGGCGCTCGCCGCGGCCGCCAAGCCGTCCAGGGTCGAGATTGCTAACGGCAACGGCATCACCGGCATGGCCAAACGAATCAAGGGCGTGCTTGGCAGGTACGGCATCGCCGTGAGCCGGCTGACCAATGATCGCCCTTTTAAGCAGCTGGACACAAAAATACAGTACCGGACTGGCTACGAACAGGCCGCAGAGGGCCTGAAACTTGCCCTGCGCGGCCATGCGGTCGTGGTGCCAGTCAATAACCTGTCGGGCAACACCGATGTGCGACTGGTACTGGGAAAAGATGCTGTGGCGCACATGGCCCTGATTGAGGAATGGGCCAACCAGTCGCAACTGGCGTCAAGTGGGGAAGGCGAAATCAGCAACCACTGAAGGCCCGCGGAAGACTGATCGCCCGCAGGCGCTTAGAACCTGTTTACGATCTATGTGGGGTCGCGTTGGGACGCAATCGGGATGAGTTGCTTGCCAACATCACGCGGCATGGGCTGATGCCCATGCAAGGGATTTGGTG
>NZ_JBFUJT010000048.1:0-29199 GCF_056401235.1 Polaromonas sp. P4_F9 | reverse complement strand
ATCACTCTCAAAGCGCTTGCTCCACCGGTCAATGTAGCTGTCGCTGCAGTCCAGCTTGGCGCGAATCTCCGCCCAGGTGAGCCCATCGGCCAGCAGCAGAATCAACCGGGCATGGCGCGCCGAATCGGCTCGGGCGTTCCTCGCTGCAGCTTGCTGTTGAAGTTCCATGCGTTCGCTTTTGGTCAGTTTCATCGCAACCTCCATGGCTACAATGATACTTCCGTTTTAAACGTTACAGTCCACTAGCTGCTGATGCCCGGCCAGTTGGCTACCTCACAAGCAATCACTGATCCACTTCAGTTTCGATGCTGGTACTGCCCCACCTCGATTGAATGCGTGCGTTTGCGATTTCACTCTTGACTATCCCGCCGACATAGAACGCGCCGGAACGCGGCGCCTCGAGCAGCGCCATGTCGTCGAGTTTCGGATCGTGCGTGAGTGCGACGATGGCGGTGTGCACGTCGCGCACCACATCGTCCGGTATGCCCGCAACGTGCGTCGCGCCGCTGAGTGCGAGCGTGCTTGCGTACTCGAACCGAACAAGGTGGTGAGCTTCAATGCGCCAAACTGCATTCGCTCATCGCGCGTCGCGTGAGCAAGTGTGACCACACCCGTCGCTAGCGTCAGGGTGCGCGCGAGCAGTTCCTCGATCCACGTCATATCGCGAACCGGCTCCTGCACCAACCGAAGGGTCTCGCCGCAAGGCAGGCCGAAGCGCGCGGCCTCCCCCTTGCCGACGCCGACAGTGACGAGCGTCATGCCGTGCCCAGCGCGGCGCCATTCGAGCGCGTCGCCCAGGACTCACAGATCAAGGCTATCCATCACGCGCTCATGTGGTTACGCGCTCGCCAAGCCTGGTCATCGCGCCAATCCGCCTCGCGCATCGATAAGGGTGAGATCGACAGATTCCCAACCGCGACGCGAGCTCGGCATGTACTTGACTGAATAGCCTCCCAAGTCGTATTCGCCAAAGTTGCGCAGCGCCGCAAGGACCTTTGCGCGTGTAGGTTGGTCGCCGGCGCGCCGCAGGGCTTCTGCCGCTATCTTCGCCCCCAGGTAACCCTCGAGCGAGGCGAACGACAAGGGGACATCCGCGGCGAATACATTTTCATCGCCGCTTGATACTCGGTGACCACGGCTTGGTAAGGGATAAAGGGGTAAGGTGTTGCTTGGCTCAGGACTATGCCGCGCGCCTTCTGCAAGCCTACAGCTTTTATAAGTTCCCCATGCAGAAGGACCGACAACCCATAAATTGGGATCTGCGCTCCAGTGTTGTTACGCACTGCGTTGATAAAGTCGAATGCAGGCTTACCAGATGCGATTAGCAGAATCGCCTTGGGATCAGCGGCTCGGACTTGACTTGCAGCAGCTTGCACAGATGCTGCATTGGCAGCGTCCACGATCGAGCGCGCCAACACCTTGATGCTGCTCTGCTCCGCTCGCTGAACTGCAAGGTCAGCGACCGAAGGGGCGAATGAACTCGTCATATTCACGATGCTGATGCGATCCTTGTCCCAGCGCTTCAGCTCCTTGAGCAATGCCTCGATCTCGTCTGCGTACCCGGTTCTCAGCGGGAATACGTTTTCCGCGCTCACGACGCGACGATCTCCCTGAAGGGGCGCGATAAGGGCGATGCTGTCGCGGGCGAAAGCCTGCTGGTCCGCCAATGCTTGAAGGCCAGGTGTGTTCAGATAGCCGAGCAGGCCCAGCACGGATGGATCAGCAACGAGGGTGCCGGTCAGCTCAGCCATCCTGGTGGCCTGGAGGCCTGGAGGCCATCGTCGAGCAATTTCAACTTCAGTTGTCGTCCTCTGATTCCGCCCTTGGCATTGACTTGCGCGAAATAAGCGCGGATGCCGGTGATGAGTGCCTCGGCATTTGCCTTAGAGGCTGGATTGGTGACCGAGGCGATCTGACCGAACACGGCGTCGGTCGCGTCCCCAGCGTTGCAAGGCGGGGCAATCGCAACGCTTAATAGCGCGGCCAGATACCAGAATCGAATCCGTGGTGTGCTCATACTTATTTTCTCAAGATTTCGGCACTGGCGGCCTACAAGCTCGCCAGCAGGATGGAGCTCGATCGCAATCGGGCCTAGCGCAATGGATTTGATGATGCGATCAGCCACGCGTCAACKCCCGGGTGTTCGCATACGATGAATGACTGTTTCGCCGGAACGGGAGTATCGTCCGGGCCGATCCCGCGGGCGCCGTTTGAGGTGTCGCCGCTTGCTTCCCACTCGGTGTGACCCGGGGAGCGAAGCAGAGCGAAGAGACTCTTCAAGTTGAGTTTGAACATTCCGGACATTCGTTCAGGCGACGCGCGATCCCGTCGGCTGACACCTTGTCAGCGCCTCGTCACGCGTCATCACTGCGGCGTACTTCTGCCCCATGTCGAAGATGCTCGCATCGTGCGGCGCGATTGCCCTGTCGCCCACACAGTCGCTGAGGACAACCGGGCGGAAACCCCACGACATCGCATCCACCACGCTGGCACGCACACAACCGCTTGTCACCGCGCCCGCCACCACCAGCGTCTGCACCCCCCGCTGGGTCAGCCACTGCGCGAGCGGTGTGCCGAAGAAGGCGGAGGGCACCGTCTTGCGGACGACTAGTTCACCGGCGGCCGGTGCCAGTTCGGGCACGATGGCGCTGCGGTGTTCCCGCTCCTTCAGCGTCAACATGGCAGGTACCTTCAGAGAGAAGATGTTGTGGTCGGCTCCGTCGTCCGCGTAAACGATACGGCTGTGGGCAATGGCCCACCCTCGCTCGCGCGCGGCCTGCAATAGCGGCACCGTATTGGCGATAGCTGGGGGAATGTTGCCGCCCCCAAAAATCGCAGGGTCGGCAAAGCCATTGACGAAATCGACGATAAGCAGGCCGTACGGCGCTTGCAGCGGGAGGTCAGCGCCAAAGCCCTGTTTGGCGTACGTGGGGAGGTCGACGTGCATATTTGAAGCTCCTTTCATTGGTCCAAAACCTTGCCTTCGCGTACTACGTCTTCGCCGTCGAGGCGAACGGTGCACTTGCGCAGAGGAATATCGATGTGGCAAGTTGTGGTGCGGCTACCACCGGCCTCGTTGTTGGGCCCAAGCGAGAACAGGAAATTACCTTCGAAGGCACGAGCATCCATGCCAATCGTGGCCTCGCGGTCGTACAGACCCAGCGTTGACCACCGCGCGCGCGATTGCAGACCCCATCCAATGTGGGAGATCGCAAAAGACTCCGGATCGTTGAAGGCGACCATGTAATCGTTCAACAATTCAGCATCAATGCCGCCTTCGATCTTTGTGGCGTAGCCGTTCTCCACGGTCAGGACAATGCGTTCACTGCAGTACCTCTTTTGCGGAAGCAGGATGTCACCTTTGTCGATCACGATGGTGCCATTCGTTCCGCCTTCGTCTGGGAAAGTCAGGGCAAAGCCGCTCGGCCAGTGATCCCAACGGCCAGGTTCGTCTACGAAACCGTACTCGCTGATCACGGGAAATTCACCCATCTTGCAGCGCAGGTCTGTGCCCGCGGCGGAGATGATGTGCATTTCCTTGGCTTTGCCGATGCGGGCGGCGGCCGCTTTCACACGGGTCCGGTCGGCCTCGGTTGGCACCAGGCGCGCCAGTACCTCGGGCGGCTCAACAGCCAGCAGGATCTTGGTGCCGGTCGAAAGGATCGCGTGCTGCTCGGGTGAGAACAACAGCGTCATCAAATCGAGTACCAGGTCGCTAGCTGTCAGCGCAGCGATGGCGGCTGGGTTGCCAGTGAGAGGAGTGGTACCGAGATAAGCGAGACTGTCCCGGCTGTGAGCCTTCTCGCCATTGACGGGCGGCAGGTCCAGCCGGTTGACAATCGCGCCCATCTCCTGGGTGGCTATCAAAGCGCATTCCAGGGTCTGTGGATGCGTCGCGGCCCCGGTCAGAATGGTCACGGTCTGGCCGGGCTCTAGCTTGGAGAGGGTCAACACCTGCTTCCAGGCGGTTACCAACTGGTAGTTACTGACGGGCATGTGCGCTCCTTTGGGTTGGAGAGAGTGAAAGGGAGTTCAGGCCGCGTTGGCCGGCGTGAGGGGGTGCCCAAGGAAGTTGCCGAAAGCCGCATAGAAGCCTTCTTCATCGTCCCAGGGAATCATGTGACCGGCGTTCGGCACGTGGGCGACCTGAAGCCCGGGCAACAACTGCTCAAGCTCCTTTTGGTCCTCAGGTTGAATCACGCCGCCGCGACCGGCCACCATCAAGAGCGCAGGCACCTTGACGTGAGGTGCATCTGCATGAATGTCGTCCTGGTGGAAACCGTCAAATGTCGTGACGATCGCGCGTTCGTCGCAAGTCTGAAGCCATTCGGCGCGCAACCGAAGCTGCTCTTCTGTCCAGGTCGGGCAAAACTGGCGCATCTGCTCGATCGTGATACCGCGTTGTGCGAGGCGAATCGAATCGATGTACCAAGGCAACTGCGAGGGGTAGCGACGGCTGCCCGGACCGGAGACCGGCGGATCGATGAGGACAAGCTTTTCCAGCCCTTGCGGATGTTTGTGGGCCAAGCGGATGCCGATGCGCGCGCCCATTGAATGCCCGACGAGCTGGTAGGAGCCCAAGTCAAGTGCTTCGGCAAACGCCGCCACATCGGCCGCGCAGGCGTCGAGGCCGTAGTCCAGCGAATTGGAGCTCTCCGAAAGACCGCGCCCACGCACGTCAAGTACGTAGGTGTCGAAGTGTCGACCAAAGCGCTCGGCGACAAATCCCCAGGTCACGGCCGGGCTGGTGATGCCCGGCACGATGACCACAGTCGGCCCCTGGCCACCATAACGCAAGTAGTGCTGACGAATGCCGTTGGCGCGCACGTTGGCGCCATAGAGGAAGTGGGAGGTATTAGTCATTGGGCGCCGTTCTCAGTAAGCGCCGGAGAGCAGGACGCCTGCGCCGGGGACGATCGGCTCGAGGTTAAGCGCCTTCAGCATTGCGTAGGTGGTTGCGACTGCGGCGGTGATGACCGGCTTGCCAGTCATCGCCTCGACTTGGGCGATCACTGGGAGCGAGGGCATCTGCACGCAAGCGGACAGCACGATCACGTCAACGTCGTCGGTCTTGAGCTTTTGCACGATACCTGGCAGGCGTGAGGGATCGTGGCGACCCACTTCGAGGTTGTCTGGAATTTGCAGAGCCGTCCAGTCCGAGACCTCGAAGCCTTCGTTGCGGATGTAGTCCACGACGAGTTCGGTCAGGGGCAACATGTAGGGTGCCACCAATGCGACACGCTTCGCCCCGAGGACTTTCAGGCCGTCGATCAGCGCGCCGGCGCTGGTGATGACCGGCGCCTTGCCATCGTTCTTCTCCGTATGAGCCGTCAGTCGCTCTTGCGAGCGGCGGTGATAGCCATGGCCCATGGCCATGATGGCTACCAAGCAGGCATAGCCCAAAACATCGACGCGTGCATCGCTGAGCTCGACGGCGCAGCGGTCGGATTCACCGTCCATTGCGGCCAGCTCATCCTTTTGTACGGTCTTCATGCGCATACGGCTGGAATGGAAGGTAAAGCGCTCGGGTCGGATCTGCTCGCGCAGGCGCAGCATGGCCGGGATCTCCGTTTCCATTGTGGTGTTCGAGCTCGGCACAATCTGGCCAATGCGGTAGTTGCGGTTCATTTGAGTTGCTCCTTTGGGGTGTCGGGGTTAGTTGGACGCGAGCTTGAAAAATCGCTCTGCATTGCCGTGGCAAACCAATGCGCGCGTGGTGTCGTCGAGGTCAGACTTTTCGATGAAGTCGGCCGCGATCGCAGTGGATTCGTAGGGATAGTCAACAGAGAACATCACCGCTTCAGCGCCCATCTCGGCGATAGCACCCTTCAGCGCGGCCTCGGAGCAAACGCCTGAGGTTGTGATGAGGATGTTGCTGCCGATGTATTCCGACGGCTTTCGTTGGAGCTTCACGCCGAACGGGTATGCAGAAAAGCGGCTGTCGAAGCGCCAGCGTTGGAAGGGCAGGCCTTCGCCCATGTGGCCAATGATCAGCTTTAGTTTGGGGAAGCGATCGAAGACGCCAGAGAAAAGAAGTCGCAGGGCGTGGGAGCCGGTTTCGACCCCCCAACCCCATGCCGCGCCCTGGATCACGGGAAAGCCCGCGAGTGTCTGCGGCACTTGCGGGAAGTCGATCGGATGCAGATACAGTGGTATGTCGAGTGCCTGCAGGCGCTCCCAGACAATGTCATAGGCCAGGTCGTCGTAGTAGCGGCCTTGGGTATGGCCGTTGACCAGCGCGCCCTTGAACCCCAACTGGACCACCGCGCGTTCCAGCTCCGTGGCGGCTTGTTTGGGGTCCTGCATTGGCAACGCGGCAAAGCCTCCGAAACGGGTCGGATGCTTGGCAATACGGGACGCCAGATAGTCGTTATTCTCAGTCGCACCCCGGATGGCCGTTGCTGTGTCCGCCTCACCCTGTACGCCCGGCCCAGTCTGGGAAAGGATGGTCAGTGCAATACCAGCCTTGTCCATTTCTTCCAACCGTAGCGTGTCGATGTCCGTCAATCGGCGCCCCAGATCAGCGGCGGTGGCCGGATCGATGAACTGCAGAAACGCTTTTGAATACCGTTCAAAGCCGGGTGCCATGAAGTGTTCTTCAAAGGCGATTTTTTTGATTCTGCTCATGAAAACTCCTGGAAATTAAAAACAAATATGTATGGACTACGCAGTTTCTTTAACTATGAATTTACCCTGTCATTGATCTGTATCAATGAAAAATAGGTCGACGCGGGATGCTGCTCTCGCTATAATCATCAGGGTACTAACATATTGGAAGGCCTGAGGTGATTGCCATACCTGAAAGGGATATCGATCCAGCCAAGGAGCTGCTTTTCGCGCGACCGGGCTTTTTGATTCGCCGACTCCACCAGATCCATGTCGCAATGTTTATGGAGGAGTTCAAGTCGACGAACATCACACCGGTGCAGTACGGCTTGATGACCGCAGTGGCGGCGCTGCCTGGTTTGGACCAGACCGCGCTGGGTCAGGAAGTGGGACTTGATCGCACCACCACAGCCGATGTCGTCAAGCGACTCGAGGAGCGTGGACTGCTGGAGCGCCGGCCCAACCCCGCCGACCGCCGTACGCGTCATGTGCAGCTGACAGCGCAAGGCCAAGCCCGTGTTACCGAATTGCATGCCGATATGACTCGCGCCCAGGAGCGTCTGCTCGAACCGCTGCGGCCGGCGGAGAAAGCCATCCTCTTGGACCTCATGCGCCGCCTCGTCGAAGCCAATAACCAGTACAGCCGCACGATCCTGCGCGGCATCTGACTGGCTGGGCAGGATAGACATCACAACGGATAGACAAGGTCGTTGGCAATGATCGTGGTGTCGTAGATCGCCTGGCGCTCTTTGAGCAGCAGGCCACCTTCCTTTCGTACCAGATGGTCATAAAAGGTACCGGCCATGTGAATGGTGCTGGGGCCTTCGACCAGGGTTTGCAGAAGCACAAAGTTAGCCTGCGCCACAATGCTGCCGTCTTCCGCTTCGTCGGTAACCCTCGTATTGCTGACCAGGTGGAGGTTGTAGCGGGGTGCGAACATCTGGGTGCGCGAGATCGCGATGGCTCGATCGATCATCATGTTCCGACCATGCGCGTAAACCAGGCCAACCGGCATGTTGAGCTCAGCGTTCTCGCGCGCCGTGATGCGGTAAATCCCGTCCTCGGTGAAAAAATCAGGCCACTGTTCAACCAGGCCAGCGTCCAGAACAGCGCAGTACTCGGCGTTGAAGGCCTCGATCTCACGCGCTAGCGCGACGGAGCGTTCTAGCGAAATCTTGCGCGGACGAAAAAGGATAGATGCTTGTTCGATCATGATCAGAATCCCATCACTTGGCGGTAGTACTGATACATCCCGCGGATGCATGCCTCGGAAATGAGCGTTTCGGAGGTGCCGACACGGTCGGCGTCCAGCTTGATAACGTTGGTGTTGCTGCTTGAGCGGCGCACACCTTCCTGCACAAACTTCATGGCCTCGTTGTCTTCAAGGCCGAGAAAACCCGCCGGGCCCATCAGATTGCCCTGGCGCAGGCGGTGCTGCGTCATCTCCTCGGTGTCGTCTTCATAGCCAAACATGGTCCACTGCATCAGCATGCTGTTGGGGCCGTTTGGAACAATCTGACGAACGCCAAGCGTGTTCATTTCGCGCTGGACCACCAAGTTCGGCCAAACTGTCTGCATGGTCACCGACCACTCAGAATCGAACTCCTTCACGAATTCGAGAAAGCGGTCGTCGCGCAGGTGCATGCCTTCGTGGAAAGAGCGCATCTCCTTCTTGTTCTCGCTGCTGACAACTGCATACTTGTCTTCGGACTTGGCCGAAGCCATGGTTCCGTGGCGGCAGTGCTTGCTGTCAGCAATCATGGCTGACTTGTTGCCCGCGACGAGCAGACCAAAAACCACCAAAAAGGAGTGCAGCAGAGTTGCGTGATACGGGTCCTTCAGGTTCTCGTGGTACATCTTCCAGTTGCACGGCAACTCGTTTTTGTAATAACCAAGAATCTTCAGCTTCCTGCCGTTGAAGACGACGTCGAAGTCCTTCAACATCTCCGGGCCGAGATACTCCTCGATAGGCTCCACGTCAGCCGAATAGGAGGCGAAAACCATGCCGCGATGGCTGGTCACGAACAATTTCTTGAGTCCATGCTCTTCGTTCTTGAAGTCCTTTGGCATCCCGCCGGTCTTGTTGACGCCGCGCTTGAACGGTACGCCCTGCAGGTTGCCCTTCAGGTCGTAGGACCATTGATGGTAGGGACAGACAAATTCTTTGACATTGCCCTGGCCGTGACGGCAGAACTCTGCACCTCGATGCGCGCATCGGTTCTCGAACACGTTGATCGATCCGTCCTCTGCGCGCGAGACGACGACTGGGGTGTCTCCGACGTAGGATCGTTTGTAATCGCCGGAGTCGGGGATCTCCGCCTCCAGGGCGACGTAGTTCCAGGTGCGACCCCGGAAGATGAGCTCCATCTCTTTGCCGTACACCGCTTCATTGGTGTAGACCCAGTCTGGAATGAAATGCATCGCGTCTTCTGGCCAAACGCAGGCCGAGAGGTCTGCGTCCTTTGAGCGGACGGTGCGGTTGAGGACGGCGTGGGTGCTGTGCATACCTAACTCCGGTTTAGGAAACGGTGAGGGTGGGCGTTCGTGCCAATGCGGCGCGGACAAGGGGGCGAAGCGGCGCCGTGGCGTCGCAAAGAGAAATCGGATCGCAAGGCGTCTTGCTATCTACCAGCGGCTTGAGCTGACGAAGGTCACCGCCAGCGTTGAGGGCGATGGCGTGCAGGATCTGGCCTGCTTCATTTGCGCCCAGCAGCATGAATTTCGGCGCCGCGTCGGGACTGCCGAAATCTCCGCGGCGGTGATACAGCAGGCCGGCCACGGGCACGCCCAGGATCTGAAGGTTGCAGCCAAACTGGTCGCTCCAGAACCACGGCGCCGTCAAGGGGGCGGTCGGCACGCCAGCGATCGCCGCAGCTGCAAGCCGGGCCTGCTCGTTCGCGTTTTGCCAGGACTCCAGGCGTATCTCAAATCCGATGAAGGGGTGGGTCTGGCTGCTGCAATCGCCTGCCGCATAGACGTCTCGGGCGCTAGTCATGCAGCGCCCGTCGACACAGATGCCACCGTTTCCCGAATGAATGGAAAGGCCCGCGCGGCGTGCGGTACCCACCTCGGGCTCCAATCCAACGGCTACGACAATCATGTCTGCGGATAACGTCTCGCCGGAAGCCAGGTCGATGCTGACACCATCGGCGTGAACATCAAAGGATTCGCAGCGGGCGCTGAGTCGCAGGTCCACGCCTGCGGCCGTGATGGACTGACGCAGCCAGGATGACATGTCTGGCGGAACGACTCGACCCAGCACTCGGTCGCCGCTCTCGAGCACCGTGGCCGACAAGCCCATTGACCGGGCGGTTGAGGCCACTTCCAGCCCAAGGAATCCTCCTCCGACGATCAGTACTGAACGGCACCGGCGCATCTCTTCGCGCAAGCGTAGGGCGTCTGCGACGGTACGCAGGTAATGAATACAGGCAGTGCCAGGCGGAAGACCAGCAATGGTCCGAGCCTTGCCTCCAGTGGCGATCACACAGTGCTGCCAGGCGATCGTCTTCCCGTTTTTCAACAGGGCCGTGTGCCCGTGAACGTCCAGGGAGGAAACCTCCACACCAAGCATTGTCTCGATCGACTTTTCTTCGTGGAATCCTGTCGGATGGATCTGGATATCTCCAACCACTCCCGAACCCGAAAGCATGGCTTTGGATAAGGGTGGGCGTTCATATGGCAGCGGCTGCTCCGATCCCACAACGACAATTCGATCTTGGTAGCCGAAGTCCCGCAGCGCTGCTGCAGCCGTCGCGCCGGCCTGGCCCGCGCCGACGATCAGAACGCCAGTGCGACCGGCATCCATCACGCGTCCACCAGGATGTCATCGCCTTCGACCTTCACCGGATACACGCGGATCGGCTGGGTGGCGGGGGCGCACATAGCGGCGCCCGTCTTCAGATCGAAGCGCGCCTGGTGTAGTGGGCATTCGACGCAGCCATCTTCTACATAGCCCTCGGAGAGCATCGCGTATTGATGGGTGCAGATGTTGTCGGTGACGTGGAAGCCGCCGCCGCTGTTAAACAGCGCGAGCTTCAGATCGCCGATGACAACGGCGACCGCTTCGTCTTCACCGACCTGATCGGCGGTAGCAATCTTGGTCCAAGTCATGGTGGGCCTTTATGTTGAAGGAAGCCGAATTATCTTCACTGTACTGACAATTGTCAATAGATTATGGTTGCACCAAGCATCAGGGTTTCCTCGGGGGTCGATCAAACAAGCAATGCACAAAAAGCCTCATTAAATCAATGATGTATGTCATATTTTGGTGCAAAATTAGAGATCAATCACCCTGAATTGGTGCAATTGAAGATTAGGGAAATCCCGATGCATAAACCCTGTTGACACGACAAATTATACTCAGTATGCTGACGACAAATAGCCCGCACCTCCTGATAAAGCGGCCTTGGGCAAGCCGTAAATCAATACTTTTTCTGGAGTTCATATGCAGCGACGTGCCTTCCTCGATAAAACCGCCATGGTTGGCGTTCTGGGTGCTATCGCAGCCCCGGCCATGGCGCAATCCACGCCCAGCATCAAGTGGCGCATGTCCACCAGCTGGCCTAAAAGCCTGGACACGATGTACGGTTCGGCCGAACATCTGTGCAAACGGGTCTCTGAGTTGACTGACGGTAAGTTCCAGATTCAGTGCTTTGCTGGCGGCGAGGTCGTCCCTCCGGCACAAAACATGGAAGCAGTGAGCAACGGGACCATTGAGGTCAACCATGTGCTGGCATCAGCTTTTGTGGGCAAGAACACGGCGGTGGCTTTCGACACCGGCTTGCCGTTCGGGCTGAACGCTCGCCAGCACAACGCCTGGATGCAGTTTGGCGGTGGGATGCAGCTTGTGCGGGAGATGTACAAGAAGATGGGCATCACCAACTTTGTGTGCGGCAACGTTGGCGTCCAAATGGGTGGCTGGTACCGCAAACAGATCAAGACCGTGGCCGACCTCAATGGACTGAAGATGCGAATCGGTGGGATCGGCGGCATGGTGATGTCAAAGCTTGGTGCCGTCCCACAGCAGATTCCGGCGGCCGACATCTACCCTTCGCTCGAAAAGGGCACGATCGATGCGGCCGAATGGATCGGCCCCTATGACGATGCCAAGCTTGGCCTGAACAAGGTAGCTCCTTTTTACTACGCGCCCGGGTGGTGGGAAGGCAGCGCCTCGATCACCGCGATGGTCAACAGTAAAGCCTGGGACGCGTTGCCGCCTTCGTACAAAGCCGCCTTCGAATGTGCCTGCAACGAGCAGACCATGAAGATGATTGCCGACTACGACAACCGTAATCCCGAGGCGATCAAAAAGCTGGTCGGTCAAGGTGCAAAGCTTTCGTACTTCCCCAAGCCTGTGATGGACGCCGCTTTCAAGGCTGCTACGGAACTGATGAACGAACTATCGGAAGCCAACCCCGACTTCAAGGCGATGTTGCCGAGCTGGCTCAAGTACCGCCGTGATCAGGCCAACTGGTTCCGCGTTGCAGAGGCCGAGCTGGACAACTACACGTTCGCAAACGTCACCAAGTAAAAAAACGGCCAAGTGCCACAAGGGGCGCCCACGCGTAGGCGCCCCTTGAATGATTGATCGTCCCACATGAAAACGATAAACCCCAACGACCGCGCGCTGCCTGGCTGGGTACGCGGTATAGACCATCTGACCGACTTTGCCGGTGTCATTGCAAAGTGGGCTTTACTGCTGGCTTGCGTGATCAGCGGTGGCAACGCGCTGGTGCGCTACGGCATTGGCATCAGCTCCAACGGATGGCTTGAGATCCAGTGGTATCTCTTTGGCGCTGGCGTGATGCTTGGCGCCGCGCAGGTACTCCGACTCAACGAACATGTTCGCGTCGACCTTTTCTATGGACGCTGGTCGGCGCGCCACCAGGTTTATATGGACCTATTTGGGCTGATCGTCTTCTTGCTGCCGATCATGGTTCTTCTCGCCTACCTGTCCTGGCCGCTGTTCGTTGACATGCTCCGTTCGGGTGAGTCGTCACCGAACGCCGGAGGATTGATCCGCTGGCCTGCGATGGCACTGCTGCCCGTGGGATTCGGTCTGCTGGTGCTTCAGGCGCTCAGCGAGATCGCCAAACGGGTTCTATGGCTACAGAACCGCTATGAGATGAACCTTCACTACGAAAAGCCCCTGCAATGAGCCTTGAAGTATTTCCGCCGATGATGTTCGCGGCCCTGGTGGGCATTTTGCTGCTCGGCTTTCCTGTGGCGTTCTCGCTGGCCGCACTTGGCGTTGCCAGCGGCGGTGTCGCCATCTACATGGGATGGTTTCCCGCCGGATTCATTTCGGCCCTTCCTCTGAACGTCTTCGGCATCCTGTCGAACGACCTTTTGCTGGCGATTCCCTTTTTCACCCTGATGGGATGCGTGCTTGAGCGCTGCGGCCTGGCCGAGGACATGCTCGATTCGATGGGTCAACTCTTCGGACCCGTGCGCGGTGGCCTGGGCTACTCCGTCATTATTGTGGGTTTCATTCTGGGCGCGATCACGGGTACCGTGGCCGGCCAGGTGATTGCCATGGCGATGATTTCACTGCCGGTGATGATGCGCTATGGCTACAACATGCGTTACGCCACCGGCGTATTGGCGGCATCTGGAACGATCACGCAGATTGTTCCTCCCTCACTGTGTCTGATTGTTCTGGCCGACCAGCTCGGCCGCTCTGTGGGCGACATGTACAAGGGCGCGTGGGGGCCCGCAATCCTGCAGGTTTGCCTCTTCGCGCTTTACACATTCCTTCTCGGCCGCTTCCGGCCTCAGGATGTGCCAGGCATACCGAAGGAGGCGCGCACGCTCAATGGCTGGGCGCTATGGTCCAAATGCCTGCGCGGCATCATTCCTTCAGCATTCCTTATCTTCGCCGTGCTGGGGTCTATGGGAGGCTTGCCGGGAATTGACGAAGCCATCGCCACGCCAACCGAGGCCGGCGCCATGGGGGCTCTTGGTGCGTTCCTGCTGGCTGCGGTGCATGGCCGGCTGACCTGGCCACTACTGCAAAGCGCCATGACCTCGACCATGCGCATGACAGCGATGGTGGTGTTCATCCTGATTGGCTCACGCGCCTTTTCCCTGGTGTTCCAAGGTGTCAGCGGCGGCTTATGGATAGAACACATGTTGGCTGATCTGCCGGGCGGCCAGGTGGGCTTTCTGATCGCGGTCAACGTGTTTATTTTCGTCCTTGCATTTTTTCTCGACTTTTTCGAGATCGCCTTCATCATCCTGCCCTTGTTGGGCCCGGTAGCGCAAAAGCTCGGCATTGACCTGGTGTGGTTTGGCGTGCTTATCTGCGTGAACATGCAGACCAGCTTCATGCACCCACCATTCGGATTTTCCCTTTTCTACCTGCGTGGCATTTCCGACACGCTGCACAAGGAAGGAAAGCTGCCACACAAGGTGCAGTCCAGGGACATCTACCTCGGAGCCATTCCGTGGGTCTTCATGCAACTGATACTCGTTGCCGTAGTAATCTTCGTGCCGCAGACGGTCACCTTTTTCCTCGACAAGGAGGTAGTGGTGGATACCGACAAGGTGCAGCTCAACTTCCAGAATGCTCCCGAGCGCTCGGAAAATGCCTCCCCTGAACGTGACGATCCGTCCAAGATGTTCGGCGGCGGCGCAGCAAGCGATCCCAAATAGCTCACCGGAAACAGAAAATGCAACACAGTCAAATCGATCCCGCCAAGCCGGCGAGCCAGGGCGTTGGCGCGCGAGTGGAGCGCAAGGAAGACGCCCGGCATCTGAACGGACGTGGACAGTTCGTGGCCGACATGCACATGCCGGAGATGAGTGAAGTCGCCTTTCTGCGCAGTCCATTCGCGCATGCCCGCATCATCAGCACCACGCTTTCGCCCGAAACCGCCAGCCGCGTCGTTCTACGCGAGGCCATGATCGACGTTCTCGACATCGTCGCCGAATCGGCGCTTCCGACCTACCAGTCTTCAGCGCAGCCACCGCTTGCCTCAGGCAAAGTGCGTTTCGTGGGCGAGCCGGTCGCACTGGCTTTTGCGCCTACCCGAGCAGAAGCCGAAGACATCGCCGAGACCATCGAATTCGAATTCGAGGATCTACCGGTCTATGCCGACGCGACCACTGCCAAAGCTGCCACAGCGGATTTCATCCATGACGACTGGACACATCACAACTTCCTGACGCTGAAAGCCGACACCAGCTTCGACGAACTTGCCAGCCAGGCAAAACTGGTCGTGCGACGCTCCATCGACCTGGCGCGCCATTGCATGGTGCCGATGGAAGGCAAGGCCGTGTTGGCGTATTGGGATCATCAGGCCGACATGCTGGTGGTCTATACCGCCACCCAGGTGCCGCACATGATCCGCACCATCCTGGCCAAGTGCCTTGGCATGGATCAGGGGCAGGTTCGTGTCGTCGCGCCAGATGTAGGCGGCGCGTTTGGCTACAAATGCGTGTTGCAGCAAGAAGAACTGTGCGTCGCCTGGCTTGCCAAGACCCATCGCAAACCCTTTCGCTACCTGGAGGATCGCCGCGAACATCTGATCGCTGGTGCCAATACGCGGGAGCATCACTATGACATGACGGCCTATGCCGACGAGCGAGGCAAGATCCTGGCGCTCGACGCGCACATTGTCATTGATGGCGGCGCGTATTCTGTTTGGCCTTTCACCATTGGCCTGGAACCAGGACAGGCGATAGGTAATCTTCCCGGTCCTTATGCGTTCCGCGGTTACCGCTGCGTGACGGAATGCGTAGCAACGAACAAACCCGGCTTCGTTCCGTACCGCGGCGTGGCGCGCACAGGCGTTTGCTTCGCAATGGAGCTGACGATCGACGCGGTGGCCCGCGCGGTTGGCCGCGAACCTTGGGAAGTGCGGCTAGAAAATCTGGTGCCGGCAGACCTCATGCCCTACGTCAACGTCACCAACAAACATCTGGACAGCGGTGACTACCCCGCCAGCCTCCTGAAGGCCCGCGAGATGATCGATTTTGAAGCGGTGCGCGAGCGGCAGCGCCAGGTGGAGCCGAACGGCCGGCTTATCGGCGTAGGCTTTGCTACCTACACCGAGCAGTCGGCCCATGGCACCTCCGTCTTCGCCGCTTGGGGCACGCCGGTCATCCCGGGTTTCGACTCCGCCACCGTGCGCGTCACGCCCGACGGCGGACTGGAGATTCGCGTCGGAGTGCATTCGCACGGCCAGGGCATGGAAACCAGCTTCGCGCAGATCGCTCACGAAATCCTCGGGATCGATATCTCCCGTATGAGGCTGGTCCACGGCGATACGGCACAGACGCCTTACTCCACGGGAACCTACGCTTCACGTTCGCTGGTGATGTCGGGCGGGGCGGTGTCGCGCGCCTGTAAAGTTCTGGCCCCGCGCATCAAGCGAATCGGCGCTCATTTGTTGGGTACCAAACCAGAGGACGTGGAGCTGGTGAATGGCCGCGTTGTCGGCCCCGGTGGCAGCGTACCCGTGTCCGAAGTCGCCGAGGCCTGGTACCTGCGTCCCGACAGGCTGCCTGCCGACGTTGATCAGGGTGGCCTGGAGACCACCACCGGATTTAAACCGAAGGTCGACACCGGTGCATTCACTTACGCCAGCCACGCGGTCACGGTCGCCGTAGATCCCGAAACGGGACATGTTGAACTTCTCGACTACGTCATTGTTGAAGACTGCGGCACCATGATCAACCCCTTGATCGTCGAAGGACAGACCTATGGCGGGGTTGCTCAGGGCATAGGCACCGCCTTGTACGAGGAGACGCCGTATGACGCCAACGGGCAGCCGCTGGCATCAACGCTGGCAGACTACATGTTGCCGGGCGCCACGGAAGTTCCGCGCATGCGCATCCATCATTTTGAGACCCCCTCGCCCCACACGGAGTTCGGCGCCAAGGGGATGGGCGAAGGAGGCGCGATTGCACCGCCTGCCGCCATTTTCAACGCGGTAAACGACGCGCTGCAAGGGCTGGGTGCGGAAGTTGCTCACACCCCGTTGACGCCCCGGCGCCTGCTCGAGGCCATTGCCAGAGCAGAGGCTGTTCAGGTTCGCAAGGCCGCTTAAGGAATCAACGATGAAAGCTGCTTTATTTGAGTATGTCCGTCCTTCGACATTGAAGGAAGGACTCCAGCGTCTGGCCGAGGGGCAAGGCGCAGTCAAGGTCATGGGTGGGAGCCAGTCATTGGGGCCCATGCTCAACCTCCGGCTCGCAAGACCCAAGGTGGTCGTGGATTGCACGGCGCTGCCCGAGATGCGCGGTGTCACGATGTCTGGCGGCGTAATCCGGATCGGGGGTGCCGTGACCCACGCCGAGATCGAAGATGGCATGTTCCCGCTGCTGCGTGGAACCCTTCTTCAGACCGTGGCGGCAGGCATTGCCTACCGCGCTATCCGCAACCGCGGCACCGTGGCCGGAAGTCTGGCGCACGCCGATCCGGCTGCGGACTGGGTGCTGACCATGACGGCGCTGGCCGCGCAATTGGAGCTGGTGTCGTCTGGAAACAAGCGCATGGTCCCTATGGAGCGCTTCATGCTTGGGGCCTACACCACCGATGTCGCCGAGGGCGAACTGATCAGCGCGATCCATGTGCCCGAGCTGGGGGACAACGCCCGCTGGGGCTATGCGAAGTTCTGCCGCAAGACGGGCGAATTCGCCGAAGCCAGTTGCTGCGCTGTTTTTGATCCGCGTCGAGGATTCGCGCGCGTGGTGGTCGGCGCGCTGGACGGTGCGCCGCAGGCGCTGCCGTCTATCGCCGCTGCGGTCGCCGAGTCGGGGGCCATTCCGACGCGTGCCGACATCGGCAAGGCCCTGGAGGCCGCCGCGCCAGGCAAAGACGCCATAGACCGAAAATTGATGACGGCCGCTGTGCTGCGCTGTCTGGAACAAGTGTTGGGCAAGGAGAAAGCGCAATGACGGTAATCGCCATCGAGATCAACAATAGAACGGTCAGCCGCGACGTGCCGTCGCGCATGCACCTGGCGGACTTCGTTCGCGACGAAGGCCGTCAGACCGGAACCCACTTGGGCTGTGAGCACGGAGTATGCGGCGCCTGCACACTCCTGGTCGACGGCCAGCCTGTTCGCTCCTGCATCACGTTTGCAGTTGCCTGCGACCGCAAGAAAGTCACAACGGTCGAAGGTTACGACGACGACGCGATCATGGCGCTGCTGCGGCCCGCATTCTCGCGTCACCATGGCCTCCAGTGCGGCTTCTGCACGCCAGGAATGCTGGCGACCGCGCGCGACATCGTGCTGCGCTTTCCCAACGCCGACGAGGACCTAATCCGCGTAGAGCTTTCCGGGAACCTTTGCCGATGCACTGGCTACATGGGCATCGTGAATGCAGTCATGGATGTCTTGAAGCAATGTCGCGACGACGCTGTCCCCGCGGTTTCGAAACTTCGAGCAGCAACCGCCAAGGTCTTCAAGGATGTCACGGTCGCAGCAGGGGGAGCGGTTGGCTTTCAAACATTCAAAGCAACTGACATCGGCAAGGTGGCAGTGGTCGCGGAAAAACAGGCAGCCGCCGACGACAACGCCACCGCGGTCAAGGGCGGCACCAGCATACAAGGCAGCTTCAAGGTTCCCTATCCCGCCGACGCCGTCTGGAAGTTCATGGCAGACCTCCCTGCCGTAGCCGGGTGCCTGCCAGGGGCGGAACTGACGGAGCACGTTGGTGATCGAGTCAAAGGCCGCGTGGCAATCAAGTTCGGCCCGATGTCGGCCAGTTTCAACGGCGCCGCACGTCTGGACCGCAACGACCGGGCGCGCTCCGCCATTCTCAAGGGCGCCGGCCAGGACTCCATCAGCAAGTCCCGAGCAAATGGCGATGTGTCCTACCGCATGGTCGAGATTGACGCGAACTCCACCAAGGTTGAGGTCGATCTTCTCTATTCGCTGCAGGGCCCCTTAGCTCAATTCTCGCGCACTGGTCTCGTTAAAGACTTTGTCGGTCGCCTGATTCAGGAATTCGGCAAGAACGTAACGCTTCGCATGAATCCGAATCGCTCGTCAGACCTCCCCCTGCCGCCGGCAAAGCTCAATGCGTTCAGCCTTGGCGTGAGCGTGATATGGTCCCGCATCAAGCGGTTGTTCGGCCGTGGCGACTGAGCCAAACAACGTAGTTCCCGTTCCGGCTTGACGCGATCGTCCGGGGTCGAGCCTGGCTTCTTTTCTTATTTCTTACTGGAGAATTGCTATGAACCGCTTCCTTTCTCGCCTGATCGGCAGTCTTACCGTCGGCTGTCTTGGCCTCACTCTTTCAGTGGGCGCGCTGGCCCAGAGCTCCGAAAAGCTCAAGGTCCGGATGGACTGGACGCCTTGGGGCGTTCAGGCCGCCATGCATCTCGCCCAGCAAAAGGGATGGTTCGCCGCTTCTGGCCTTGACGTCACGCTCGAAGACGGCAACGGCTCAGTGACGACCGTCCAGATCGTTGGCGGCGGCGACCAGTTTGATGTGGGACATGCGGCCCTTGCATCAATGATGATTGCCCGTGACAAGGGCCTGCCGGTAAAGGCAGTCGCCGTCTTCGCTCGTTTGAGCGACATCGGCTTGCTGGTTCCGAAAGACGCCGGCATCAAGGGACCCAAAGATCTCAAGGGCAAGAAGGTCGCATTCACCGCTGGGTCCCTCGAAGCTCCTTTCATCGACGCTTTCCTTGCGTCAGGCGGACTGAAGCGAAGCGACTTGGAACTGGTCAACGTCGACGCGGCAGGCAAGGCCGCCACTTATGCCGCCGGACGAGCAGACGCTGCGTTTTCGACCATTCCGTTCTTTCTGCCTGTTGTGTCGCAAACGCGTGCCTCCGATGCGATCCGATTTGCAGACTACAACTTGAACATGCCAAGCTTCGGACTTTTCGCGACTGAATCGAAGCTGGCTGCCAAACGCGAACCGATCGCCAAGTTTGCAAGCATCGTTGCCGCTTCATGGCAATACATCTACAACGGCCACGAGTCCGAAGCCGTCGACGCCATCGTCGCGCAGCGGCCGCAAGCCAAGCTTGACAAGGCGATTCTGCGGGCACAGATCGATGCGCTCAAGGGCTTCTTCCAACTTCCAGTTCCTGCAGGTCAAATGCTTGGCGCGCCTGTTGCTGCGGACTTTACCGTTGCGGTCAAGACGCTCACGGACGTCGGACTGATCAAGTCGATCAAGGACGGCAACGAATTCTTTGCACCCGGCCTGGTGCGTGCTGCTGCGGGGGTGCCGAAGTGAGCGCATCAACGATCACCTCAGTCGACGTCCGCAAGGTTTACGGGGGCGAGACGCCACTTACGGCCCTGGACGGGATTTCGCTCGACATCCGGCCTGGCGAATTCGTCAGCATTCTTGGCCCCAGCGGCTGCGGAAAGAGCACCTTCCTGCGCTGCATCGCAGGCCTTGAAGACATCTCCTCCGGTAGCCTGAAGGCGGACAGCCGAGAGATTTCCGGCCCGCCGGATCACGTCGGCATGGTTTTCCAGCGCGACGCCCTGCTCGAATGGAGAACCATCGAGCGCAACATCATGCTTCCCATCGAGTTCGCGAGAAAGCCAGTCGCAAACTACAAGCAGCCAATGCGCGATTTGCTGAAGCTCGTGGGCCTGACAGATTTCGGTTCCAAATACCCACGGGAACTGTCCGGAGGCATGCGCCAACGCGCTGCGATCTGCAGGGCATTGATCGATCAACCTAGCTTGCTGCTGATGGATGAGCCTTTTGGTGCGCTTGACGCGCTGACGCGCGACCAGATGAACGCTGAGTTGCAGCGCATATGGCTTGAGACACGCAATACCGTGGTGTTCGTGACTCATGGCATCGCAGAAGCCGTATACCTGGCAGACCGTGTCGTGGTGTTCTCGCCGAGACCGGGTCGAATTGCGGACATCATTGAAATCGACCTTCCGAGGCCTCGAAAGCTGGCGGTGCGCGAGACGCCTGAGTTCGGCAAATACACCAACCGCATCCGCGCACTCTTTCATGAAATGGGGCTTATCAACGAAGAGCCTGGACAAGTCAACGAGGCGGTCGCAGCATGAGCACAAAAAAAACACACGCAGCTCAGCAGTGGATCCTGGGCTCACTCTCGCTGATCGTATTCCTGGTCGTGTGGGAGGTACTCGTACGTGTTCTGCACGTGCGCCCAGTTACCCTTCCGCCGCCCAGCGCTGTAATGAGCGAGCTATTCGGCGAGTGGAGTTTCTACCTTGACCATGCAGCCTATACCCTGCTCACGACGCTCGCCGGATTCGTCTTGGCAGCAGTCATCGGCGTGCTGCTTGCGACGATGCTGGTTGGCTCAAAACTGTTTGAGCACACGGTTTATCCGTTGATCATTGGCCTCAATAGCGTTCCGAAGGTTGCGATTGCGCCACTGTTCGTTATCTGGCTTGGGACGGGCTCCGAACCCAAGATTGCAATCGCGTTTCTTATCGCTGTCTTTGCTGTCATCGTTGATGCGATGCACGGACTGCGATCGGTTCCTAACGACGTGCTCGATCTTGGGCGTGTGCTCAAAGGCTCCAAGACGGATTTCTTTTTCAAGGTTCGCTTGCCAGGTGCACTTCCGTCCATTCTTGCGGGTATGAAGGTTGCCATCTCTCTGGCATTGGTTGGTGCGATCGTCGGTGAATTCGTGGCTTCCCAGCGAGGCCTTGGCTATGTCATCCTGAGCGCCCAAGGCACTTTTGATACGCCCCGTGTTTTTGCGGCGGTGGTCGTCCTTGCTTTCATGGGGTTAGGTCTTTATGGAGCACTGGCCTGGGCTGAGCGTCACTTGACGCCCTGGCGCCAATGAGCGTGCTACGAGTCTCACCCCAAGAAAACAATCAAAAATCATAAGAACTACTTCCGTGCGTGCCTGGCATATCGCGGCCTTTCTGGTTGTCGGCATCTCTTTTACGTTCCGGACGGTGCGGGTGAACTGATGCTGGCCACCAAGGAAGTCATTGCCACCACCTTCCAGCCTTCCCGCTGTACCTGGCGGCGGCYGCGATTTACTGGGCCATGAGCGCATCGTTTGAAACGCTGCAGAAAAARCTGGAAGTGCGGCTGAACCGCAGCTATTTGCGCTAGCGTGGCGCCGGGATGCCGGGCGGATCGGCATCAGCAGCCGGCCCGGCCTGAATCCATACCTCGGTGCCGGGCTCCACGAGGTCGAACAGCTCCACGATGTCCGCGTTTCTCATGCGCACGCAGCCGTGAGACAAGGGCTCGCCCATGGGCAGGCCGTCCGGGCATCCGTGGATGTAGATGTACCGGCGCATGGTGTCGACCGCGCCAAAGCGGTTCTTGCCCGGCTCGCGGCCGCAGAGCCAGAGAATGCGGGTCAGGATCCAGTCCCTGTCCGGATTCGCCTCGGCCAGCCCCGCTGAAAACATCTCCCCCGTGGGTCTGCGTGCGACAAAAACCGTCCCTGCCTCGCAGCCCGCGCCTATCTTTGCCCGAATGACGTGAGCGCCCCGCGGCGTGCAGGCGCTGCCTTCCAGTTCGCCGGGGCCGTTCCTGGCGGTCGATACCGGATACGCGCGCACAAGCACGCCGCCACAGTAGAGGCGCAGTGCCTGGTCGTGAAGGCTGACAAGGATTCGAATGCTCTCCACGTCTCGTGTCACATCACAACATGCGCCAGCTTGTCGGGGTACTGCCCGGCAATGCGCTTTCAGGTTTCATTGAGCAAACCGTCCTTGAGCGCCTGTTCCTGGTTCGCAAAAATGGCCATGGCCGTCGCCATGCGCCTGAAACCGAGCTTGCGATAAAAGGGCTCCTTGCCCGGCACTGCGTACAGGATGATTTTCTTGTGGCCTTTGGAAAGCCGCACCAGCGCCGCAACCATCTCTTTGCCCAAGCCGGAACCCTGCCGCTCCGGCGCCACCGCGATGTCGCAGATGTAAGAGCAGTCCTTGCCGTCCGCCACGGCGCGGCCGGCGGCAATCAGCGTGCCGGCGTCATACACAAAGCACTTGAACATGCTGTTGGAAAACACGACCTAAAGGTCGGCCGGCTGCTTGTCGCCCAGAGGCGCCACCCGGTAAAGGTTGGAGAGCGCTTCCCAGTCCTCCCCAAGCATGCCTTCCGATGAATACTTCCACTCGAGCGCCAAGGTGAACTCCTCTTACTTTCAAACGGTATGGCGTGACCTGCAGGCCAGGTCGGCCAAACACACGCTGCTTTTTAGACCCTTTTTGGACTATAGCCCGCGCACCGAATTGCCGGCGAGCCGCCTCAAAACAGGCTGCCCTGCCCCGCCGCCCCCGGCGGCCTGAACTGGCTCAAATCCAGTTCAATGCGCTGGCGGTTAAAGCCCAGCCGGCCGCAGGTTTTCTCAAAACGCTGGCGTATCAGGTCGGCCCACAGGCCCGCACCCTTCATGCGCGAAGCAAAATCGCTGTCATAGTCCTTGCCGCCGCGCATCTCGTGGATGCGCGCCATGATGCGCGCAGCGCGCTGCGGGTAGTGCAACTCCAGCCACTCCTTGAAGATAGGCGCGACCTCCCAGGGCAGGCGAATGACGGTGTAGAACGCCGTGCGCGCGCCCGCATCCCAGGCGGCCGTGAGCACCTGCTCCATGTCGTCATTGACAAAGGGAATCTGCGGCGCCACGCTCACGCCCACCGGCACGCCTTCGGCGGCGAGCCTCTCGATGGTCCGCAGCCGGCGGTGTGGCGCTGCGGCGCGCGGCTCCAGCTTGCGTGCCAGTTCGCCGTCCAGCGTGGTGATGGTCACATAGACGGCAGCCAGCCGATCGGCCGCCATGGGCACGATCAAATCGAGGTCGCGTTCGACACCGCTGGATTTGGTGACCAGTGAAAACGGATGGCGCGCCTCCTGCAGGACTTCGATCACGCCTCGTGTGAGCCGCAGTTCGCGCTCCACGGGCTGGTAGCAGTCTGTCGCCGAACCGATGTTGAGCAGTTTGGGCACGTAGCTTCGTTTGCCGAGGTCGGCGCGCAGCACCGCGGCAATGTTGCGCTTGGCAATGATCTTCGTCTCAAAGTCCAGGCCGGGCGAAAGGTTGAGATAGCTGTGCGTGGGCCGCGCATAGCAATAGACGCAGCCATGCTCGCAGCCCCGGTAGGGGTTCAGGCCGTAGTCGAAGAAGATGTCGGGAGAGTCGTTGTGCGAAATGGCGCTGCGGGCGTCTTCCATCATCACTTCCGTCTCAATACGCGGAACCTCGCCGATCACATCGCCCGTCACATCTTGCAGGGTGCCCCAGCCATCGTCGTAGGCCTCGCGCGCATTTTTCTCGAACCGGTGTGCAATGCGCGTGGCGCTGCCCCGGCCCTTGATGGCATGGAGGGGGATTTTGACCTCGGTCATGGGACTCAAACGGCCTGGCTGGCCGTGCTTTTGGTGTCAATAAACAAGAACTTGGGTAGCTGGATAAATACTGTGTTTATGTACAGTATATTGAATACTCCGCCATCCGGCAAGCGGCCTGCAGCCCGCCTGGCACGGTTTCATAATGCTGATTTGTACCGGAGGTTCACATGGCTCATGTACTGGCAAAACTGCGCGGCGCCCGACTGGCGGATGTGAAGGCGCAGCTCGACAAGGATGCAGCCAGCCATGCCGAGCAGGGCATGTACCTGGAGCACCTTTGGCAAAATGCCGAAGATCCCGCCGAGGTTTTGTTTCTTTTTCAAGTGACGGACCTCGACCACTGCCGGCAACTCGTGAAAAAAACCCACGCGCAGGCCCGGCAGCAAGATCCGTCCGCGCACCTGCCCGAGATGACCTTTCTGGCGGGCCTGTAAACCCCGCGGTCGCGGCGGGGAAAACGGATGACAGGACAATCGCCCATGCATTCACTTTCGGCCATCCATCCCATGACCAAGCGCCCCGAAAACGTCCACGACCGCTACCACGCCCATGTTTATTTTGGCCCCGCCACCGTGGCGCAGGCCTGCGCGTTGTGCGAGCAGGCAGGTGAGCTGTTCGGGGTGGCTGTCGGCCGTGTGCATGAACGTGAGATTGGGCCGCACCCGCACTGGAGCTGCCAGCTGGCATTTGACCGCGTCCAGTTTGAGCGCCTGATCCCGTGGCTGGAGCAACACCGCAACGGGCTTGATGTGTTCGTGCATGGCGTCACGGGCGATAACCTGGCCGATCACACGACCCATGCCTCCTGGCTGGGCGAGCCCTCTGAATTGAAGCTGGACATGTTCAGGCGTTGAGCGGAAGGCCTGAAACGCTATTGATTTGATTGCGGACCTGGACGGGGCGAAGAGCCGCAGTGTCTCACTGCAACACGTGGGGCTGGGATGGCGGCTGCGACAGATGCGAAAGACTGCGGTTTTTTATACACCGCGGGCCCTCACCCCAACCCTCTCCCAAAGGGCGAGGGAGCAAGAAAGGCACAGCGCACGCACTGAGTTGAGGAGTGACAACAAAATCCTCAGGTGCGGGTATCACGGCGAGAGAAGTCGCGCCTTGGCCGCGCTGCGTGCAGGCAATTGCCGGGATTCAACGCTTCTGTAAAGCACCGCGCCCGCCAGCAGGGACAGCAGGAAGGCGGCCAGCAAGCCCAGCGCGTTGGCAATCAATTGGGTGGGCCAGAAAAAACCCACGACGGCATTGACCAGCAGGCACACCGGGAAGTGAATCAGAAACACGAAGTACGAGATCTGGCCGAGTTTCACCAGCCAGCGGGGCTCCCGCCATTGCCGTGCGACAGCGCTTTTTTGTAGCCACACCAGGCCCAACGCCACCACCAGCGCCAGGGCAATCCGGCCCCTGAAATCAAGCAGCAAAGCCGCCACACCGAACAGGGCAATGGCCAGCAGCCACTGCACCCGTTGGGCCTTGCCTGCCGCCCGCGACGCCCAGAAAGCCAGCATACCCAGGGCGTAAGAGCCGAGAAAATACAGCGCTGTGACGTCCAGCCCGGAATGGCGATTGAAGAAGAACAGCGATGCCGCGGCCAGCGACAGCATCAGGCCCACGCCGAGCTGCGCCGGCACCTGCGGCCAGCGCTGCTGCAGCTTGCGTGCGAAAGCAAAAATCATCACGCTGGTGACGAACAGCTGAAAATCGATCGCCACATACCAGACACCGGCCGACAGGGCCTCCTGGCCCAGTACATCCTGCAGCAGCAGTACGTGGGCAACGACCTGCAGCAAAGTCGGCGCAGCAGGCACAGACGGGTGCGCAAACCACGGCCGCACCAGCGCGGCCACCAGCACGCACACGGCAAGCGCCACCAAATAGGGCGGCACCAGCCGGCGGTATCGGCGAAGCATCAGCCGGCCTGGTTGCGTGAAAGCCGCCCCGCCCTCAGGTGCCAGCGAACTGGCAGCCAGAAAGCCGCCCACCACCAGAAACACCTGCACGGCCATGCGGCCATAGTCGTAAAGCCAGCCCGTCAGGCCCGGCACAACGGCATGAACCACGTCCGACATCGGCCCATAAAAAGCCAGATGGTGCCAGACGATGAGGGCGCAGGCGATGCCCTTGAGGGTATCAATACCGTGCAGACGCTGGTCGGTTGAACGCATGAAGGCCGGGATGAACGCCAGCGAGCGTGACGGGGACTAGAGCGCCAGCCGGATGCGCGCGTCTTCGTACTCGCGCTTGAGCTGGGCGACGAAAGCGGCGGCGCTCTGTACTTTGCTGACCGGTCCGATGCCCTGGCCGCAACCCCAGATGTCCTTCCAGGCCTTGGACTTGTCGCCGCCAAAGTTCATCTTGCTCGCATCGCTCTCGGGCAGGTTCGCGGGGTCCATGCCCGCAGCCCGGATCGATGGGGCAAGGTAGTTGCCGTGTACGCCGGTAAAGAGGTTGCTGTAAATAATGTCATCGGAATTTCCTTCGACGATCGCCTGCTTGTAGGCATCGGAGGCGCGGGCTTCTTCCGTGGCGATAAACGCCGAACCGATGTACGCAAAATCGGCGCCCATGGCGCGCGCGGCCAGCACCGCGCCACCGGTGGAGATGGAGCCCGACAGCGCCAGCGGGCCGTCAAACCACTGCCGTATTTCCTGGATCAGGGCGAACGGGCTCTTGACGCCCGCATGACCACCGGCGCCGGCCGCCACGGCAATCAGGCCATCCGCACCTTTTTCAATCGCCTTGCGCGCATGCTTGTTGTTGATGATGTCGTGCAGCACCACACCGCCGTAGCTGTGGGCCGCGGCGTTGATGTCTTCGCGCGCGCCCAGGCTGGTGATGTAGATGGGCACCTTGTACTTCACGCACAGCGCCATGTCGTGCTCCAGCCGGTCGTTGGACTTGTGCACGATCTGGTTGATCGCAAACGGCGCGGCAGGCTTGTCAGGATTCGCCTTGTTATACGCCGCCAGGGTCTCGGTGATCTCCGCCAGCCAGTCCTCGAGCTGCGCGGCAGGACGTGCATTGAGCGCGGGCATGGCGCCCACCACGCCGGCCTTGCATTGCTCGATCACCAGCTTGGGGTTGCTGATGATGAACAGCGGCGAGCCGATGATGGGCAGCGGCAGATTATTCAGCGGCGCGGGAAGTCTGGACATGGCGTCTTTCAACAGGTCAGTGAGGCAGAAATGTTTAAAGATAGTTCTCTGGCCCATTGAAAATGGACGCAGGCAGCTATCACATTAATAGCGTAATGCCGTAATAGCGATTGAGGTGATTGAGGTTTTAAAACGCTTCCAGCGCCAGCGCAGTCACGCAGTCCGCACCTTCCACAATGCTGTCGCGCACACCCGGAGCCTTGGTCAGCAGGTGGTCGGCGTAAAAACGGGCGGTGGTGATCTTGGCCTTCATGAAATCGGCGTCCACTCCCTGGGCAAGCTGCTCCTGGGCCACCAGCAGCGAACGTGCCATCTGCCAGCCGGCCACCACATTGCCTGCCAGCATGAGGTAGGGAACGCTACCGGCAAAAACAGCGTTCGGGCTGGCCTTGGTGTTGCCCGCGACAAACTCGACCACATCCACAAATGCTTCCCGGGCGGCCTTCAGTCGCCTGGCCACCGCCACCGCGTCGGCATTGCCCTGCCGGATCAGTTCGTTTTCGGTCGCTTCAATCTGCTTGGCAATCGCCTTGGCTGTCTGGCCGCCATCGCGCGAAGTCTTGCGGCCAATCAGGTCGTTGGCCTGGATGGCCGTCGTGCCTTCGTAAATCGTCAGGATTTTTGCATCGCGCATGTACTGTGCGGCGCCGGTTTCCTCGATGAAACCCATGCCGCCGTGGACCTGCACGCCCAGCGAGGTAACTTCCAGGCTCATCTCGGTGCTGTAGCCCTTGACCAGCGGCACCATGAACTCGTAGAAGGCCTGGTTTTGCTTGCGCACCTCGGCATCAGGATGGTGGTGCGATGCATCGTAGGCCGCTGCGGCGCTAGCGGCCATGGCGCGGCACCCTTCGATGTAGGCGCGCATGGTCATCAGCATGCGTTTGACGTCGGGATGATGAATGATGGGCGCGCTGGCCTTGATCGATCCGTCAACGGGGCGGCTCTGCACCCGCTCCCGGGCAAAGCTCACCGCCTTCTGGTAGGCACGCTCGGCCACGGCAATGCCCTGCATGCCGACGGCATAGCGCGCCGCATTCATCATGATGAACATGTACTCAAGCCCGCGGTTTTCTTCACCGACGAGGTAGCCGACGGCGCCGCCGTGGTCGCCATACTGCAGCACCGCTGTGGGCGAGGCCTTGATGCCCAGCTTGTGCTCGATGCTGACGCAATGCACGTCGTTGCGCGCACCCAGCGAGCCGTCTTTATTGACCAGGAACTTGGGCACGACAAACAGGCTGATGCCCTTCACGCCCTCGGGAGCGCCGGTCACGCGCGCCAGCACCAGGTGCACGATGTTCTCGGCCATGTCGTGCTCACCATAAGTGATGAATATCTTGGTGCCGAACACCTTGTAGATGCCATCGGGCTGCGGTTCGGCGCGGCTGCGCACCATGGCGAGGTCAGAGCCCGCCTGCGGCTCGGTCAGGTTCATGGTGCCGGTCCACTGTCCGCTGACCAGCTTTTCAAGGTAGGTCGCCTTCAACTCATCGGAGCCGGCTGTCAGCAGGGCTTCGATGGCGCCGTCACTGAGCAGCGGGCACAAGGCAAAACTCATGTTGGCCGAATTGAGCATCTCGCCACAGGCCGCACCTATGGTCTTGGGCAGGCCCTGGCCGCCATACTCGGCCGGATGCTGCAGGCCCTGCCAGCCACCTTCCGCGTATTGCTTGAAGGCCTGCTTGAAGCCAGGGGTGGTGGTGACCACGCCATCTTTCCAGCTCGAAGGATTTTTGTCGCCCTCCCAGTTCAGCGGCGACAGCACGTCCTGGTTGAACTTGGCGCACTCCTCAAGCACCGCCTGCGCCGTCTCGAATCCGGCGTCTTCAAAGCCGGGCATTTGCGCGACCTGGTCGATGCGGGCCAAGTGCTTGATGTCGAACAGCATGTCCTTGAGAGGGGCGATATAGCTCATTTTTTGTCTCCGTTTTTTCCCCTTCCCCCGCTGGGAGAAGGTTGGGATGGGGGCCTGGCGTCGCACTACCCCCACCCCTGCCCTCCCCCAGCGGRGGAGGGAGTTAAGGGGTCACAAAGCTGCGACCAGCTCGGGCACAGCCACGAACAAGTCGGCCTCCAGCCCGTAATCAGCCACGCTGAAAATCGGTGCCTCGGGGTCCTTGTTGATGGCGGC
>NZ_JBFUJT010000047.1:0-34273 GCF_056401235.1 Polaromonas sp. P4_F9 | reverse complement strand
TCGAGGCGCACGCTTTGCGCGGGCGCAATCGCCAGATGGTGGCCGTCTTCCATGATGAGCTCGACCCGCACGTCCCCGACGGTGCGTACCGTTTCGCCCTTTTGCAGGGTGTCACCGACCTTCAGCGCGCGGGTCTTGCCCTGCACGTCAACAGCCAGAACGGTGCCATTTCCTGTAATGGCGGCGACGGTAGCGAATTGGGCCATGATGCTCTCCGGTGAAAAAAAGAAGCCCGGGCCCGCAAGCCCAGGTTATCAACATTGATGACCCGAAGAGTAAGGTGGCGTCGCCAGCCCGTCTATTGGACTTAGGTCCATATCTTGGGCTATCCGGTAATAATCCCGCAATTCCGCGACTATGTGGAGCGGCGCTGCCCCGCAGCGCGCCGCATCAAAGCGGGAAGCTGTCGCCGTCGTCGGGCAGCAATTCCAGCCGGTTGGCCAGGCTGGCCCGGGTCTGGCGTCGCTCAAGCAGCTTGGCTTGGGCCGCCGCGGGCAGGTCGGTGAACTGGATCAACCCCCGGTTGATGAGTACGTCGATCAGATCTTCCAGCACGCGGGCCAGGCCGGCATCGGTCTGGCTCAGTGGATTGGTCTGGCTGGAGACCTCGCGTACAAATTCTTCCACCCCGGGATCAGCCCCATGCACGGCCTCCCAGCCTGCGGCCAGCGCGTCTTGCGCGCTCATGGATTGATGGGTCAGTGCGACGATGCGTCCCGCAGCATTGCGACGGCACAGCAGGGCGCTTGCCGGTGGCGGTGTATCAGTCATGACAATAGCTCTCGCTCAGGGGTCTGCGCCGGGTCGGTGGATGCGGAAAGGCGCAGCACCAGTTGCAGACGATCACGCACGCCAAGCTTCTCGAACACCGCACCGAGGTGGGCTTTGACGGTGCGCTCCGAAATGTGCATCAGGGCGGCCACCTCCTTGTTGGAGCGCCCGGCCGAAACAGCGTTGGCCACTTCGGCTTCGCGTGCGGACAATTGGGCCCAGGCGTTCTGGCCAGGGGCCACCGCGGCAGCAGCGGGGGCCGCAGGGAGTCGTGCGAGCGCCGCATGGGTCGAGGCGACCAGGCGGCGCATCAGGTCCGGGCCCACCCACAGGCCGCCATGCTCGACGACCAGGGCGACCTCCTGCAACAGCGCAGGCACGGCATAGGCATGGGTGTAGCCGCGCGCACCCTTGTCGAGAGCGTCCAGGCCTTCGAGTGGATGAGGCAGGCCGGACACCACCACGACGGGCGCCCCAGGCAGGACCTGCAAGAACTGGCGCAGATGCACAGCCCATTGCGCGTCGGCGGTGCTGATCCAGATCAGGCTTGCGTTCGCGGGCCGGCCCCGCAAACAGGCCAACATGGCCGGCGCCTTGTGCACCTGCCCTGCGGGAAACGCCTCGCACCAGCGCTCCGGCACGGGCGCGGCAAGGGTGGTCAGGAACAGGTGCTCGATACTCATCGCTCGCTCACCGCTCACTCAGGGCGTTGGCTTTGGCACGCAGTACGGGTTTGAGCAGATAAGCCAACACCGATTTCTTGCCAGTGAGAATGTCAACCTGTGCCACCATGCCCGGAATGATGGGGAGGTTCGGGCCCAGGCTGGGTTTGTGCGTGCGCACCCGCACGTGGAAGAAGGCGTTGCCTTTTTCGTCAATGACCGAGTCGGCGCCGATGTTGATCACATCCGCCTCCAGGCCACCGTAAATGGAAAAGTCATAGGCGCTGAACTTCACCATGGCCTGCTGCCCGGGCCGCAGGAAGGCAATGTCCTTGGGGGTGATTTGCACCTCCAGAATCAGCGTGTCGTCCAGGGGCACAATCTCAACCACTTCCTTGCCGGGCTGCACCACCGCCCCCATGGTGTTGACCAGCAGGCGCTTGACGGTGCCGCGCACGGGTGACTTGATATCGGCATGCTTGACTTTGTCTTCAAGCGCCCGCCCTCCCTGCGACAGGCTGGCCAGCTTGTTCATGGTCTCCGACAGCTCGCCGCTCATCTGGTTGCGACTGGTGAGCTGCACTTCCTCTATCTTGCGCGTAGCCTCCAGGATGGACGACTGCACACGCGAGATCTGCGCCGTGGCCTGCTCCCGGTCACCGCGCAGGCGAGCCACGTCGCGCTCGAGGCGCAGCACTTCCACTTCAGAGACAGCGCCGGTGGCAATCATGGGGCGTGTGGCGTTGAGTTCCTTGTTCATCAGTTCCAGGCTGCGCTCGGCCTGGTCACGGCGGGCAAGGACTTCGTTGAGCTCCTGCTGGCGCTGGGACAGCTGGGCCTGAGATATGTAAAGCTGGGCGCCGATTTCGGCCCGGCGTGATTCATACAGGCGCAACTCCTGCGCGACGATGTCGGGCGCTTCACGCACCAGTTCCGCGGGCGGGTTGAACGGATTGCCCCGCGTCAGGGCCTCCAGCCGCAGGGCCTTGGCCTGGTAAGACAGCTGGGCGGCGCGGCTTTCCTGCATGGTGGAGACAAAGCGCGTCGGGTCCACGCGCATCAGCAGCTGGCCGGCGTCGACCACCTGCCCCTCCTTGACGAGCAGGGCCTCCACCACACCGCCGTCGACACTCTGGATGATCTGCACCTGGCTGGTCGGCACCACGCGGGCCTCGCCGCGGGTGACTTCGTCGAGCTCGGCAAAGTAGGCCCAGATCACCAGCAGGCCCAGGACGCCCGCGGCCAGGCGCAGCAGCCGCCTTGCGCGCAAGGGCTCCTGCTGCAGGCGGGCCCAGTCGGCATCGCCTGCCCAGTCGAGCGAGTCCTGCTCCTCAACCGGCGTGAGCCGCTTGACCAGCGGATCGAACGCCTTCTGGCTGGATTTAGTTGACCGGCTGATCCAGTCGCCCAGGCGTTCAAAGGCTTTTTCGCTGAGCCAGGCCATCATGCAGCCTTTCCAACGCGCCCCTGGCGCAGTGCGGTGACCACTTGATCCTTGGGACCGTCGGCCACGATACGGCCACCGTCCATGACGATGATGCGATCCGCCAGTTCCAGCACCGAGGTGCGGTGGCTGATCAGCACCACGGTCTTGCCGACCGAAAACTCCTTCAGGCGGCGCTTGATATCTTCTTCGCTGGAGTAGTCCATCGACGAGGTGGGCTCGTCCAGCAACAGGATGGGGGGATCGTTGATGACCGCACGCGCAATGGCGACGCCCTGGCGCTGCCCGCCAGACAACGATTCACCGCGCTCGCCGACCAGCATGTCAAAGCCCTGGGGGTGCTGATTCACCAGCCCGATAATGCCGCCGATTTCGGCCGCCTTCACGATGTCGGCATCTTCCGCCAGCGGTGCGCCCAGGGTAATGTTGTCCCGCAGGCTGCCATAGAACAGCATCACGTCCTGCTGCACGTAGCCGATCTGGCGCCGCAGTTCGGCGGGGTCAAGCTGGCGCAGGTCGACGCCATCCACCAGCACAGCCCCGGTCGTAGGCCGGTACAGGCCCAGAATGAGTTTTTCCAGCGTGGTCTTGCCCGAGCCGATGCGCCCCAGGATAGCCACCCTTTCCCCCGGCTTGATGCTCAATGTCAGGTTGCGCAGTGACGGCGTATCCTGGCCCGGGTAGGAGAAGCTCACATCGCGGAAGTCGATGGCTCCCTTGAGATGACCACGGCTGATGAACGTGGTGTCAGCCGGGCGCTCCACGTCGCGCGCCATCATTTCATTGAGCGACGTCAGCGCGGTGGCGGCCGTGTGGTACTGAACCAGCAGGCCCGCCACCTGCCCCACCGGCGCCATGGCGCGAGAGGCCAGCATGGTGCAGGCAATCAGGCCGCCTACGGTCAGCTCGCGTTCGGCAATCACGTAGACGCCGATGATGACGATGACCAGGCTGACGAGTTGCTGCACAAATGCCGAGGTATTGCTGGCGGTGGACGACAGCAAACGCAATTGCGCGCCCACCCGCGCCAGCAACGCCGCGCTTTTTTCCCATTTGCTCTGGATGGCTGACTCGGCGCCCAGGGCCTTGAGGGTTTCGAAGCCCACGAGGCCTTCGATCAGGGTGGCATTGCGCTGCGCCGCCGCGCGGTAAGTGGTTTCTGCCAGTTCGTGCATCCGGCCCTGCACGGCCAGCGCGTACAGCAGCATGATGGCCGCGCCCACGCCGAGGGGAATCAGCATGGGCCAGGAGATCCAGCCAATCACGATCATGAAAATGAGTGCGAACGGCAGGTCAATGAATGCCACCACGGTGGCCGAACCGATGAAATCCCGCACAGACTCAAACGCCCGCAGGTTGGACGCGAACGAGCCGGCGGAGACCGGCCGCTGCTCCATGCGCATGCCGAGCACGCGCTCCATGATGAAGGCCGACAACTTGACATCGGCACGGCTGCTGGCGAGGTCGACAAACCGGCTGCGCAATGTGCGCAGCACCAGGTCGCTCACCAGCATCAACATCAGCCCCAAGGCCAGCACCCACAGGGTTTCAAACGCATGGTTGGGCACCACGCGGTCGTAAACATTCATCGTGAAGAGGGGCAGGCCGAGCGCAAACAGGTTGGCCAGCAGGGCGGCCAGCAGCACGTCGCGGTAGAGCGGCCGGCTCTCGGCCACGACGCTCCAGAACCAGTGGCCATGACGGCCGGCGCGCACTTCGGGAGCGCGGGCGTCAAAGCGCAGGCTGGGTCGTACATAGATGGAGACGCCCGTGTAATCTGTCTCCAGGTTCGCCAGGGGCACCGTCACCGGCGCGTCGCCGAGCTCGGGGTAGACCATCCGGGCGGCGCTGCGGTCTTCATTGAAGCCCAGCAGCACGCACGCCTTCTGGCCATGCATCAGCACGATGGCGGGCAGCAAGGCATCCTTGAGCCGGTCGAGGTTTTTGCGGACCAGCTGACTGCTGAGCCGGGCACGCCGGGCCGCGCGGACAAACAGACTGGGCGTCAGCCGCTGGTGTTCGGCCGGAAGGCCCGCCATGACCGCGTCACGCGTCAGAACCTCGCCATGGGCTCGCGCAACAATCAGCAAGCAAGCGAGCAACTCATCGTGCGCGGAAAGCACCGCGGACGATTTTCCATCTCCTGAGATCTGGCCACTGGACATTGGTCCTCCCACTCACCGACACACATTGCATCGGTTTTCAGTGTAACAAGACATGTCCGGAGTATCCAGAGGTGTAGCCCCGTGTGACGAGGTACCAGAAACCTGTCGGGTTTGGGGCGCCGAAAGCGAAAATCCCCCCCGGCGAGGACAGTTTTTGCCGGATTTGCAGGCCCAACCCATAGCCCCGCCATGGGGCAAAAAAAAGGGGAGAAATGGGGAATATTACCGCTGCGGTCGACTTGCAGCCGACGATTAGTTGACGATTTCCCAGCCCGACAGACTAGGCGTTGGCCAGCACAGGCACCGGTGCGGGCGACAAGGTGGCGTTTATCAGGGCGGCCGGGTCCTCCGCATCAAGCACCTGCGCAGCCCAGACGCTGAGCTTGCTGGCATCAGCTCGCAAGATTTGCTGCTTGACCGCCAGGATGCGCGACGGATGCATGGAAAAGCTGCGCAATCCCAAGCCCAGCAGCAGCCGCGTCATGCTCACGTCGCCGGCCATTTCCCCGCACACGCTGACCCCTTTGCCCTGCGCATTGCATTCCGCGATGGTCCCGGCCACCAGATGCAGTACCGCCGGGTGGCAAGGGTCGTACAAATGCGCCACGGACTCATCCGCCCGGTCTATGGCCAGGGTGTACTGGATGAGGTCGTTGGTGCCGATGGACAGGAAGTCAAAGTATTTGAGGAAGAGCTTGAGCGTGAGCGCCGCAGCCGGAATTTCGATCATGGCGCCCAGGCGCACCGGCCCATACGGCGTGCCCTTGCTGTCCAGTGTGGCGCGTGCGTGGTCAATCAACGCCATGGTCTGGCGAATCTCGGCGCCGTGGGCCAGCATGGGCACCAGCAAATTAACCTGGCCGTGGGCCGCGGCGCGCAGGATGGCACGCAGCTGCGTCAAAAACATTGGCGGGTCGGCCAGGCTCCAGCGAATGGCGCGCAGGCCGAGCGCCGGATTGAGGTGGCTGTCCTGCGCCCTGTCCATCCGGTCCAGCGGTTTGTCCGAGCCCACGTCGACCGTACGGATGGTCACGGGCAGGCCGTGCATGCCCTCAACGGCCTTGCGGTAAGCCCGGTATTGCTCTTCCTCATCGGGCAGATCGCCACTGCGCCCCATGAACAGGAACTCGCTGCGGAACAACCCGACGCCCACGGCGCCGGCATTGACAGCACCCACGGTGTCCTCGGGCATTTCAATATTGGCCAGCAACTCCACTTTCTGCCCGTCTATCGTCACGGCGGGGGTGTGCTTGAGCCGGTTCAGCCGCTCGCGCTCCAGCTCGCCCTGGCGCTGCTTGAAGCCGTACTCGGCCAGGATGATGGGCGAGGGATCGACAATCAGCACGCCGGCGTCGCCGTCGATGATGACCCAGTCGTCCTGCTCGATCAGCTGGCTGGCGCTGCGCGCGCCGACCACTGCGGGGATGTCCATGCTGCGTGCCACGATCGCCGTATGCGAGGTCCGGCCGCCGACGTCGGTCGCAAAACCGGCAAACAGGCTCTGCTTGAACTGCAGCATGTCGGCCGGGGAGATATCGTGCGCAATCAGCACCAGGGGCACATCCATGGTGTCGTCCAGCAGCAGCCCCTGCGAATGCTTGCGGCTCGCGCCGGCAGGCCCGACCGGCTGCACCGGTGAGGCCACGCCTTTCATGTAGCGCAGCATGCGCTCCACCACCTGCTCCAGGTCCGCCTTGCGCTCACGCAGGTACTCGTCTTCCATGTCATCGAACTGGCGGGCGATGATTTCGTACTGCGTGGCCAACGCCCACTCGGCGTTGTAATGGCGCTCGGTGATCCAGTGCTTGACGCCGCTGATCAGCTGCTCGTCCTGCAGCAGCATCAGGTGAACATCCAGCAAGGCGGCCAGTTCGTGCGGCGCATCCGGCGGCAGATCCTGCTGCAGGCGGGTAATTTCTTCCGCCACAGCGTTGCGCGCCAGCCGGGCACGCGTAATTTCTTCAACGGTCTTGCCGGGGTCGATAAAGTAGTGCGCTACATCGGCACGGCTGGACGCCACGAGCACGGCGCGGCCAATCGCAATACCTCGCGACACCGCCAGACCGTGGACTGAAAACGTCATTCAACTCCCCTATTAACAAAGCACAAAGACCAAAGAACAAGGGCCCGGTTCAATGCCCGGTTCAATTCGTGACCTGGCCGACGCAACTGCCGCAACCGATGCAGCAGGCACGATGAAGAGCAACACCCATTTTCGCAGGGCCTCCCCAAGGAACATCAGCCCTTGGGGACATATCCTTACTCGCCCTCGCCGAATTTGTCGGCAATGAGCGCCAGCAAGGCATCCATCGCCGCCTGCTCCTGCTCCCCATTGGTTTCAATGTCCACCGTGCTGCCCAGCCCGGCCGCGAGCATCATCACCCCCATGATGCTCTTGGCGTTGACCCGGCGCTCGCCCCGGCTCATCCAGACCTCACAGGGAAAGCTGCCGGCGAGTTTGGTGAGTTTTGCGGATGCCCGGGCATGCAGGCCCAGCTTATTGTTGATGTTCGTGCTGGTCTTGATCATGAGTTCTGCGTACCTGATTTTGCGGCGCGGTGATAGCCACCTGCATCACCCCCTGCGTGGCGCCCACCAGTGCGCGCGCCACCAAAGCATCGAGCGACTCGTGCCGGTAGGACACGGTACGCAGCAGCATGGGCAGGTTGACGCCTGTGATCAGCTTGGAATGGACCCCATCGACCAGTTTTTGCGCCACGTTGCAGGGGGTGGCGCCAAAAACGTCCACCAGCACCAGGGCGTGCGAGGTGCCCAGTTGCTCCAGCATGACGCGGGCCTGGGCCAGCGTTTCTTCGGGCGGCATGTTGGGCTGCACATCCAGCGTCGCAACGCCGGCGGCGTTGTCGGGAAACACATGCAGCATGCACTGACGCAGGGCGGAAGCCAGCGGGGCATGGGCGATGATGAAAATGCCGTTCATTGGGGTGAATTATCAGCGTTCACACTGAGGAAATACCCATATGAGGCTATACAGCAACATAAAAACACTCCCATAGCCGCCTGAAAACTGGCCACTTCGGTCAGTCCTGCGGCCCTGAATGCGTCAACAGCCAGGCCAATGCTCCATTGCACCACAAACACGCCGCCAAAGATCATCAGGTTGTAGGCCGACATGGCGCGCCCGGCCAATGACGCGCTGAACGCCATGCCCACCGCCGGCTGGGCCAGGCCCAGAGCGCTGGAACTCATGCAAAAAAGAGCCCAGCCCAGCCACCCGGTGGCGCTGCCGGCGAGGATGTTGGCCGCCAGAACCAGCAGGCTGACAGGCACGCCCCAGCCGATCAGCCGATTGGCGCTCCAGCCTCGCCCGACCAGCCAGGGGTTGACCATGCCCCAGGCCCAGAAAGTCACCAGCATGGCGGCGTTGATGTAGAAAAGACCCGTGGCCGCCTCCAGCGGGGTGTAGCCGGCCACCCTGACCATCCACGGGCCGGCCCACAGCGTCTGCACCGCCACCAGGCCGCCGTAGTTGAAGAAAGCCAGTGGCGCCATTTTCTGGAAATACCGGCTGCGCCAGACCAAGGCGTAGCTTGCTTCTGCGCCTGCCGTCTCGGGAACCCCGTGGGTTGTGCCGGCATTCTTCTGCCAAGCAGGCACCACCCAGGCGATCACGCCCATGGACAGCAGAATCATCGCCGCCAGAATCCAGAACAGCGGACGCCAGCCCATCAACGGCATCAGCCATTGCACCGGCAGGGTGGAGGCCAGCATGCCGAGCGAGCCGGTCATCAGCATCCAGGAATTGGCGCGCAAAACGGCAGGCCCCTCGAACCAGCGGCGGTAGCCGGTGAGCGGGGCCATCAGGCAGGCGCTGACGCCCATGCCGACCAGCACGCGGGCGGCGAACAACCAGGCAAAGGTGCCCGCCAGCGAAAAGGCCAGGCAACCCAGCACGGCCAGGCTCAGGAAACACAGGATCACACGCTTGGGGCCGTAGCGGTCCAGCCAGGCGCCCAGCGGCAGCTGCGTGGACGCAAACCCCAGAAAATAGCCCGCACCCAGCAACCCCAGGTCACGTGCCTGCAAGGCAAAGTCCTGGCTCAACACCGGCGACAGCGTGGCCGTGATGGCACGCACCAGCGCAGAACAGAAATAGGCGGCCGCAAAGGCCAGGAAGACGATGGCGGCGGTTTTCCTGTCCAGCGGGCGTGGCGCGGCCGGGCCAACAGTCGCAACAGGCGCTACCGCCGTCGATGACGAGGCATTCTGTGCCCTTGTCATACAGCAGGAGGTCTGGTCCGCATCGTTACATCTTTATCTTGTGGGATGGTGGCTGGCTTCATTCGAACTTGAGGCCTGCGAAAAAAGTCTCGGCCACCTCGGCCGCCGCGTCGCGCTTTGGCGTTGTCGTCCCCGCATACATCACCACCTGAAAGACCTGCGACCCCTGGGCGAAGTAGGCGGCCCGGCCCGTCACGGCGGTCCCGTCGGCGCGCTGCCCCTGGGCGCTCACCAGCAGGGGCGTGGGCTCCGCAGACGCGCCGGGGAGCTTGAATGGAACGACCTGCGTGACACCCGGGACGGTTCCGGCACCTGCCGGAGCGGCCTTCATGTTGGCCAGCGTCAGGCTTTGCCATTGGGCCAGAACGGGAGCAGCCTTGGCCGCATCACCCAGGTCGGCCACCGCCACGGCAAAGGTCGCGCCGCCGGCATCGCAGCCCAACATGAGCATCATGGTCGGCCGGCCGCCGAGCGGCACAGTTTTTTGTGCCTTGTCGGGCTTGCAGGGCAACAACAGGCTCAAGCGGGTGTTGTCGAGGCGTACCTCGCGCCAGTTGAAGGCGGGGCTACAGGCCGCAAACGCCATTGCCAGCGCCAGTAGCGCCGCCATGGCAGCCATTGAAAAGGTGGGGGTCTGTCGTGGCATCAGGTGCGCTCAGGGCTCAGTCTTCGCGGGAGGGTCAGCAAGCATCGCACTTTACAGCCATTCGCGCGCCATCTTGGGGCCGGGTGGGGTGTGATTTTGCATGGTTTCAGCGATACCTACGGGCGATGCACCACTTTGGCGCCATGGCGGCGCCTGTTTTTGCACCAATCTGGGCACGATGTTTGCTACCTGGAACACATGGTTGAAGACACCCTCCTGCCCGAGATGCGCGGCCTGCCCTTGGGGCAAGCGGTGCCGGCCCACCTTCCGGGGGCCGGGCAAGTGATCTGGCGGGACAAGCTCTCGCAGTTGCTGGAATCCACCGGAGAAGGGATTTTCGGCATCGACATGGACGGCCGCTGCACCTTCATCAACCGGGCTGGGGCCGAGCAGCTGGGCTGGCTGCCTGCCGAGGTGCTGGGCCACAACATGCACGAACTGGCGCACCACTCCCATGCCGGCGGCGCACACTACCCCGAGCATTTGTGCCCCATCTTCAATGCCTTCCGCAAGGCCCTGCCCTGCCGCATTGACACCGAACTGTTCTGGCGCAAAAACGGCAGTGCGTTTGCGGTGGAATACTCTTCTTATCCCATTGTCGAAGGCGGCGTGGTGCAAGGCGCGGTGGTCACTTTCGTCGACATCTCGGCACGCCGCCAGGCCGAGGATGCCCTGCGGCAGGCCCACGCCGTGCTGGAGCAGCGCGTGAGCGAGCGGACCCAGGCGCTGTCGGAAGCCCTGGAACAGTTGCGCGAACTCTCAGCCTATACCCACAGCGTGCGCGAGGACGAGCGCACCCGCATCGCACGCGAGGTGCACGACGAGTTGGGCAGCCTGCTGGTCGCGCTGAAGATGGACGTGGGCTGGCTCGACAAGCGCCTGGGCGAGCAGCAGCAGCGCAGCGTCGATGAGGCCCAGGCCATGCGGGAACGCATGCGCAGCAAATGCCAGAACATGGGCCGACTGATTGAGGCGGCCGTCGACAACGTGGGCCGCATCATCACCGACCTGCGTCCCAGCATCCTGGACCACCAGGGCCTGTGGGCCGCGCTCGACTGGCAGGCGCATGAATTCGTGCACTCCGCCGAACTCGCGCTGGACTGGCAGATGAACGTAAACGATGCCACACCGCTGCCGGAGCAGGCGGCCATCGGCATCTTCCGCATCTTCCAGGAAATGCTCAGCAATGTGGGCCGTCACGCACAGGCCAGCCGGGTCGCCATCACCATCCAGGCCACGGCCCGGGACATCAGCATCGCGGTGCAGGACAACGGCAAGGGTGCCGAGGCCGCCGCCTTTGAAGCGGCCAATGCGTATGGCGTGATGGGCATGCGGGAGCGGGCGCGCCATCTCGGCGGCACGCTCGAGATTTCAAGTCAAGTTGGACACGGCGCCCTGTTTCACCTGCATATTCAGCTTCAAAATCAAATCCAATAGCAATAGCAATAGCAATAGCAATAGCAATAGCAATAACAACAACAGCAACAGCAACAACAAGACTGTTTACCCACCATGAACACCGTGAAAATTCTGATCGGCGACGATCACCGCATCGTGCGCGAAGGCCTGAAGCAGGTGCTGGCCGATGCCCCGGAAATCGAGGTGGTGGCCGAAGCGGAAACCGGCCCGGACATCCTGCAGCGCGTCGACGCCCTGGGCGGCGACAGCGGCCTGGACGCCGTGCTGCTGGACATTGCGCTGCCCGACCGCGACGGCCTGGATGTGTTGCAGGCACTGAAGAAAAGCTGGCCCCGGCTGGCGGTGCTGATGCTCAGCACCTACCCGGAAAAGCAGTATGCGGTGCGCTGCATTAAGCTCGGCGCCGCCGGTTACCTGAACAAGAGCGCCAACCCCGACGACATGATTGCCGCGGTGCGCAAGGTGGCTGCCGGCGGCGTCTACGTGTCGGCTGTTGCCGCCGAGGCACTGGCCAGCGCCGTCGGCAACAGCGCCACCAAAACCGGTGGCGGTGGTGGCACCGAGTCGCTGTCGCACCGCGAGCACCAGGTGTTCCGCCTGCTCACGGCCGGCAAGTCCGTGGGCGAAATTGGTGCACAGCTGAATCTGGCACCCAACACCGTCAGCACCTACCGTGCGCGCATCCTCGAAAAAACCGGCACCCGCAATGACGTGGAGCTGGCGTTGTATGCCGAGCGCCACACCAAAACCGCCCATTTGTAGGGGCGGCCCTACACGGCCTCGAGGACTGCACTGCGTTTTACCGATGCAGCGGGCCAAACCACCCCGACGGGCCCGTCCCTTGCATGAAGCATGGCATCTTTACCAACGGGGAACCCGATGTCCAATCGCTTCGATGCCTATGATGCCGACCGACCGCTGATACTGCGCTGCGCCTGCGGACAGGACCATGCACCGGGCGAGCATGACGCGGCTGCGGCCAGCGCGCAGGAGCTGTCGCACAGCTTCATGGAGGCCAGCCTGGTCAAGGCGCTGTTCCCGGTCGACAGCGTACGCCGCAGCTTCCTGCGGGCGGTAGGCGCCAACACAGCGCGCGCGGCGATTGCCTCCGTCTTCCCCATGGGCGCGCTGCAGGCGATGGCGCAGGACCGCGGCCCGCTGGAGAAGAAAGACCTCAAGATCGGCTTCATCGCCATCACCTGCGCCAGCCCGCTGATCATGGCCGACCCGCTGGGTTTCTATAAAAAAGAAGGGCTGAACGTGCAGCTCAACAAGACGGCCGGCTGGGCGCTGATTCGCGACAAGATGATCAACAAGGAGCATGACGCCTCGCACTTCCTGTCGCCGATGCCACTGGCCATGACCATGGGCCTCGGGTCCAACCAGGTCAACATGAATGTGGCGAGCATCCAGAACACCAACGGCCAGGCCATCACGCTGCACGTCAAGCACAAGAACAACCGCGACCCGAAGAACTGGAAGGGCTTCAAGTTCGCGATCCCGTTCGAGTACAGCATGCACAACTTTTTGCTGCGCTACTACCTGGCCGAGAACGGGCTGAACCCCGACACCGATGTGCAGCTGCGCGTGGTGCCGCCGCCGGAGATGGTGGCCAACCTGCGCGCGGGCAACATCGACGGCTTCCTCGGCCCCGATCCCTTCAACCAGCGCGCGGTCTACGACGAGGTGGGCTTCATCCACATCCTGTCCAAGGAAATCTGGGACGGCCACCCATGCTGCGCCTTTGGCGTGAGCGACGAGTTCATCCAGAAAAATCCCAACACCTTTGCGGCCCTCTACCGCGCGGTGCTGGGCGCCTCCTTCATGGCCAGCCAGCCCAAGGACCGCGACCTGATTGCCAAGGTGATCGCGCCGACGCAATACCTCAACCAGCCGGAAGCCGTTTTGCAGCAGGTGCTGACCGGCAAGTTTGCCGATGGCCTGGGCAATATCAAAAATGTGCCCGACCGTGCCAACTTCGACCCGGTGCCGTGGCAGAGCATGGCGGTCTGGATGCTGACCCAGATGAAACGCTGGGGCTATGTGAAGGGCGACGTCAACTACCGGCAGATTGCCGAGAAGGTGTTCCTGCTCACCGAAGCCAAGAAGCAGATGTCGCTGGCCGGCTTCAGGCCGCCAGAAGGTGCCTACAAAAAGTTCAAGGTCATGGGCAAGGAGTTTGACCCCGCCAGGCCCGATGACTATGTGAAGAGCTTTGCCATCAATAAGCTATGAGCCCCCACGGTCGCTCACTGCGTGTAGCTCCCTGCCCCCCGGGGGGGCCGCTGCGCCTGCGGCCCGGCAAAGCCGGTTCCGCGGCCCCGGCTTGCTCTGGATTGAAGTCCCTCGCTCACTTCGGGTAACACCATGAAATCTTTGAACCTCAAAGCGGGCCTGGTCTCGCTGCTCATCTTCCTGGCCTTCCTGGGCATCTGGTACACCGCCACGCTGCCTTCGCCGGGCACGCCCGTGGCCAGTACGGCGGGGCTGAGCGCCGAGCAGATCGAATACCAGAAGATGATGGGCAAGGACCCGGGCAGTACCAAGACCACCGGATTCCCGACGCTGGGCCAGATGGGCACGGCGATCTGGAAGCAGGTGTCCAACCCGGTGTACGACAACGGCCCCAACGACAAGGGCATCCTGATCCAGCTGGGCCATTCGCTGGCGCGCGTGGGCCTGGGCTTTTTGCTGGCCTGCGCGGTGGCCGTGCCACTAGGCTTTGTGATCGGCATGTCGCCCCTGCTGCGGCGTGCGTTTGATCCTTTCATCCAGGTGCTCAAGCCCATCTCGCCGCTGGCCTGGATGCCGCTGGCGCTTTACACCATCAAGGACTCGTCCATCTCGGGCATCTTTGTGATCTTCATCTGCTCGGTCTGGCCCATGCTGATCAACACCGCCTTTGGCGTGTCTGCCGTCAAGCGCGAGTGGCTCAATGTGGCCAGCACGCTGGAAGTCAGCCCGCTGCGCAAGGCCTTCCTGGTGATCCTGCCGGCGGCGGCGCCCACCATTTTTACCGGCATGCGCATTTCCATGGGCATCGCCTGGCTGGTGATTGTGGCCGCCGAGATGCTAGTGGGCGGCACCGGCATTGGCTACTTTGTCTGGAATGAGTGGAACAACCTCTCGCTGACCAACGTGATCTTTGCCATTCTCGTGATCGGCATCGTCGGCATGCTGCTGGATCTCAGCTTTGCCCAATTGCAGAAGATGGTGACGTATGTGGAGTGAAACCGCCTTGCGTCCCGCATCGCATACCGAAGCGGCGAGCCCTCAGAACCCTCAAGCGGCACCCAGCCCCCAGAAAGAACACAGCATGCAGGGATTCCTCAAAATAGAAAGCTTGAGCAAGGCCTTTGTCCCGGCCAAGCCGGTGTTTGCCGATGTCAGTTTCACCATCGACAAGGGCGAGTTCGTCTGCATCATCGGCCACTCGGGCTGCGGTAAAACCACCATCCTCAATGTGCTGGCCGGCCTGGACAGCGCCACCGCGGGCCATGTCTTCATGGACAACCGCGAGATTGCCGGGCCCAGTCTGGAGCGCGGCGTGGTGTTTCAAAGCCATGCGCTGATGCCCTGGCTGACCGTGCGCAAGAACATCGCGTTTGCGGTGGTGTCGCGCTGGCCTGACTGGGCCGCCGCGCAGGTCAATGCCCACGTCGAAAAGTTTGTGGCCATGGTGGGCCTGAGTGCCGCCATCGACAAAAAACCGTCGCAACTCTCGGGCGGCATGAAGCAGCGTGTAGGCATTGCGCGCGCCTTCGCCATCCAGCCCAAGATGCTGCTGCTGGACGAACCCTTTGGCGCACTGGATGCACTGACACGCGGCACGATTCAGGACGAGCTCATGACCATCGTGCGCGAAACGCACCAAACGGTGTTCATGATCACGCACGACGTGGACGAAGCCATCTTGCTGGCCGACCGCATCTTGCTGATGAGCAACGGTACGGAGAACGCAGAAGGCTATGCCCCCGGCCGCATCGCCGAGGAAGTGCGGAACCCGCTGCCGCGCGAGCGCACCCGCGCCGGCCTGCACCACCTGCCGGGTTACTACGAGCTGCGCAACCACATTGTCGATTTTCTCGTCATGCGCGCCAAGGCGCATTGACGCCCGACCCGGACACCACCACTTCACAACCCCTTCACAACCACCTCAAAACCACTTCAAACACAGGAGCCATAGACATGAACCGCAACGACATCACCGAAAAAATCATCACCACCAAGGTTGCCAAGGGCATCACCTGGGAATCGGTCGCCAAGAAGGTGGGCCTCAGCAAGGAATGGGTCACCGCCGGCTGCCTGGGCCAGATGACCTTTGACGACAAGCAGGCCAAAGTCGTCGGCAAGATTTTTGGCCTGACGGCTGAAGAGCAAAAATGGCTGCAGGTCGTGCCGTACAAGGGCTCGCTCCCGACGCCGGTGCCCACCGACCCGCTGATCTACCGCTGGTACGAAATCGTCAGCGTCTACGGCACCACCATCAAGGAACTGATTCACGAAGAATTCGGCGACGGCATCATGAGCGCCATCGACTTCAGCATGGACATCGTGCGCCAGCCCGACCCGAAGGGCGACCGCGTCAACGTGGTGCTGTCGGGCAAGTTTTTGCCGTACAAGACCTATTGATACTGCTAAACCGCCGGGACGGGCGCCGCGTGGGAGAGTGGCACCGCCGGCTGATCCGGATTAATATTCAGGCTGTGGGGCGGTAGCTCAGCTGGGAGAGCGCTGCGTTCGCAATGCAGAGGTCGTGAGTTCGATCCTCATCCGCTCCACCAGTCATTTTTCTGCTTTCATTGCCTGGATGCCAGTTTGGCCTTCTGAGGGCAAAATGAGGGCATGAACTCACTCGACGGCATCCGCGTTCTCGACCTCTCCCGCGTGCTCGCGGGCCCCTGGTGTACCCAGACGCTGGCCGACCTGGGCGCCGACGTCATCAAGATCGAGCGCCCGGGCACTGGCGACGACACGCGAACCTGGGGCCCGCCGTTTTTGATGGACGACCAGGGCGCAGAGACGCAGGAGGCCGCCTACTACCTCGGCACCAACCGCAACAAGCGCTCGGTGACCTGCGACATTGCCCGGCCGGCCGGGCAGGCGCTGATACGCGAGCTGGCCGCGCATTGTGACGTCTTCGTCGAGAACTTCAAGGTCGGCGACATGGCGCGGTATGGCCTGGACTATGCGTCGCTTAAAAGCATCAACCCGCGCCTGGTGTACTGCTCGGTCACCGGCTTTGGCCAGACCGGCCCCTATGCCGATCGCGCCGGTTATGACTACGCGATCCAGGGCATGGGCGGCCTGATGAGCGTGACTGGCGAGCGGGACGATATTGGCGGCGGGCCGCAAAAGGTCGGCGTGGCCGTGGCCGATTTGATGACCGGCATGTACGCCACGGTGGCCATCCTCGCCGCACTCCGCCATGCCGAAAGGACCGGCGAAGGCCAGCAGGTCGACATGGCGCTGCTCGACACCCAGGTGGCCATGCTGGCCAACCTCAGCGCCAACTACCTGGTGAGCGGCAAGGCGCCGGGCCGCGCCGGCAACGCACACCAGAACATCGTGCCCTACCAGGTGTTTGAGGTGGCGCCGGCGGCCGACGGCCACAAGGATCACCTGATTTTGGCCGTGGGCAACGATGGCCAGTACGCCAAGTTTTGCGCGGTGGCGGGTCACCCCGAACTGGCCAGCGACCCGCGCTACGCCAAAAACCAGAACCGCGTGCGCAACCGGGCGGTGCTGGTGCCGCTGCTGGAGGCCATCCTGAAAACACGCACCAAGCCCGACTGGCTGGCCGCGCTGGAAGCCGCCAAGGTGCCCTGCGGCGCCATCAACAACCTGGCCGAGGTGTTTGCCGACCCGCAAATCGAGGCACGGCACATGGTCACGCACTGGCAGCACCCGGTCAAACATGACCTGCGCCTGGTTTCCAGCCCCATCAAGCTCAGCGCCACGCCGGTGCGTTGCGACCTGCCGCCGCCGCTGCTGGGCCAGCACACCGAGGAAGTTCTGCGCGACATGCTGAACTACCCGGACGAGAAGTTGTCTGAGCTTAAAAGAAGCGAGGTGATCTGATGACCCACAATTCCCACAATTTTGTTCTGGTGCACGGGGCCTGGCATGGTGGCTGGTGCTGGCGGCGCGTCACCCAGGCCCTGCAGCTCGATCACCACAAGGTCTACGCGGTGACGCTGACCGGGCTGGGGGAACGTGCCCACCTGCTGTCGCCGTCCATCAACCTGGATACCCACATCGACGACGTGATCAGCGCCATTGAAGTGGAAGAACTCAGTGAGGTGACACTGGCTGTCCACTCCTACGCCGGAATGATAGGCACCGCCGTGGCCGACCGCCTGTCGAAGCGGATCAAACATCTGGTGTACGTCGATGCGGTGCTGCCCAAACCCGGCGAAAGCTGGAGCAGCACGCAGTCAGCGGCCACGCAGCAGCAGCGCCTGACGGCGGCGCAGGCCTCGACCCGGTTCAGCTTTCCGCCGCCCGACCCGGAAGTGTTTGGCCTGCACGACGCCGACCGCGATTGGGTGAAACGCCGCCAGACACCGCACCCCGGCAACACCTACCAGGCGCCGCTGAATTTCGACATGCAGCGCGTCGCCGCCGTGCCGCGCACCTATGTGAGCTGCACACGGCCGGCACTGGCCACGATTGACCCCAGCCGCCTGCGCGCGAAAGACCCGAAATTCTGGGACGGCGCCTGGCTGCCCAACTCGAAATTCGTCGAGATCCCGACCGGCCACGACCCCATGATCAGCGACCCGCATGCGCTGACGAAAATCCTGCTGGACTGCGCCGCTTGACGCGGCTCGTCAGCACAGCTGGCAGGAACAAAGACTTTGCCAAATCGACGGCAAGGGTAGTAGCATTGATCCCGGAACTCTTTCGTTTGAAGTGCTGATTCCCACGCGCAAACAAGCGGGGGAGTCCATCACCTCATTGCGGCAGTCCGCCTTTGATGCCTGCCGGTTTCACACTTGGACAGCTGATGCAATGAGCACTGACCACATGCAGTAGTGCAGTAGTCTCCACCCCTGGCGTCATCACAGCACGTCAGGGTCCGGTCCCACTGACCTGCCGGGAGGAACCATGGCGGACGATCCGATGTATCACGAAGGAATGCGGCGTCTTCAGGAAGTGCGCGAAACACAGCCCCTGGCGGACCGCCTGGAGCAGGTGACCGTTCGCGCGGCGTTTACCGGGGAAGACCGTGCGTTTATCGAGCGCTGCCCCATGCTCTTCATCGCCACAGCTGACGCCGACGGCCATCCCGACTGCTCTTATAAAGGTGGCTTGCCAGGGTTCGTGCGTGTCCTCGACGATCGCACGCTTGCCATTCCTGATTACGATGGCAACGGAATGTACAGGTCCTGGGGAAATGTTCTGGTCAACCCCCATATCGGGCTCCTGTTCCTGGACTTCGAAAACCCGAAGCGACTTCGGGTGAACGGCACAGCGCAGGTCAGCGAAGATGACCCCTTGCGCACCGAGTACCCGGGCTCGGTGTTCATCGTTCGCGTCACGGCAACGCGCATCTTTCCGAACTGCCCTCGCTACATCCACAAGATGCAACTTGTCGACTACTCGGTCTACGCACCCAAGTCAGGGTACACGCCGCCAGTTCCCGCGTGGAAGACGTTTGATGCCTTTCGCGATGCCCTGCCGGCTCGCGACCGTCCAGACGGCAAGAAAGAGGGAGGCCCCTGAAGGCCGTCTTCATCAGTCCCCGACTGCAAATCACCCTACGAGAGCGCCCCAAACACCTTCTGCAGCACGGCGCTGCTGGCGTCCACCGGGGCTTGGCGAACTTTCTTTTCTTCTTCCCCAATGATCAGGTGTAGGCCATCGAACGAATTGCCCATGGGCCCTACTCCACGAACAGCGTGACCGGGGATTCGAGAAACCCGCGCAGGGCCTGCACGAACCTGGCTGCATCCACGCCGTCGACCACGCGGTGGTCAAACGACGACGACAGGTTCATCATCTGCCGCGCCACCACCGCGCCGCCGCGCATTACCGGCCGCTCCACGATGCGGTTGACACCGACGATGGCCACTTCGGGATAGTTGATCACCGGTGTCGAGACGATACCGCCCAGGGCGCCCAGGCTGGTGAGGGTCAGCGTCGAACCGGTGAGTTCGTCGCGTGTGGCCTTGCCGGCGCGCGCGGCTTCGGCCAGGCGCACGACCTCTGCCGCGCTGGACCACAGATCCCTGGCCTCGGCATGGCGCAGCACCGGCACCATGAGGCCGGCCCCGGTCTGTGTGGCAATGCCGAGGTGCACCGCGCCATGGCGCGTGACCACGCCTGCCTCGTCGTCAAAGCGGGCGTTGATCTGCGGAAACTCGCGCACGGCCAGCACCACGGCCCGCACCAGCAGGGGCAGCAGTGTCAGGTGGCCGCGCTGCGCCCCCCACTGCGCGTTCAGCCGCGCCCGCAGCACCTCCAGTTCGGTGACGTCGACTTCTTCGACATAGGTGAAGTGCGGGATGCGGCGCTTGGACTCCTGCATCTTCTGCGCGATGCGGCGGCGCAGGCCCACCACCGGCACCCGTTCTTCATCGTGGCGCTGTACTGGGCCCACGCCGGGCGGTGTTGCCAGTTCATGCGCGGCTCCATGCGCGGCGACGTGGGCTTCGAGGTCGGCCTGCATGATGCGGCCACCCGCACCGCTGGCAACCACCTGCTGCAGGTCTATGCCCAGCTCCCAGGCGCGCCGGCGTACGGCGGGTGAGGCGATGGGCCGTTCGCTCCTTCCCTCTCTGGGGGAAGGTTGGGATGGGGGCTGGCCCGCCTGCGTCGCTTGCACTGCTTGCGGCGGCGGCCCCCACCCCGCCTCTCCCCCAGAAGGGGAGGGAGAGACAGCCTCTTCCCCCGCCACTTCAATGCGGATCAGCTCCGCCCCCACCGCCACCACCTGGCCGACCGCGCCGCCCAGGGCCATCACCTTGCCGACCACAGGCGACGGAATCTCGACGGTGGCCTTGTCGGTCATCACGTCGGCCAGCGCCTGATCCTCGGTCACGCGGTCGCCAGCCTTCACATGCCAGGCCACCAGTTCGACCTCGGCAATGCCTTCGCCGAGGTCGGGCACCTTGATGACGTGGACTCCCATGCTATGCCTCCATGGCCCGTTTGAACGCCGCGCCCACGCGCGCCGGGCCGGGGAAGTAGGCCCACTCCTGCGCATGCGGATAGGGCGTGTCCCAGCCGGTCACGCGTTCAATCGGCGCTTCGAGGTGGTAGAAACAGTGCTCCTGCACCAGCGCCACCAGCTCGGCGCCGAAGCCGCTGGTGCGCGTGGCTTCGTGCACCACCACGCAGCGGCCGGTTTTCTTCACCGACGCCACCACGGTCTGCAGGTCCATGGGCCAGAGGCTGCGCAGGTCAATGATCTCGGCGTCAATGCCGCTCTCCTGCGCCGCCGCCTGCGACACGAAGACCATGGTGCCGTAGGTGAGCACCGTCAGGTCGGCGCCCGGGCGGAACACCGCGGCCGACTCCAGCGGCACGGTGTAGTAACCCTCGGGCACCTCGCCCAGCGGGTGCCCGGTCCAGGGCACGGCCGGCCGGTCGTGGTGGCCGTCAAACGGACCGTTGTACAGCCGCTTGGGTTCCAGAAAAATCACCGGGTCGTCGTTCTCGATGCAGGCAATCAACAGGCCCTTGGCGTCATAGGGGTTGGACGGCATCACCGTGCGCAGTCCGCAGACATGCGTGAACAGGGCCTCCGGGCTTTGGCTGTGCGTCTGCCCGCCGTAGATGCCCCCGCCACAGGGCATGCGGATGGTCATGGGTGCCGTGAAGTCGGCGGCCGAGCGGTGGCGCAGCCGCGCCGCCTCGGACACGATCTGGTCGGAGGCCGGGTAGAAGTAGTCGGCGAACTGGATCTCAACCACCGGGCGCAGGCCGTAGGCCGCCATGCCGACAGCCGCGCCGACAATACCGCCTTCGGAGATGGGCGCGTCGAACACGCGCGAGCGGCCGTACTTGGCCTGCAGGCCGTCGGTGCAGCGGAACACGCCGCCAAAATAACCCACATCCTGTCCAAACACCACGACATTGCCGTCACGCTCCAGCATCACATCCATTGCCGAGCGCAGCGCCTGGATCATGGTCATCTGCATGGTCAGGCCTCCCGCCTGGGGTTGTCCATCTCACCCTTGAGCAGTTGTTCGCGCTGCCGGCGCAGGTGTTCCGGCATGTCCTTGTAGACATCCTCGAACATCGCCGCCGCGCCGGCCAGGTGGCCGTCCGCCAGCGAGCCGTAGCGCTCGGCTTCCTTCAGCGCCGTGCTCACCTGGGCCTCCAGCTCCTTCTGCGTGGCTTCGTGCTCCTGCTCGGTCCATGCGCCTATGTGCATCAGGTGTGCCTTGAGCCGCGCGATCGGGTCGCCCAGCGGGAAGTGCGCCCAGTCGTCGGCCGGACGGTAGCGGGAAGGGTCGTCCGAGGTCGAATGCGCCCCGCCGCGGTAGGTGACCCACTCGATCAGCGTCGGCCCCAGGTTGCTGCGCGCACGCTCTGCAGCCCACAGCGAGGCGGCGTAGACAGCGAGGAAGTCATTGCCGTCCACGCGCAGCGAGGCAATGCCGCAGCCGACACCGCGTGCCGCAAAAGTGGTGGCCTCGCCGCCGGCAATCGCCTGAAAGGTGGAGATCGCCCACTGGTTGTTGACCACATTCAGGATCACCGGCGCGCGGTACACATGGGCAAAGGTCAGCGCGGTATGAAAGTCGGCTTCGGCGGTGGCGCCATCGCCGATCCAGGCCGAGGCTATTTTTGAATCGCCCTTGATCGCCGACGCCATGCCCCAGCCTACGGCCTGGATGAACTGCGTGGCCAGGTTGCCCGAGATGGTGAAGAAGCCAGCCCGCTTGTACGAGTACATGACCGGCAACTGCCGCCCCTTGAGCGGATCGCGTTCGTTGGACATCAGCTGGCAGATCATCTCGACCATGTCGATGTCATCGCGCGCCAGCAACAGGCCCTGCTGGCGGTAGGTGGGAAAACACATGTCGCCGGGCTGCAGCGCCAGCGCTTGCGCGGTGGCAATCGCCTCCTCGCCCAGGCACTGCATGTAGAACGAGATTTTTTTCTGCCGCTGCGCGATCAGCATGCGGGCGTCGTAGATGCGCGTCTTCATCATGGCCCGCAGCCCGGTGCGCAAGCGCTGCGGCTCCACCTGCGGAACCCAGGGCCCCACGGCGCGGTCGTCGTCATCCAGCACCCTTACCAGGCTGTAGGCCAGGTCACTGGTGTCGGCGGGGGATGCCTCCACGGGCGGGCGCCGCACCGCGCCGGCCGGTGACAAATGCAGATAGGAAAAGTCGGTCTCGTGGCCTGGGCGCCCCGAGGGCTCCGGCACATGCAGACGTAGTGCTTGGTTCTTGTTCATCCGCGTCACCTGAAACACATCGTAGTCCTGTGCCGCTCAGGGTGCAAACCAGCGGAGGTGTTTGCCCAAGCGGTTCATCCTTTTGGGGGATGCGGCCCTTGCCAGACGCGGCTATAAGTGATGTACTTGCAGACGACTTCGGTCATGGCGCCCTGGCTGCCGCCATGACCCCCCGCTTGCTGTTCGTATCAGGCCAGAGAGGCGTGATGGAGCCGACGCCCCCTTGCCATGCTCCACGGGCTCCCGAAAATTCGCAGGAGATCCTCATGAAAAGCACGCTTGCCGCATTGTCTGCAACACTGGTCCTTGCCGGCCTGGCAGCGCCTCCGGTCTGGGCGCAATCGGGTAGCCAGCACATGATGATGATGCCGGATGACATGAAATGGGCGGATATCCCTTCGTTGCCTCCGGGCGCGAAGATATCCGTGCTCGAAGGCCCGCTCGGTGAAGCAGTCCCGGTGACCTTCCGCATCAAATTCCCGGGGAACTACCAGATACCTGCCCACTGGCATCCCGGGATTGAGCATGTCACGGTGATCTCCGGGACCTTCAATATGGGAATGGGGGACAAACTGGACAACACCAAAACCATGGCGCTGTCGGCTGGCAGCGTCGCCATCATGCAGCCCAAGACGCCCCACTTTGCCTGGACCAAAGAGGAAACCATCGTGCAGGTCCACGGCATGGGGCCGTGGGGGGTTACCTATTTGAATCCGGCAGACGACCCGCGGAAGAAATAGCAAAGTAGCAAGAGGAGCAATAGCGCTTCTCCGCTTTGCCCTACGGGATGGACCCTTGGCGGGCGGCGCCCAAGGTGCCCTCTCCTGTTGATGGCGGCTGTCGTTCCCCTTCACGCTGCGCAAGACCTGCTTGGCCAACCGCCGGGGCCGGGTGGCCTTACTTCATCGCGCCAAACACCTTCTTCAGAATCTCGCTGCCGGTCCCCACGGGATCCTGGCGGATTTTCTTTTCCTCTTCGCCGATGATGAGGTACAGGCCGTCCAGCGACTTGCCGGTGACGTACTGCTGGATGTTGGCGTCCTCTTTTTTGACCAGGCCGAAGCCGGCGGCCTTGCCGGCGACCTCGTTGTACTTGTTGGCCAGACCGACCTTTTCGGTGGCTTTGGTGACCACGGGCAGGAACTTCACGCCCAGCGGGGCACGGGTTTTTTCGGCAAAGAAATTGGTGACCGAGGTTTCGCCACCCTGCAGGATGTTTTTGGCGTCGGTCACGCTCATGGCCTTGACAGCGCCAACCAGCAAGTCCTTGCCCATGGGCACGGCGGCCTCGGCTGCGCGATTGATGGACACCACCAGCTCGTCAATGCGCTTGCCCTGGCCGAAGGTTTTGAGCAGTTTCGACGCGTCTTCAAGGTAACCGGGCAAAGGAATGCGAACTTTTGGGTTGCCGAGGAATCCATCAGTCTTGCCCAGCAGGGCTACCGCCGCCAGCGCGCCCCTCTCGAGGGCGGTTTTCAGGCCGCTGCTGGCCTCGGCATTGGTCAGATCGCCCAGCGAAAACGCATGGGCCTGCTGGTAGGTGGCCAGTATCAGCGTGCCCAGCGCGCTGACGCCGGCCTGGTTAAAATTACGACGCAACATGGTGAGAACCTTCCTGATGAAACGTATTTCCGTCCTGGCAGTATGCCGCATGGCACTGGCTGGCGCAGCTGTTGTCGCGGCACTTGCCGGCTGCAGCGGCACCCAAACCGCGCCGGAGTCCACCTTCGTATTGCTGGACGGCAGCAAGAAAACCACGGCCGACCTCAAGGGCAGGGTCACCCTGGTCAATTTCTGGGCCACCAGTTGCGTGACTTGCGTGGCCGAGATGCCCAAGGTCATTTCGACCTATAACAAATACAAAAGCCAGGGCTACGACACGCTGGCCGTGGCCATGAGTTATGACCCGCCCAGTTATGTTGTCAATTACACACAGACGCGCCAGCTGCCCTTTCAGGTGGCGATAGACAACACAGGCGCCGTGGCCAAGGCCTGGGGCGATGTGCAGCTCACGCCCACCACTTACCTGGTGAACAAGCGCGGCGAGATCGTCAAGCAATATGTGGGCGAGCCGGATTTTGCGGCGCTGCACCAGTTGATTGAAAAGCTACTGGCTGAAACCTGAGTTCATCCAGACCGAAGTTCCGGCGCTAACAACAAAGCAAAGAAAAAGGCCAATTTCGCGGGAAATTGGCCTTTTCTTGTTGTCCCGGTGAAGCGCGGGCCTTCACAATAAAAGCTGACCCGGCAAGGGCCAGCCTTCACGCACAGTTCACTCCTTGCGGAAAGCGTCGTGGCAAGCCTTGCAGGAGCCGCCCACGGCAGCCACGGCGGTCTTGATTTGATCGATATTGCCGGTTTTACTGGCAGCAGCCAGCTTGATCATCTCGGCCTGCGTTTTTTCCGAAGCGTCCTTGAACTTGGCCGGCTCTTTCCAGATTTCCGGCTTGGCCTTGGTTTCGCCCTTGTCCGTGTCGGCCATAAAAGCGGCCCAAGGCAGCTTTGACAGGTAAGCAGCCGTTTCAGCGCTCTCTGCCGCCACCTTGGCATCAAAAGGCGTGCGGCCACTGGCCATGCTGGCGACGCGGCTAAAGTTTTGCTGCATCACGAACAGGGCGTTCTTGCGGTATTTGATGGCATCTTCCGGCTTGGCAAACTGGGCAGAGGCCGGTGCGGCCAGGGCGAACAGGGTGGCGGCAACTGCGGCGCAGGCGAAAATTTTCATTGTTTTCCTTTTCCTCGTGGTTTTTGACTGACAGGGGTGACTGGCGGCTCGTCGACAAGCTACCAAACTGCTGGAGTTTAGCCAAGCCTGATAAGTTCCACAGGAACTTCAGAGCCTTGGGAAAACCATGACTGCGGGTTAGGCCCTGTTATTTCAGGCAAATCCCGTAAGCACCCGCCACAAATCGGCGTATATCGGATTACTTGCTGCGGAAAGCGTCGTGACATGAGTTGCAGGTGTCGGCGGTGGCCGCGAAAGCGGTTTTCAAGGCGTCGAGGTTGCCCGTTTTGGCGGCAGCGGCCAGCTTGGCCGTTTCAGCCATCAGCTTCTCGTTGGTTTCCTTGAATTTGGCCTGCTCCGTCCAGATTTCAGGCTTGGCCTTGGTGTTGCCGCCTTTGTCGGTGCCCGGCATGAAGCCCGCCCAGGGCAGTTTGGACATGTCGGCGACTATCGCGGCGTTGTCGGCGGCCACCGCGGCATTGAACGGTGCTTTGCCGGAGACCATGGCACCTATGCGGCCCATATGCTGGTTCTGGATAAACATCGCGCTCTGGCGGTATTTGATGGCATCTTCCGGTTTGGCAAACTGCGCGGCGGCCGGAGCGGTCAGGGCGATCAGCGTAGCCGCGGCAGCGATACAGGTTAAAGCTTTCATGTTGTTCCTCGTGGGGGTTTTTGAACATGCACCGACCGGCAACGCTGTTTGGCTTGTTGCCAAGCGGCTAGAGCTCGAGGCGGCCCACGAGTTCCCCAGGAACTAACGCACCGCGTGAAAACACCAACCGGTCGGCCATGGTCCGGTAGGCAACCCGGACCTGTCAGCCCTGATATAAAGCAAGCAATTACAAATGAGGAATGCGCATGTCCAAGAACAATAACAACAAAAGCCTGAACAGGGTGCGGGTCTGGGATTTGCCGACGCGGCTTTTCCACTGGGCGCTGGTCGTCTGCGTGATTGGCCAGGCGATCACCGGCACCATCGGCGGCAACGCCATGCTCTGGCACTTTCGCCTCGGCTATGCCGTGCTGGCGCTGCTGCTGTTTCGCATCATCTGGGGCCTGATGGGCGGGCGCTGGTCGCGCTTTGGCGCTTTTATCTATACGCCCCAAAGTGTCATCAACTACCTCAAAGGGCAAGGCCAGCCCGAGCACAGCGTGGGCCACAGCCCTATTGGTGCCGGATCGGTCTTTGCCATGCTCGGGCTTCTGCTGATGCAGGTGGGCAGCGGCCTGCTCAGCGACGATGAGATCGCCTTTGCCGGGCCGCTGACGCGCTTTGTGTCGAACGCCACAGTCAGCCTGGCGACCAGCTACCACAAGAACATTGGCAAATGGGTGCTGCTGGCGCTGGTGCTGCTGCACCTTTTGGCCATCATTTTTTACCTGCGCCGCAAAAACAAGCTGGTGAGCGCCATGCTGCACGGCGACAAGGAGCTGGTGATGCCCGCACCGCCCTCGCGTGACGACACGGTCTCACGCGTGTCAGCGCTGCTGATTCTGGCCGCGTGCGCGGCTGTGGCGTATTGGGTGTCCAGCCTGTCGGCACCTGCTTTGTGAAACGGGGACCGCAGGCCGGTATCAGCTTGGTTCGCGCCGGCAAACGGCGCTACACTGGTCATCGATTTTCCGCCACCATGCCGTGCAACCCCCTTCCATCCAGTTCATAACGCCGGCCACGCCCGACCAGCTGGCCACGACCCGGCTGATCTTCACCGAGTACGCGGAGCAGTTGGGCATCGATTTGTGCTTCCAGGGATTCGAGGCTGAGCTGACCGAGTTGCCGGGCCCCTATGAAGCGCCGCAAGGCGCGCTGCTGTTGGCCCTGGTGGACGGTGAAGTCGCCGGCTGCTGCGCATTGCGCGCTCTCGACGCCGTGGACTACCCCAATGCCGCCGAGATGAAGCGCCTGTATGTGCGCAAGGCGTTCCGGCGCTTCGGCTTGGGCCGCCAGCTGGCCGAGGCGGTACTCGATGCGGCGCGCGCGGCGGGCTACCACAGCGTACTGCTGGATACGCTGGATGACATGGAGTCGGCCCGGGCGCTGTATGCAGAGTTGGGCTTTGTGGAGATCCCGCCTTACTACCACAACCCGATTCCGGGCGCGCACTACCTCAAGGTCGATCTCTGAGCGGAGCAGCTTCCAGCCCGACGAATCATGGACTGGCAATCACCATCAAACAAGTGGCCCGCCACCGGCATCGCGCGGTAACCTCTGTCCCTCTGCCGCGGACGCCTCCCGCGAGACATTGAAAAAGCCGCCGTTCTCGCGAACGGCGGCTTTTTTTGGTATCGGCGAGCGTCAGGCCTTGGCTTGCGCCAGCAGCGTGGCCGCATCGCTGACTTCAAACTTGCCGGGGCCTTCGACGTTGAGGCTCACTACCTTGCCGTCTTTGACCAGCATGGAGTAGCGGTTGCTGCGCAGGCCCATGCCGCGCGCCGTGAGGTCGAGTGTCAGGCCGGTCGCCTTGGCAAAATCCGCGCTGCCGTCGCCCAGCATGCGAACCTTGCCGTCCGTCTTCTGGTCGCGCGCCCAGGCGCCCATGACAAACGCGTCGTTCACGCTCACACACCAGATTTCATCAACGCCGGCGGCATTGAACTCGGCAGCCTTCTCGACATAACCCGGCACATGCTTGGCCGAGCAGGTAGGGGTGAAAGCGCCTGGCAGTGCGAACAGGGCAATGGTTTTGCCAGCGGTGGCCTTGGCTACATCGACCGGGTTGGGGCCAATGCTGCAACCATTGCCTTCGACTTCGGAAAATTCCATCAGCGTCGCTGCCGGAAGGGTGTCGCCTACTTTGATCATGGAGTGCTCCTGGTTGGGTATAAAACGGATGTGATTCTAGGACGGAAACAAAAACGGCTCACATTGTGAGCCGTTTCTGATGACTTGCAGTCAAAGCCTGAAGGGGTCCAGACTTAGACGGCAGCGGCCTTCTCCACCAAACGGGTCACAACCCAGTTTTTGGTCTTGGAAATAGGACGGCTTTCGGTGATCTCGATCACGTCGCCCGTGTGGTACTCGCCCTTTTCGTCATGGGCGTGGTACTTGCTGGACAGGGACACGATCTTGCCGTACAGCTCATGCTTGACGCGGCGCTCAACCAGCACGGTCACGGTTTTGGCGCGCTTGTCGCTGACCACCTTGCCGATCAAGGTGCGCTTGAGGGATTTTTTAGCTTCCGTCATTTTTTGGCTCCTTGCTTGACGATGGTCTCGGCCAGGATGGTCTTGGCGCGAGCGATGCTGCGACGCGTGGAACGCAGCGTGGAAGTGTTGGTGAGTTGCTGCGTGGCTTTTTGCATACGCAGGCCAAAGTGGGCTTTTTGCAGCTCTTTGACTTCGGTTTTCAGGCCGGCAACGTCTTTTTGGCGCAGTTCAGTAGATTTGGTCATTGTCATTTCCCCTTACTGGCCGATCATGCGGCTGACGAAGGTGGTGCGCAGCGGCAGCTTGGCGGATGCCAGGCGGAACGCTTCGCGGGCCAACTCTTCAGGCACACCGACGATTTCAAAAACGATCTTGCCGGGCTGGATTTCAGCCACGTAGTACTCCGGGTTACCTTTACCGTTACCCATACGCACTTCAGCAGGCTTTTGGGAAATCGGCTTGTCCGGAAAGACACGGATCCAGATACGGCCGCCACGTTTGACGTGACGGGAAATCGCACGGCGTGCGGCTTCAATTTGACGAGCAGTGAGCCGACCACGGTCGGTGCACTTCAGGCCGAAGTCACCGAACGCGACCGAGTTACCCCGGGTTGCGACGCCGGTGTTGCGGCCTTTTTGCTCTTTGCGGTATTTTCTGCGAGCGGGTTGCAGCATGGTTTTTCTCCGTTATTCCGACCGATTACTCGGTCTTGGTACCGTCAGCTGCTGCAGCTGGCGCGGCTTTGCGTACGCGCTTAACGGTGGTTTTCGGGGCGTCGCTACCAGGGGTAGCTTCGGCCGGTTTGTCGCTGCCATCGGCGGGCGCCGTATTGGTGCCGCCGGCCGGTGCGCGCGGTGCACGGGCACCACGTGGAGCGGGACGGTCAGAACCAGGACGGGCGTCACGACGCGGGCCGCGAGGCTTGCGCTCTTCGTCAGAAGGAGCGGCATCCAGTTTGGCGCCGGGTGATTCGCCACGGCCCAGCGTGTCGCCTTTGTAGACCCAGACCTTGACGCCGATCACACCATAGGTGGTCTTGGCTTCAGAGGTGCCGTAGTCGATGTCGGCGCGCAGGGTGTGAAGCGGCACGCGACCTTCGCGGTACCACTCGCAACGGGCGATTTCAATGCCATTGAGGCGGCCCGACGACATGATCTTGATGCCCAGGGCACCCAGACGCATGGCGTTTTGCATGGCGCGCTTCATCGCACGGCGGAACATGATGCGTTTTTCAAGCTGTTGCGTGATGCTGTCAGCAATGAGCTTGGCATCAATTTCAGGCTTGCGGACTTCTTCGATGTTCACGGCGACCGGCACGCCCAGCTGGCGGCTCAGTTCTTTCTTGAGGTTCTCGATGTCCTCGCCTTTTTTGCCGATCACGACGCCCGGACGTGCCGAGAAAATCGTGATGCGGGCGTTCTTGGCGGGGCGCTCGATCAGAACGCGCGAAACCGCGGCGTTCTTCAGCTTGGCCTTGAGGTACTCGCGAACCTTGATGTCTTCTGCCAGCATGCCGGCAAAATCACGGTTGCTTGCGTACCAGCGGCTGGCCCAGTTGCGGCTAACTGCGAGGCGAAACCCGGTTGGGTTGATTTTTTGTCCCATATCCTGCTGCCTTTAGTTGCCAACCACCACGTACACATGGCACGTGGGTTTGCTGATGCTGTTGCCGCGGCCTTTTGCGCGCGCAGAAAAACGCTTGAGCGTGGCACCTTGTTCGACGTAAATGGTTTTCACCTTCAACTCGTCGATATCGGCACCATCGTTGTGTTCAGCGTTAGCGATGGCGGACTCAACCACCTTCTTGATGATTCCAGCAGCTTTTTTCTGCGTGAAATTCAGGATGTTGAGTGCTTGATCCACTTTCTTGCCGCGAATCAGGTCAGCGACCAAGCGGCCTTTGTCGACCGACAGACGAACGCCCCGGAGGGTTGCACGTGTTTCCATGGTCTTTCCTTATTTCTTCACAACTTTTTTATCAGCTGGATGGCCTTTGAAGGTGCGAGTCAATGCAAACTCGCCCAGCTTGTGGCCAACCATCTGATCGGTGATGTAGACAGGCACGTGCTGCTTGCCGTTGTGCACGGCAATGGTCAGGCCGATGAACTCGGGCAGGATCATGGAGCGACGCGACCAGGTCTTGATCGGCTTTTTGTCCTTGTTGGTAACGGCCTTGTCGGCTTTGGCTACCAAATGATGGTCGACAAACGGACCTTTTTTGAGTGAACGTGTCATGGGTTAGCCTTACTTCTTGCGACGCGAAACAATCATCACTTGCGTGCGCTTGTTGTTGCGGGTGCGGTAGCCCTTGGTCAGGTTACCCCATGGGTCGACAGGATGACGGCCTTCGCCGGTCTTGCCTTCACCACCGCCGTGCGGGTGGTCAACCGGGTTCATCACCACACCGCGAACGGTCGGGCGAATACCCATCCAGCGCTTCACACCGGCCTTGCCGAGACGGCGCAGGCTGTGTTCTTCGTTGGCGACTTCACCGATGGTGGCGCGGCATTCGATGTGGATCTTGCGAACTTCACCGGAGCGCATACGCACCTGGGCGTAGGTACCTTCGCGGGCCAACAAGGTTGCAGAGGTGCCGGCGGAACGGGCGATTTGCGCGCCCTTGCCGATTTGCATCTCGATGCAGTGAATCGTCGAACCGACAGGAATGTTGCGGATCGGCAGGGTGTTACCCACGCGAATCGGCGCTTCCGAACCACTGATCAGCGTGGCGCCGACTTCAAGGCCGCGAGGGGCAATGATGTAGGTGCGCTCGCCGTCGGCGTAGCAGAGCAATGCAATGTGGGCCGTGCGGTTGGGGTCGTACTCGATACGCTCGACCTTGGCCGGAATGGCGTCCTTGTTGCGCTTGAAGTCCACTACACGGTAGTGATGCTTGTGACCACCGCCCTTGTGGCGAACCGTGATGTGCCCGTTGTTGTTACGGCCGGACTTCTGGAATTGTGGCTCCAGCAGCGGCGCGTAAGGCTCACCCTTGTGCAGGTGATCCCGGGAGATCTTCACCATGCCGCGCATACCCGGCGAGGTGGGTTTCATTTTAATGACAGCCATTACGCAGACTCCCCACCGAGGTTGAGCTCTTGACCTGGCTTGAGCGTCACGTAGGCCTTGCGAATGTTGTCGCGGCGGCCCACGGATTTGCCAAAGCGCTTGGTCTTGCCTTTGATGTTGAGGACGGCAACCGACTGGACGTCCACTTTGAACATCAGCTGCACAGCAGCCTTGATTTCAAACTTGGTAGCGTCCTGCAGCACCTTGAAGGTCACGGCATTGGTCTTGTCTGCGATCATCGTGGCCTTTTCAGACACGATGGGAGCGACCAGAACCTGCATCAGGCGGCCTTCGTCGAATTTGGTTTTGGAGTTCACGGCGCTCATGCGAACATCTCCTTGAGTTGGTCCATGGCAGCCTTGGTGACCAGAACCTTCTTGTAGTGAACCAGCGACACCGGATCGGCGTAACGGGGCTCAACCACGAGGATGTTCACCAGGTTGCGGGAAGCCAGGTACAGGTTTTCATCAACCACATCAGCGATGACCAGCACCGAGTTGAGGTTCATGGCCTTGAACTTGTCAGCTAGGACTTTCGTCTTGGGTGAATCCACAGCCAGCGAATCAACCACAGCCAGACGGCCTTCGCGCGCCAGTTGCGAGAAGATCGACGCCATGCCGGCGCGATACATCTTCTTGTTGATTTTCTGCGTGAAGTTTTCATCAGGCATGTTCGGGAAAATACGACCGCCGCCGCGCCACAGTGGCGAAGACGTCATACCAGCACGTGCACGACCCGTTCCCTTTTGTTTAAAAGGCTTCTTGGTCGAGTGACGGACCTGCTCACGGTCCTTCTGGGCCCGGGTACCCTGGCGGGCATTGGCCTGGAAGGCCACGACCACCTGGTGAATCAGGCTTTCGTTGTATTCGCGACCAAACACGGTATCAGGCACGTCCACCTTGGACGAAGCCAGACCTTGGTCATTCAGGAGTTCGACCTGCATCAGTTCGCTCCTTTAGCAGCGGTGGTGGGCTTGGCTTTGATCGCGGCACGAACCGTGACAAAACCGCCTTTGGAACCAGGAACAGCGCCGCGGATCATCAGCAGTTGACGGGCTTCGTCAATGCGCACGATGTTCAGGTTTTGCGTGGTCACGGTGACGTCGCCCAGGTGGCCCGTCATGCGTTTGCCAGGAAACACGCGACCGGGATCCTGCGCCATACCGATAGAGCCGGGAACGTTGTGCGAACGGCTGTTACCGTGCGACGCGCGTTGCGAGCTCATGTTGTGGCGCTTGATGGTGCCGGCGTAGCCTTTACCAATGGAGGTGCCCTGCACGTCCACCAGCTGACCCACAGCAAACACGTCGGCTGCAGGCACAACGGTGCCGGCGGCGTATTTGCCTGCGACGTCAGCCGTCACGCGGAATTCTTTCAGGATCTCACCAGCTTCAACGCCTGCTTTCGCAAGGTGGCCGGCGGCCGGCTTGGTCACGCGCGATGCTTTGCGCGCGCCAAATGCCACTTGGAGGGCATCGTAGCCGTCATTTGCTTCGGTTTTAACCTGGGTCACGCGGTTGTTCGATACATCCACCACGGTAACAGGAACTGTGTCCCCATCATCCGTAAACAGACGCATCATGCCAACTTTGCGGCCCAGCAACCCGAGGGAGTTGCTCAGACTCATGATGTGTTCTTTCGTAACTTTCACCGCTGCGACTTCAATTGGCCGCAGACGTTTTAACGTGAAAGACTGTTAATAAAACCGTCCGATCCATGCAAGCAAGAAGCCAACATACAAAGGACAGCCCAAGAGTATAGCCCAGGTCGCCAAAAATGGCAAACCCGGGCCAAAACCTGTCGATTTGGGATCTGGCTTGTGGCCGAAACCCCGATTTTTTGCTTACTGCAGCTTGATTTCGACGTCCACACCAGCGGGCAGATCGAGCTTCATCAACGCGTCCACGGTTTTATCCGTAGGGTCAACGATGTCCATCAGGCGCTGGTGCGTACGGATTTCCAGCTGGTCGCGGCTCGTCTTGTTGACGTGGGGCGAACGCAGGATGTCAAAACGCTTCATGCGGGTTGGCAGGGGCACGGGGCCCTTGACAATCGCGCCGGTGCGCTTGGCAGTGTCAACGATTTCAGCTGCCGACTGGTCGATCAGCTTGTAGTCAAACGCCTTCAGGCGGATGCGGATTTTTTGCTTGGTGGCCATGGTAATTCCTTAAAGGTTTGCAGGATTACGCAATGATCTTGGCCACAACGCCGGCGCCAACGGTCTTGCCGCCTTCGCGGATGGCAAAGCGCAGGCCTTCTTCCATGGCGATCGGGTTGATCAGCTTGACGGTGATCGACACGTTGTCGCCTGGCATGACCATTTCCTTGCCTTCTGGCAACTCGATCGCACCGGTCACGTCCGTCGTGCGGAAGTAGAACTGGGGGCGGTAGTTGTTGAAGAAGGGCGTGTGGCGGCCGCCTTCGTCCTTGCTCAGCACGTAGATCTCGCCGGTGAAGTGCGTGTGTGGCTTGATCGAGCCGGGCTTGCACAGCACCTGGCCGCGCTGCACGTCTTCGCGCTTGGTGCCGCGCAGCAAAATACCGACGTTGTCGCCGGCCTGACCC
>NZ_JBFUJT010000046.1:0-37554 GCF_056401235.1 Polaromonas sp. P4_F9 | reverse complement strand
GCCTACGAAAGCCCGAGCAAGGAGATCGTCGGCTACGACGTGGACATGATCAAGGCCATCGCCCAGAAGGCGGGCCTCAAAATCAAGATCGTCAACACCCCCTGGAGCGGCATCTTCGCGGCGCTGAACAACGGCGACCTCGACCTCGTGATCTCCGGCGTCACCATCAACGACAAGCGCAAACAGTCGTACGACTTCACCAGCCCCTACTTCGAGGCGCGCCAGCTCATTGCCGTGCACAGCAACAGCCCCGCCAAAAGCCTGAAGGACCTGGCCGGCAAGAAGATCGGCGTCGTCAACGGCAGCACCGGCGACGACATGGCCTCGCGCGAGTTCGGCAAGACCAACCCCGACATCCGCCGCTTCGAGAGCACCCCCGTGGTGATCTCCGAGCTGGCCAACAACGGCCTGGATGCGGCCATCGGCGACAACGGCGTCATCGCCTTTCGCGCCCAGGAGCACAAGCAGCTCAAGACCGTCAGCGACCCGGCCTTTCCCAAGGAGTACTTCGGCATCGTCGTCAAGCAGGGCAACAAGGCCTTGCTGGACAAGCTCAACGCCGGCCTGGCCGCGGTGAAGGCCGACGGCAGCTATGCCCAGATCTACAAGAAGTGGTTCCAGGCCGAGGCCCCCGTGCTGCCGGCCCAATAAGCGCCGGCAACGACTGGGTTCACGCCTTTTCCTGTATGGAGCAAGTCCTCTGGTTCGGCTGGTTTCGCGCCGACATCATTTCAGAATACGCCGTGCTGTTCTGGCGCGGCCTGCAGATGACCATCACCGTCACGCTGATCTGCATCGTGCAGGGCACGGCGCTCGGCCTGGCCATCGGCATGGCGCGCCTGGCGCAGGCGCGCCACGCGCCGGCCCGCCAGCTGTGCCAGTACGCCCTGCGCTGGCCGTCCACCGTGTATGTCAGCTTTTTCCGCGGCACGCCGCTGTTTGTGCAGATCCTGCTGATCCATTTTGCGGTGCTGCCGCTGTTCATCAACCCGGCCGATGGCCTGCTGATTTCGGGCGAGAACGCGCGCCACATCAAGCAGAACTACGGCGCCTTCCTGTCGGGCGTTGTGGCGCTGACGCTGAACGCGGGCGCCTACATCTCGGAGATCTTTCGCGCCGGCATCCAGTCGATCGACAAGGGCCAGGTGGAGGCCGCGCGCTCGCTGGGCATGCCGTTTCCGCGCACGATGTACCACGTGGTGCTGCCGCAGGCGTTTCGCCGCATGCTGCCGCCGCTGGGCAACAACGCGATTTCGCTGCTCAAAGACTCGTCGCTGATCTCGGCCATTGGCCTGGCCGAGCTGGCGTATGCCGCGCGCACGGTGGCCGGCGCCTATTCGCGCTACTGGGAGCCCTACCTCACGATTTCGCTCATGTACTGGGTGCTGACGCTGGGCCTTGCTTACCTTGTGAAGAGATTGGAGGCTCGCTATGGACGAGGTGATTCGCGTTAACCGGCTGACCAAGCAGTTTGGCCATCTGCCGGTGCTGCGCGGCATTGACTGCAGCATCAAGGCGTCGGAGGTGGTGTGCGTGATCGGGCCGTCGGGCTCGGGCAAGAGCACCTTCCTGCGCTGCCTCAATGGCCTGGAGGACGCCAGCGGCGGCGAGGTGCTGGTGCATGGCGTGTCGGTGCATGAGCCCAGCACGGATGTGGATGCGCTGCGCGCGGAAATCGGCATGGTGTTCCAGCGTTTCAACCTGTTTCCGCACAAGACGGTGCTGGAGAACATCACGCTGGCGCCGACCAAGGTGCGCGGGCTGACCGCGCTGGAGGCGCGCAACCGCGCCAGCGAGCTGCTGGTGAAGGTGGGCCTGCTCGACAAGATCAATGCCTACCCGAACCAGCTCTCGGGCGGGCAGCAGCAGCGCGTGGCGATTGCCCGGGCGCTGGCGATGCAGCCGCGCATCATGCTGTTTGACGAGCCGACCTCGGCGCTGGACCCGGAGATGGTCGGGGAGGTGCTCAATGTCATGCAGGCCCTGGCCGAAGAAGGCATGACCATGGTCGTCGTCACCCACGAGATGGGCTTTGCCCGCCAGGTGGCGGACCGCGTCATCTTCATTGATGAGGGGCTGGTGGTGGAGGAGGGCACACCCGCCGCCATCTTTACCACGGCGAACAGTGAGCGGACGCGCGCCTTCCTGAGCAAGGTGCTGTAAACCGGAAGCCAGGCGGAGTCCGGCCTCCTGCCTTCCAGGCCAGGCATGGCGTGGTGCGGGGGCCCGGGAATTTGCACGGGCCACGCAGGAAAATGCAGGCGAGCGACGCAGCAGCAGCGGGGCTACACTGAAGCCCCCAAACCCGCATTCCCCATGCAATCTTCCGTCAGCCTCGACCGCATTGACCTCAAAATCCTGAGCATCCTGCAGGAAGATGGGCGCGTTTCCAACCTCAAGCTGGCCGAGAGCGTGGCCCTGTCGCCCACCGCCGTGCTGGCGCGCGTGCAACGGCTCAGCCGGGACGGGTACATCCTGGGTTACGCGGCCCAGCTCAATCCGATGAAGCTGGGCGCCGGCATGATGGTGTTCGTGGAGGTGTTGCTGGACCGCACCACCCCCAATGTGTTTGAAGCCTTCAAGGCGGCGGTGCAGGTGCACCAGGAAATCATGGAATGCCACATGGTGGCCGGCGGATTTGACTACCTGCTCAAGACCCGCATGGCCGACATGGCCGCCTACCGCTCTTTTGCCGGCACCGTGTTGTGGCAATTGCCCGGCGTGCGCGAGACCCGCACCTATGCCGTGATGGAAGAGGTGAAAAATACCACGCGGCTGGCGCTGGGCGTGTGAAGGTGACGGCGACGGGTTGCAAACCGGGGCGTGCCGGCAATAATGCGGGATCATGCGAGATCGCCCTCCAAACTTGTCTTTTCAACAAGGATGCCCATGAAATTCAACCCCGCATTTCTGGCCACGATCGCACTGGCCATGACCATCGCCACCGGCGCCGCCGCGCAAACCATGAAACCGGGTTTGTGGGAGATCAACAACAAGATGCAACCGGGCTCGGGCTCGGGCGAGATGGAACAGGCCATGGCCAACATGGACAAGCAGATGGCCGGCATGCCGCCCGAACAACGCAAGCAAATGCAGGACATGCTGGCCAAACAGGGCATGGGTCAGGGTGGCGCCGGCGGCATGAGCATGAAGATTTGCATGACCAGGGAAATGGTCGAGCGCAACGAAATGCCGTCGCAGCAGCAGGGCGACTGCAAGACCACCCACTCGCCGCGCAGTGGCAACACGATGAAGTTTTCCTACACCTGCGCCCAGCCACCGTCCAGCGGCGAAGGCCAGATCACCTACGTGAGTGACACCGCTTACACAATGAAGATGGCGACTACCGCCACGGTCAGGGGCAAGGCCGAGAAGATGAATATGGACGCTTCGGGCAAATGGTTGTCGGCGGACTGCGGCAACGTCAAACCCATCGCCTCTCCGAAAAAATAGACCGAAGAGCTCTCTTCACCAGCAGGGGCCGCGGAACCGGCTTAGCCGGGCCGCAGGCGCAGTGGCCCCTCGGGGGGCAGGGAGCTACACGCAGTGAGCGACCGTGGGGGCCTATCTCTTTCCGAAGATCGCGGTGCCCACGCGAACCATGGTGCTGCCGGAATGGATGGCGGCCTCCAGGTCGGCCGTCATACCCATGGACAGCGTGTCCATGGGTGCAGGCAACACGCCTGCCGCGTTTATCTGGTCAAAAAGGGCTCTCGTTCTGGCGTGGATGGCGCAAGCAGCTAGAAAATCGGTAGCAGGCTCGGGAATCGCCATCAGCCCCCGCAGCACAAGGCGTGGCAATTGCGAGACGGCCTGCGCCAGCGCCTGGACATCTGCGGGCGCGAGGCCCGACTTGTTCGCGCCGCCATCCACATTCACCTGCAAACAGATCTGCAGGGGCGGCAGATGGGGCGGCCGCTGCTCACTGAGGCGTTGCGCAGTCTTCAACCGGTCAACCGACTGAACCCAATCGAAGTGCTCGGCCACCAGCCGGGTCTTGTTGCTTTGCACCGGCCCGATGCAGTGCCACTCCAGCACGGCAGGCGCGCCGGCCTGCGCCGCCTGCCAGGCGCGCAGCGCCAGAATTTTCTCCACGCCCTCGGCAACGTAGTTTTCTCCAAACGCGCGCTGCCCGTCCGACATGGCGTCAATCACGGCATCGGCGCCAAATGTTTTGGAAACCGCCAGCAGGCGCACGCTGGCCGGATCGCGCCCCGCGGCCACACACGCCGTGGTAATCCGGTCACGGACAAGCTGGAGGTTGCGCACAATCATGGTCATAATCGAACTGTAAACTCAGATTCAACCTAGACTTCCAAGGATCCCCCGGGATGGACATTACGCAGCTGCTGGCCTTTAGCGTCAAAAACAAGGCGTCCGACTTGCATCTGTCGGCAGGTTTGCCACCCATGATCCGCGTTCACGGCGACGTGCGGCGCATCAACATCGACCCGCTGGACCACAAGCAGGTGCATGCCATGGTGTACGACATCATGAACGACACCCAGCGCAAGAACTATGAAGAGTTTCTGGAGGTGGACTTCTCCTTTGAGATTGACGGCCTGGCGCGCTTTCGCGTCAATGCCTTCAACCAGAACCGGGGTGCCGGTGCGGTGCTGCGAACCATTCCCTCCAAAATCCTGACGCTGGAGCAGCTCAACGCGCCGAAGATCTTTGGCGACCTGGCGCTCAAGCCGCGCGGCATGGTGCTGGTGACCGGCCCGACCGGCTCGGGCAAGTCCACCACGCTGGCGGCCATGGTCAACTTCCTGAATGAAACCGAATACGGCCACATCCTCACGGTGGAAGACCCGATCGAGTTTGTGCACGAGTCCAAGAAATGCCTGATCAACCAGCGCGAGGTCGGCCCGCACACGCTGAGCTTCAACGCCGCGCTCAAGTCCGCCCTGCGCGAAGACCCGGACGCGATTCTGGTGGGCGAGATGCGCGACCTGGAAACCATCCGGCTGGCCATGTCGGCCGCCGAGACCGGCCACCTGGTCTTCGGCACGCTGCACACCTCAAGCGCCGCCAAGACGATTGACCGCATCATCGACGTGTTCCCCGCCGAGGAAAAGGAAATGATCCGCTCCATGCTGTCGGAGTCGCTGCAGGCTGTCATTTCGCAAACGCTGTGCAAGACCAAGGACGGCGCGGGCCGGGTGGCCGCGCACGAGATCATGCTGGGCACCAGCGCCATCCGCAACCTGATCCGTGAAGCGAAGGTCGCGCAGATGTACTCGTCCATCCAGACCGGCAACAGCGTGGGCATGCAAACGCTGGACCAGAACCTGACCGAGTTGGTCAAGCGCAACGTGATTTCGCCCGCGGAAGCGCGCGGCAAAGCCAAAATACCAGAAAACTTCCCGGGGTAGAGGTGGGCGACACTCGCAACACGGGCTTGCTCCCAGCAAGCAGGGGCCGCGGAACCGGCTCCGCCGGGCCGCAGGCGCAGCGGCCCCTTCGGGGGCAGCGCAGTACACGAAGTGACAAGCGTGGGGCATCAATGATTAAAGGAGCCGCTCATGGAACGCGACCAGGCCAGTAAATTCATCCACGATCTGCTCAAGCTGATGGTCAGCCGCAGCGGCAGCGACCTGTTCATCACCGGTGACTTTCCGCCGGCCATGAAGGTGGACGGCAAGGTGACCAAGGTCTCGCCGCAGCCGCTCAATGCCGGCCACACGCTGGCCCTGGCGCGCGCCATCATGAACGACAAGCAGGCCGCGGAGTTTGAACGCACCAAGGAATGCAATTTCGCCATTTCACCGCCAGGCGTGGGGCGCTTTCGCGTGAACGCCTTCGTGCAGCAGGGCAAGGTCGGCATGGTGATGCGGACGATCCCGGCCGTGCTGCCCACGATTGACGGGCTGGGCGTGCCCCAGGTGCTCAAGGATGTGGTGATGAGCAAGCGGGGGCTGACGATTCTCGTTGGCGCCACCGGTTCGGGCAAGTCCACCACACTGGCGGCCATGGTGGACTGGCGCAACGAACAGTCGTTCGGCCACATCATCACGATTGAAGACCCGGTGGAGTTTGTCCATGCGCACAAGAACTGCGTGATCACGCAGCGCGAAGTGGGCCTGGACACCGACAGCTGGGAAGCCGCGCTGAAAAACACCCTGCGCCAGGCGCCTGATGTGATCCTGATGGGTGAGATCCGTGACCGCGAAACCATGGAGCATGCCATCGCCTTTGCGGAAACCGGCCACCTGTGCCTGGCCACGCTGCACGCCAACAGCGCCAACCAGGCACTGGACCGCGTGATCAACTTCTTCCCCGAAGAACGCCGTACCCAGCTGCTGATGGATTTATCGCTCAACCTCAAGGCCATGATTTCGCAGCGCCTGGTCCCCAAGCAGGATGGCAAGGGCCGCTTTGCGGCGGTCGAGGTCATGCTGAATTCACCGCTGATCTCCGACCTGATCTTCAAGGGCGAGGTTTCCGAGATCAAGGAGATCATGAAGAAAAGCCGCAACCTCGGCATGCAGACTTTCGATCAGGCGCTCTACGACGCCTTTGAAAGCCACTTCATTACCTATGAAGATGCGCTGCGCAACGCCGATTCGGTGAACGACCTGCGTCTGCAGATCAAGCTCAATTCGCAGCGCGCCAAGTCAACCGACCTCGCCGCGGGCACCGAGAATTTCGCCATCGTATAACCATCCGGGCCGAGTCTGTCGAAGCCCCCAACCTCCGAACGCCTGTCGACAAGCTCAGGGCAAAAGGACAGCAGAGTCAACACGCCGTGAGCAGCACCAACGCCAAAACCTACGAACTGTCTTCCCCACGCAAAGTTGCATTCCTCGGCTTGGGTGTGATGGGCTATCCCATGGCCGGCCATCTGGCGCTCGCGGGCCATCACGTGACCGTGTACAACCGCAGCCCGGCCAGGTCGACGGCCTGGTGCGCTGAATTTGCGGCCACGGCCCAGGCGTCCAGTGCGACTGTGCCGCGACTGGCAGCGGACGGAGCCGATGTGGTGTTCAGCTGCGTCGGCAACGATGATGACCTGCGTTCCGTCACGCTGGGCCCGGACGGTGCCTTTGCGGGCATGAAGCCTGGCGCGGTCATGGTGGACCACACCACTGCCTCGGCCGATGTCGCCCGTGAGCTCCATGCCGCCGCCAAACAGCTCGGACTGCACTTCATTGATGCGCCGGTGTCCGGCGGCCAGGCGGGTGCGCAGAACGGTGTGCTCACCGTGATGTGCGGCGGTGATGCGGCAGCGTTCGAGCGCATCAAGCCGGTTGGCATGGCCTTTTCCAGGGCTTTCACACTGATGGGCGAAAGCGGCGCGGGCCAGCTCACCAAGATGGTCAACCAGGTCTGCATTGCAGGGCTGGTGCAAGGCCTGAGTGAAGCCATCGCCTTTGGCCAGAAAGCGGGGCTGGACATGAACCAGGTGCTTGACGTGATCGGCAAGGGTGCAGCCCAAAGCTGGCAGCTCGACAACCGCGGCAAAACCATGGCGGCCGATCAGTTCGATTTCGGTTTCGCGGTTGACTGGATGCGCAAGGACCTGGGCCTGGTGCTGGATGAAGCCAGGCGCAATGGCGCACGCCTGCCTGTGACGGCCCTGGTGGACCAGTTCTATGCCGATGTGCAGGCGATGGGCGGGCGACGCTGGGATACCTCCAGCCTGATCAGGCGCCTGAAATAAGAAGGCGCGCTGTGGGCGATCGCCGCCCTGTCAAACGGCACCCTGTCAATGGCAGCTGGCGACGAGTTCCGCCGCCTTGCCGGGTCGCCTGTCTCTTGATCAGCCCCTCAATTGCTGGCGGGCTTGGCGGCGGCAGGTTGCGGCTGGGCGGAGGCTGCCCCCACCCGAATGCGCGCCAGCTCTTCCTCGCTGATGATCTCGAGGAGCCGGATGACTTTTTGCACGCCTGGCGTGGCGCGAACCACCTCGGTGACACGGTCGGATTCGCGTTGGGTCACGCGACCCATCAGGTAGGTCGTGCCCCGCTCGGTGACCACCTTGAAGGCATTGGCCTGCAGATCCCGCGCATCGACCAGCATGGCCTTGACACGACCAGTAACCAGCAGGTCCGAGGAGCGCTCCATCAGCGACGGGCTGTCCAGGACGGCCAGTTCATTGACCACCGACACCACGTTCTCCACGCGCGAAACCACCTGCTCAACCAGCTGTTTGTCCTGGGCATTGGGCACCTCGCCCGTCAACAGCACCTGGCGGTTGTAGCTGGTGACGCTGACGCGCACGCGCGTGCCGAGGTTGCTGCGGATCCGGCTGGCAGCCCGCAACTCGATGCCTTCATCCTCCAGCTGTGCGCCCGAGGTGCGGCGGTCGGTCACCACCAGTGCAGTCCCCGCCGCGGCCCCGCCCATCACCAGGGGCACGCAGGCTGTCAGCCCTGCTGCCACGGCTGCCGTTGCGCATACAAGCAAAGCCAGCCGCTTCATCATCATGGAATGCTTCATGCGGGATTCTCCTGATCGCCAAGTAACTGGGTATCCACGCCATCACAGATGCAGTGGAGTACGAGAAGGTGCACTTCCTGGATACGCGCGGTCCGCTCGTGCGGCACACAAATATGCACATCGGTTTCGCGCAAGGCATGCGTCATCTTGCCGCCGCCCCGGCCGGTGAGCGCCACCACCGTCATCTCGCGCTCATGGGCCGCCTCAATGGCCGCCAGCACGTTGGCCGAGTTGCCGCTGGTGCTGATGGCGAGCAACACGTCGCCAGCGCCGCCAAGCGCACGGACCTGCTTGGAAAAAATCACATTGAAATCGTAGTCGTTGGCAATCGCCGTGATGATGGAACTGTCCGTCGTCAGGGCTATGGCACCCAGCTCCGGCCGCTCCCGCTCATAACGGCCCACGAATTCGGCGGCGAAGTGCTGGGCGTCGGCCGCCGAGCCGCCATTGCCGCACGCCAGTACCTTGCCGCCGCTGGTCACGCTGGCAAGAATGGCCTGTACGGCCGCAGCGATCGGTTTGGACAAGACGTGCGCTGCCTGGTACTTGAGGTCGGCGCTGTCGATGAAGTGCTGTTCAATACGTTGTTCAAGCATGCGTCAATGATAGCGGGTCACGAGGAAGGCCAGCCCCCGGAAGGAGCAGGGACCCGGCAAAGACCAACATGGTTACAAATTCCACCGGCCCCGGCTGCGCAGCAACGGGTGTCCCGCCAGCCCTCGCCAACTCTCGCCAACTCTCGTCAGGAAGCATCGAACGCGGCGGGTAGCCACTCGATGCGGCCGTTCTGGCCCTCGCCCAGCGCCCCGTGCAACAGCACCACATCGAAGCGGCACGGCGGCGGACTGGCAAAGCGCATCAGGTAGTGGCGGGCCGCAAAAATGATGCGTTGCTGCTTGGCCGGGCTGATGCTGGCGGCGGCCCCCCCATGCGAGGCGCCCGATCGCTGGCGGACCTCAACGAACACCAGCGTGCCGTCGGGCGTGCGCATCACCAGGTCAATCTCGCCTCCACCGCGCCCCGGCGTCCGATAATTGCTTTCCACGGGGACCAAACCGGCCCGCGCCAGAAAGACCTGCGCGGCCGACTCCGCGGCATCACCCCGGGACTTGGTGGTAACCTGCCCTGGCTGCGCCCGGAAACCGTCCGGCGGCGGCTTGACAACCTGTTTTCTGGAAAACCACATTGAACGCTTCTTTCGACTTGGCTCTTGCCGCGGCACGCGCCGCAGCAGGTATGCAGCATTATCCGGAAGCCATGCTGTATGTCGTTGCCACGCCGATTGGCAACCTGGCCGACATCAGCCTGCGCGCGCTGCACGTGCTGCAACTGGTAGACGCCATCGCCTGCGAGGACACGCGCCACACGCAGACCCTGCTGCGCCAATATGGCATAGAAAAACCCCTGCTGGCCGTGCATGAGCACAACGAAGCGCAAGCCGCGGGCCTCGTGATTGAACGCCTGCAGCGCGGCGAACGCGTGGCTTACGTCAGCGACGCAGGAACGCCGGCCGTGAGCGACCCTGGTGCGCGCCTTGTTGCCGCCGTCCGGGCCGCAGGCCTGAAGGTCATGCCCCTGCCCGGCGCGAGCAGCGTCACCACGGCACTCAGCGTGGCGGGCCTCACCGGCGACTCGGGCTTTGTGTTTGCCGGTTTTTTGCCGAGCAAGGCCGGCGAGCGCGAGCAGGCTGTTGCGGCCCTGCAATCCGATACCCGGGCCACCGTGATTCTGGAAGCACCGCATCGCATCGAAGCGCTGGCGCGCGCCCTGGCGGTGCTGCAGGGCCGGCTGGTCACCGTGGGCCGCGAGCTGACCAAGCAGTTTGAGGAAATTGCGACAGTGCCCGCACAGGAGCTGGCCGCTTGGCTCGCCGCCTCTCCCCAGCGCACGCGCGGTGAGTTTGCGCTGGTGCTGCATGCAGCTGCCGCCCAGGAAACCCCTGAAGACAGCACCCGGGTGCTGCAACTGCTGCTGGCCGAGCTGCCGCTGAAAACCGCCGTCAAGATGGCCGCCGAGATCACCGGCGCGCCGCGCAACGATTTATATGAGGCTGCCTTGAAACTCAAGAAGGCATGAACCCGAACGCCGACCAACTCTGGCGCGCGCCGCGCTGGACGCTGGCCGTCCTGCTGGCCGTCCTCGGCATGCTGGGGCCGTTTTCGATCGACACCTACATTCCGGCGTTCTCGGGCATTGCCACGGCGCTGGGCGCCTCGCCGGTGGAAATGCAGCAAACGCTGTCAGCCTACCTGTTCGGTTTTGCCTTCATGAACCTGTTTCATGGCGCGCTGGCCGACAGCTTTGGCCGCCGGCCGGTGGTGCTGTGGGGAATTGCGGTGTTCACCCTGGCGTCGGCCGGCTGCGCCTTGTCGCAAAGCATTGGCCAGCTGGTGTTGTTCAGGGCGCTGCAGGGCCTCTCCACGGGCGCTGGCATTGTGGTGTCGCGTGCCGTGATACGCGACATGTACCCGCCCGCGCAGGCTCAGCAGGTCATGAGCCAGGTCACCATCTATTTCGGAGTCGCGCCTGCCATTGCGCCCCTTATGGGCGGCTGGCTGTTTGTGCACCTCGGCTGGCACAGCATTTTCTGGTTTCTCACGGGCGTCGGCGCAGTGCTCTGGGCCGCCAACTTCCGGTTTTTGCCGGAAACACTGCGCACCGAAGAGCGCCAGCCGTTTGAAGTCAGGCACCTGATGCGCGGCTACTGGCAGCTGGGCTCCAGTCCGCGCTTTTTGCTGCTGGCGCTGGCCAGCGGCGTGCCCTTCAATGGCATGTTCCTCTATGTTCTGGCGGCCCCGGCGTTTCTGGGCGAGCACCTGTCCCTGCAACCCACCGAATTTTTCTGGTTTTTCATCCTCACCATCTCCGGCATCATGTCGGGCGCCTGGCTGAGCGGCAGGCTGGCCGGGAAGATTGCGCCCAAACGGCAGATACGGCACGGCTTTGTCATCATGCTGGTGACGTCGCTGGTCAACCTGGCCGCCAACCTGCTGTTCGCGCCGCATGTTTCCTGGGCGCTGTTCCCAATCGCCGTATTTGCCTTTGGCTGGGCGCTGATGGTGCCGGTCGTCACACTGCTGGTGCTGGACCTTTACCCCGAGCGGCGCGGCATGGCCTCGTCCCTGCAGGCATTCATCGGCTCGACGGCCAACGGCCTGGTGGCGGGCCTGATTGCGCCGCTGGTCATGCACTCCACGCCTGCGCTGGCCGCGGCTTCACTGGGCATGATGTGCATCGGGCTGGTGTCCTGGGTATACCTGCACCGCCGCTGGCCTGACATCGGCCGCACGGTGTCCCTATGACCCATACGTCCGTGCTTCCGTACTTGCTGCCCGCCGCTGCGGGGAACTGCACGGATCAGTTGTTGTCGTTCATCCTGATCGGGATTTCCATTCCCTGCGAGGTGCGCCGCACCACATTACCGGCATCCAGGTAGACCCAGAAGTACTTGCTGGCGTCCAGGTCCAGCCAGCGGTAAGTCAGGATATCGCCCTGCCAGGAGCCCACGCGGTCCACCGTTGCAGGCCGGCCAAACTCGCGCTCCACGTCCTCGCGCCGCCACTTGCCCACTTCAATTTTTGAGAACTCATCGAGGTTCAGGACCTGCCGCGCCGCGACAAGCCTGCCCGCAGCATCCAGATCCACCATCACGGCGGTCTGCCCCGCCGGCTGCGCGGAATATTGCAGCCGCGTCCCCGTGCCCAGCGGCAGCACGCGCGACGGCGTTCCGTAATGGGCAATGACCTCGTCACGCGACATGCCCGGCCGCACCGCCGTGACGGCGCAACCGGCCATGAGCAGGACGGCAAGAACGGCAAGAACAACACGGGAAACAGTTTTAACGGCCTTCATGGGAAACTCCTTTTTATTGAACTCCAGATAAGACCCCGACCGCAGGTCAATGGTTCAAGTGGTTGAATTGAGGTGGGGTACGGTCTGGCCAAACCCTGAAGGCAGCCTTTGACCTTAACCTTGGCTTTTGGTCCTTGATCTCCCGCCCGGGGTGCTCGCTTCAGAACCGTCATTACACCCCAATCTTTCCCTGGCGCCGTCAGGCTTGGGAGTCGTCGGTGAACTGGACACAAGCGATTCCAAGATGCGGCTTCGGTTGGTCCGACGGTCCTGATCAGCGGGATACGTGCTCGTTAAATTATCGGCAAGTCTGCCTTTTTCAGGGTGCGCAACACAAAGCTGGACTTGCTGTGCCTGACGCCCTTGATCTTGTAGAGCTTCTCGCGCAGCAGCCTTTCGTAATCCTTGGTGTCCTTGACCGCGATGCGCAACAAATAGTCGTATTCGCCTGACACCAGATACGCTTCGATGACCTCGGGAATGCTCGCCAGGGTTTCGCCGAACTTTTCCAGCGTATTGTCTGAATGACTGTCCAGCGTGACCTGCACCATCACGGTCTCACCCAGGCCCAGGGCCTCGGCATTGAGGTTGACGGTGTAACGCTCGATGACGCCCGTGTCTTCCAACCTCTTCATCCTTGTCCAGCAAGGCGTGCTGCTCAGCCCCACCGCCTGGCTGATTTCCTGAAGGCTGGCGCGGCCATTGCGCTGGAGTTCAGCAAGAATTTTCCGGTCTATTTTGTCCATGCAGGAAGATTATCTGCAGATTCTGAAAATAACCACTACCTTTTCGCCCAACCGCATTGGATCGCTCAATTCAGAGAAGCTTTTATCTGGCCGCTGGCGCACACGCTTTGCAAAGTCTTTAACGTCCGAGCGCTTCGGCATTGCGGATCGCGGTTACCTTGACGACTCGAACTACTGGACGCCCGTTGACCAACACAGGACGATGGTGGTCATCAGCCAGGAGTACGCCGATTTCGTGAACGCCGGCCGCTGTCGGGCAATGACCGAAGCGAGCTTTGATGATGTCACCACCGGTGTCGCTGTTCATGCTGTTGTACGGGCGGCCGGGAATGTTGCAACTGTCGCCGGCCGGATCGATTTTCATGTGGATGTGACCGCATCGCGGTGTATCTCCGCACTGGCCCGCAGCGCGGAGCAGGAAATTGCTGCGAACCACGACGCCCACCGCAGCTTCAGCATCGCTACCCAAGGGAATGATTGCGCCTTCAGGCGGCCATACGATCTCGAGGGTCGGCGCGTCTTGCGCTGAGATAAAGGTGCTCATGGCAATCAATGAGATCGCAAGCAGCGAGCGGGAGACGGCGGCGCCGATGTTCAAGTTCATGTTGTTTCCTGGTTGAGGTACGTTTATGTAATCACTGAATACATTGAGCTGCGATTCTAACCCTAAAATAAGCGGCGATTACATTGACTTGGACCGACCCCAGAATGACGCCTCCCGCTCCCTCCCAAAATGGCGACCCCGTTTCCCGTGGCAGCTATCACCATGGCAGCCTGCGCGAAGCATTGGTGGCAGCCGCACTGGAACTCATCGAGGCGCACGGCGTGGAGAACCTGAGCGTGCGCGAAGCCGCGAAGAAGGCCGGCGTCTCTCCCGGCGCCCCGTTTCGCCACTTTCCTACCAAGGCTGCATTGCTGACCGCCGTTGCAGAGCAAGCCACGGAGCGTCTTCACGCGCAGGTGGAATTGGGCATTGTCAATAGCGCGGGCAAGCCTGCACTGCTGCGTTTCGCAGCCATTGGAGAGGCCTATCTGGAATGGGCCGCGCGTCATCCTACGCATTTCCAGGTCGTGAGTCAGCGCCATCTGCTCGATGCCGATGCTCCCGCGCGTCTGGCCTTGCACAACGACGCGATCCGCGCCCGTATGCAGGCATTGCTGGAGGAGGCGTTCGAGGACACGCCCAGCGCGCTCGCGCGGCTACCAGCGCTGCAATTACTCGGCCGAGCGCTCGTCTACGGACTTTCACGCATGGGCGTTGACGGACATTTTCCGGAGTGGGACCTTCGCCACGCTTCTGCGCCGGTGGCCGTCCGCGATGCATTTGTGCTTTTCATTGAACTACTGGCGGTCGGACGTGACGCGCAGACGAGTGAGGCTGTGACCCAATGGGCGAAGGGACTACCTGCTTGATGCCGATGTCCCCGTCAATGGATTATTCAAGGCCGACTCGATTTCTGACGACTTTGCCCGCAATGCAATGAAAGCATTTAGCAGCGTCGCAATTGCATCTGAGGCTATGGCGCGGGCGATCGCGTACGCCACATTGAATAGCCCGCCGAGGTAGGCGCTTTGATGCACCTGAAGAACCATACATATCAATATCTTACGTAGGTTCAAAAGGGGTTTTGGTGCGGCTGGCGGGGATCGAACCCACGACCCTTGGCTTCGGAGGCCAATACTCTATCCACTGAGCTACAGCCGCAACGCTGGAAATGACGAGAACCAAGGGTTCACGACATTCGCGAACTCTGGAATCTCTGCGCTGTGCGCATGATTCCCGCCGCACAGTGGACCTGATTCTACCAGTGATGCGCAGCCGGCCCGGGATCTAGAGCACCCCCGGCTATAATGCGAGGTTGCTGAGCAGACGCCTTCATCAGCCCGCGATAGCCCCCGATTTTTAGTTTTTTGAGGACGCCATGAGCGCTAACGATCACACTACGGCCCACGAAGAAGCCCACACCGGTCCGATCAAAACCCCACAGCAACTGCTGGCGGCGGTTTTTTTCTCTTTCGTGGTTCCCATTTTTGCCATCATCGGGCTGGTTTACTACGTGACCTCCGCCAACAAGCAGTCGGCCGGCGCGGTCGATGCCGAAAAAGCCGTTGCGCAGCGCATCCAGAAAGTTGGCACGGTTGAAATCCGTGATGCCAACCGCCCCCTCAAGTCCGGCGAAGAAGTCTACAAGGCGCAATGTGTCGCTTGCCACGCCGCGGGTGCGGCCGGGGCTCCAAAATTTGGCGACGCGGCTGCCTGGGCACCGCGCATCCAAAGTGGTTTTGCAGCGCTCTGGAATTCTGCCCTCAAAGGCAAAGGCGCCATGGGCGCACAGGGCGGTGGCGACTTCGAAGACGTCGAAGTTGGCCGTGCCGTGGTGTACATGACAGCTGCCGCCGGCGGCAAATTTGCAGAACCCGCCGCCCCTGCGGCAGCAGCCCCCGCACCAACCGCGGAAGCTGCAGCGGCCCCACCGGCTTCCGTGGTGGCAGCCCTGGCAGCCGCCAACAAACCCGCGCAGGCGGCTGCTGGCAACGCACCGGCTGCAGCGGGCGCTGGCGAAGCGCTGTACAAGCAGGCTTGCGTGGCTTGCCATGCCGCAGGTGTGGCCAACGCACCGAAATTCGGCGACAAGGCAGCCTGGGCACCCCGTATCAAGACCGGCCTGGACGCCCTGACGGCCAGCGCCATCAAGGGCAAGGGTGCCATGCCTCCCAAAGGCGGATCCACCGCCGCTGACGCCGATATTCGCTCGGCGGTTGAATACATGGTCAGCGCTGCCAAGTAGTCCACACAACAGCGCTGTTGCTACCCCTTCAAGAAGCCGGTCACTGACCGGCTTTTTTATTTGTGGAATTTGCGGAAAAAGAGGGTTGCAACTCCGTATGGAGCATGCACCGCCAGCTACTTTTTTTGCAGCAACTGCGGACTGCGTACATAGCCGAAGCGCACCGGCAAGTCGTGCGTGGGCAGCTCCTCGGGCACCCACAGGCCCTGCTCCACCGCGTCGGCTGCGCAAGCCATGTCCTGCGTATGGACCAGGCCGAAGCCCAGATCAGTTTCGAGATACAAGCGGCCATGCTCGTCCACGATACAGCGCTGGACCCGGGCCGGCTGGCCGGTGTGCGCCGTGACCGCAAACCCAGGCAGCGCGTCAATGCGCCAGATCAGCGGCGTGGCTTCCAGTTCCACATAGACGCGCTGCGGGCCGTTCTGGAAAAACCATTGGCCGCCGGCATCGCTTTCATAGTTGCGCTGGATAAAGTCGATGAGTTTGTCGTGCTTGAGCAGCGAGCCTTTGCCGGCCAGGTTGCCTGGCGCCCCTGCGGAAGCAAAAGGTCCGGCGGCCTGGGCCTTGTCGTCGCGCATGTACCAGTTGCCGCGCGCATCCAGCCCAAGCCAGCCGTAGCAGTTGGGAACGTTGGGCCATTTGGCGATGGCCTGGCGAACAATGTCATCCATGCCGCTATTTTGCGCTGTGCCAGCCTGCTTTGCCCATACCGCTTGATGCGCGCAGGGTCAAAGCTGCGTGGCCAGAAAGGCGGCAACCGCCTCCGGCATGACGCGCACATGCCCGGGAAAGGGCGCCGAAGGGAAGCCCACATGGCCGCCCTCGGCAGGCCGCCAGAGGGTGACATGACTGCTCACCTCCGCGGCCTGCGGCAGGCTGCTGACAGGAATAAACGGGTCGTTCAGCGCATTCAGGACCAGCGCCGGCACGCCTATCTTGTACAGATGCGGCTTGGCCGAGGCCCGCGTCCAATAGTCTTCCGTGTTCCTGAACCCATGGAGCGGCGCGGTGAACACATTGTCAAAGGCATACAGGTCACGGGCCGCCAGCAGTTTCTGGCGATCAAAGAGCCCCGGATGCTGCTCCAGCTTTTGGAGTGCCTTGGGTATCATGGTTTTGAGGAACATGCGGGTGTACACCTGACGGTTGAAGCCCCGGCCTATGGCCCAGCCGCTGGCCGCCAGATCCAGCGGCGAGCAGACGGAGGCAATGCCCGCGACGACTTGCCGGGCCTCGGCACCCCACTCACCAGCCCAGCGCATCAGGGCATTGCCGCCCAGCGAGATGCCAACGGCCATGACCGGCCCGGCATGCTGCGCGGCAAAGCGCCTGAGTATCCAGTCGATTTCGGCGAAATCGCCCGAGTGGTAAGCACGCGGCGCCAGGTTGAGCTCGCCCGAGCACCCCCGAAAATGCGGCACGGCGCAAGCCCAGCCGTGGCTGCGGGCCACATCGGCAAAGGCCTCGGCATAGTGGCTGGCCGAAGAGCCCTCGAGGCCGTGAAACACGACCAGCAATGGAGCCCCCACGCTCTTCACTGCGTGTAATTCGCGAGGCCTTGCAGGCCGCGGCTCGCCAGACGCTTCGCCTCTGTCGCCTGTCCAAACCTGCCCAAGCAGGCTTGGAGCCGCAGGCTCCAGCCCCTCGGGGGCTAATTTTCCTTGGGGCGGCCCGGCGGCAAATTGTGCGGCTCCTGCGCTCACCGCTTCTTGCACCGGGATGCTTGCGCTCGCTGGTATCGGCGGGGACGGCCACAGCGCCGGGCCGACCCCAGCAGGGCCAGTGCCCTCGGAGAGCAGCAAACCACCCACAGCGGGGAGCGTGGGGGCGGTACTCACCAGCCAGTCCACATCCACAAAATCGTCATCAGGCGTGGTCCAGCGCTCGCGGCGGAACTGCGGCGGTGGTCCCAGGAAGCGGCGGGAATGCACTGCGGCCCAGATGGTCTGGAGATTGCCGCCTGGAAGCCACCAGGGCGCTGAGTAATTCATCGCTGCGGCCCCCTCAATGAAGAACGGGCGGGATGTCAGAGACTTCCTGCATTTCGCGCGGCGTGCCCGGGCTGGCATGGTGAGCAACCAGCCGCCAGCCTTGCGCGGTCTTGTGATACACGTTGGTGGCAATCACATAGGCGTGGCGGGGGCCTTCATTGGTGAGCACATCAATGCGCTCCAGCACACTGTGCACACTGGCGCTCATGGTTTCCAGCTTGCGCACCTTGATGGCGTGAGCCTGAATGCTGCCATTGGAAAACATGGCGTCAAACGTGGCGCGTATGGCGGCGGCACCCACCAGTCGCGCGCCGCCGGGGTGTATGCAAATGATGTCATCCTCATCGCCCCAGCAGGCCATGAGTTTTTCGATGTCGCCGCTTTGCAATGCTTCGTAAAAAGCTGCCTCGATATCGTCGGCGTTGCCGTTGCTGGCGGGCGGGACTTTGGGTTTGGGCATGGAGTCAATCAGACGATGAGCGATGGAGAGCCGGCGTTGAATCCGGTGCTAAGTTCTGCTTGGGATTGTGCCCTGCAGCAAGCCAGGCCTGAACCACGCCCTGCATGCTCCGGGCCTGGCCGGCGCTTTGGCCGGTGCTGCTGCTCTGGGCGGCCTGCCACAGCAGTTCCGGCGCAGCCACATGCGTGCCCGGGGGCAACACCCGCAAGGCAGCATCCACGAACTCGGCCAGCTTGGCCGGGCGCACCGGCTGCTCACTCGCCGGGATCATGTACTTCAGGGTGGAGAGCATCCAGCCCGCAGTCTTCTCCAGCAGACCCGAAACCGCCGGCGCTTCTGCCTTGCGGGCCGAGCGCACCAGCAGCATGCGCTCAAAGCCGAGTGCAGCAACGGCCTGCTCATCGAGATTGGCGAGGCCGCGTTTGAGCGCATCGGGCAGGCGTCCCGACGCGTGCGGCACCACGATCACCAGAGTTTGTACGCCGCAGCGCTTGAGCCAGCGGGCCAGCGCCGGCAACTGCTCGGGGGCTGGCGTCCAGAGCGCGCGTTCACGTCCGTAGTAAAGCCGGGGCGGCTCGAACATGACCAGGCCGGTGTGCGCCGGCTGCGGTCTGGCAGGCCACTGTTCAATCGGCAGGGGAGCAACCAGCGCAATACCCACCGCGGGCAGGCCAGTGACCATGGCCTCGGAGACAAGCACTTCGGTATGCGCAAAACGGCCACTGCCCACGAGGCGACGCAAGACCTCGCTGCCCAGCACGCCGGCGGCCCCGGCCACGAGCAGCCGGGGCCTGGCGGGCTGGGAGGATGCGGGCGGGTGCAGCGATGCCTGTAGCGCCTGCAGCGGGTTGCCCACCGGCAAGGTGTTGCGAGGCGCGGAAGGAGTTGACGACATTCGACTATGTTAGTGTTGCGGCTTGTATTTTGGAGGCCCTTCCATGAAATCCCGTATTTTTAGTTTCACCGGTTGGATGCTGGCGGCCGCGCTGAGCGCGCTGCTCACCGGTTGCGGCTACAACGACTTCCAGCGCCTGGATGAGCAAACCAAATCCGCCTGGTCCGAGGTGCTGAACCAGTACCAGCGCCGCGCCGACCTGGTGCCCAATATTGTGGCCACGGTCAAGGGCGAAGCCGCCTTCGAGCAGGACACGCTGACCAAGGTGATAGAAGCGCGGGCCAAAGCCACCTCCATTCAGGTCACACCCGAAACCCTGAACGACCCGGCGGCCTTCAACAAATTCCAGGCAGCGCAAGGCGAACTCGGCAGCGCGCTCAGCCGGCTGATGGTGGTCAGCGAGCGCTATCCCGAGCTCAAGGCCAACCAGGGTTTTCGCGATTTGCGGGTACAGCTGGAAGGCACGGAGAACCGCATCACCGTGGCGCGCAATCGCTACATCCAGACTGTGCAGGAGTACAACGTGCTGACACGCAGCTTCCCCAGCAACCTGACGGCCATGGTGTTCAGTTACAACGTCAAACCCAACTTCAACGTGCAGAACGAGGCGCAGATTTCCACGCCGCCGGTGGTTGACTTCAAGAAATAAGCAGTACCCCGGATTGGCCGTGCGTCGTTTTGCGGGTTTTCCATGTCGGGGCGGCGCCCTTCTGGTGCTGGGCATGCTGCTGGCCGCCTGGCTACCGCTGGTCGCGTGGGCGCAAAGCGTGCAGGCGGTGCCGGCCCTGACGGCCCATGTCATGGACAGCACCGGCACGCTGGATGCGACCCAGCGTGCAGCGCTCGAGGCCAAGCTGGCGGCCTTTGAGCAGGCACGCGGTGCCCAGGTGGTGATGCTGATCGTGCCGACCACCGAGCCCGAAGACATCACCGCCTACGCCCAGCGGGTGGGTGACACCTGGAAGATCGGGCGCAAGGATGTCGGTGATGGCCTTCTGCTGGTGGTCGCGAAGAACGACCGCAAGGTCCGCATTGAAACCACCAAAGCGCTGGAGGGCGCCATTCCCGATCTGGCGGCGCGCCAGATCATCGAGAGCGCCATCACGCCGCGCTTCAGGCAGGGAGATTTTGCGGGGGGTCTGAGCGCCGCCGCCGACCAAATCATGGCGCGCATCAGCGGTGAAAACCTGCCGACGCCAGAAGGCCGGAGCGCTGGCCGCCCACAAGGCAGCGGCTTTGACTGGATGGATCTGGCCGTGTTTCTGTTTTTCGCGGTGCCCATTGGCGCCCGCATCATCGCCAGTGTGCTGGGGCGCAAGGCCGGCTCGGTGGCCACCGGTGGCGTGGTCGGCGTGCTGGCCTGGATCTTCACCAGCAGCTTGGTTGTCGCCGGCATCGCCGCTCTGGTCGGCCTGGTATTCGCCCTGTTTGCAAGCCTGGGTTCTCTGGGCCGGGGGAGCCGTTCTTCCAGCTGGGGTGGCCCGGGCACCACGGGAGGCTTTGGTGGTGGCGGTGGCAGTTGGGGCGGCGGCAGCGGCGGCGGCTTCAGCAGCGGTGGTGGTGGAGACTTTGGAGGCGGTGGCGCCTCGGGTGACTGGTAAGGCCATGCTGAACAAACTCACAACCCTTATCAGGCACCTGTGGCTGGACGCGTCGGACGCCCGGCGCGCCATCCCGCCCGACATGCTGCAGCGCGTGACACAACGGGTGGCCGCCAGCGAGCGCCGCCACAGCGGCGAGATTCGCATTTGCGTGGAAGCGTCGCTGCCCCTCAGCTATCTGTGGCGGTTGAACCGGCAGCAGCCCATTCGCAACCTGACGCGGCAGCGCGCGCTCACCCTGTTTGGCAAGCTACGCGTCTGGGACACCGAACACAATAACGGTGTGCTGATTTATGTCTTGCTCGCCGAGCATGCCATTGAAATCGTGGCAGACCGCGGCGTGGCGCGGCATGTGAGCGCGGCCCACTGGCAGGCCATGGTGGAGCGCATGGCCCGTGCGTTCCGGGAAAAGCGCTACGAAGACGGGCTGACCCAGGCGCTGGAAGAAACCTCGGCCGTGCTGATGGCGCACTTTGCGCTGGATGCCACGCAGAACGGCGCATCCGGCCAAGCGAACGAACTGCCCGACACTCCCCTGCTGCAGTAAGCTTGCGCCGGGAGCTCAGGACGAACACAGCCACCCCAGTGGGGCGAGCCGTCACCGGACCAGTTCAACCGGAGAACAGCACACCCAGAACAAACAGCGCAGTCAACGCCAGCGCCGCTCGCCGTAACCATATCTTGCGCGAACGCCTTGCCTTGCGCCGGGGTGAAAGCCGTTCTACCCACGCCAGGCTGTCCAGTGCACTGTCCATATGTATCACCTCGTCGACAAGTTTGGAGCCCCGTCAGACGATAAGGCGCAGTGGCGTGAGATGTTGTCAGTTTAGGTATCCAGTTGTTACCCGTGCTTGCGAGCGCTGAACAAACGATCATCGCGCAGGACGACAGGAGCTCCTGATTTAATAGCGCGCCAATCAGAAAAGCAATGGCTGCAGCCGTTTTGTCTTCACGCACTTACGACCACCAGCGCCCAAGCCAGGTGGCGGGCGGCCATGAAAAAGCCCCTCACCTTGCGGGAGGGGCTCGTACGCTCCATCAAGGGAGCCGGCGCAGCAGGCCACAGGCCTGCTCCATGCCTTTACTTCTTCTGGCGGTATTTGCGCAGTGCGGCAATCTGGGCGGCCATGACGGTGAGTTCAGACTGGGCCATGGCGATGTCAATGTCGCTTCTGGCGTTTTTCAGTGCCTCTTCCGCGGCGGCCTTGGCTTCGCTGGCCTTGGTCTCGTCCAGGTCCTTGCCGCGAATGGCGGTGTCGCTCAAGACCGTCACGCAATTGGGCTGCACTTCAAGCAGTCCACCGGCCACAAACACAAACTCTTCCGTGCCATCCTCTTTTTCAATGCGCACGGCACCCGGCTTGATGCGGGTGATCAGCGGCGTGTGGCGCGGGTAAATCCCCAGCTCGCCGGCCTCACCGGGTAAAGCCACAAACCTGGCTTCACCGGAGAAGATGGACTCTTCTGCGCTGACGACGTCGACGTGGATGGTAGTCATATGAACCGCCCGTTAAACTTTTTTCGCTTTTTCAAACGCTTCGTCAATGGTGCCGACCATGTAGAAAGCCTGCTCTGGCAGGTGATCGCACTCGCCAGCCACAATCATCTTGAAACCGCGAATGGTTTCGGCCAGGCTCACGTACTTGCCGGGCGAGCCGGTGAACACTTCAGCCACGTGGAAGGGCTGCGACAGGAAACGCTGGATCTTGCGGGCGCGGGCCACAGCCAGCTTGTCTTCAGGGGCCAGTTCGTCCATGCCCAAAATCGCAATGATGTCGCGCAGTTCCTTGTAACGCTGCAGCGTGCCCTGCACTGCACGGGCAGTGGCGTAGTGGTCTTCACCCACCACGTTGGGGTCGAGCTGGCGGCTGGTCGAATCCAGCGGGTCCACGGCGGGGTAGATACCCAGCGAGGCGATGTCACGGCTCAGCACCACGGTGGAATCCAGGTGGGCAAAGGTCGTGGCAGGCGAGGGGTCGGTCAAGTCATCCGCCGGCACGTAGACGGCCTGGATGGACGTGATGGAGCCGACCTTGGTGGAGGTAATACGCTCTTGCAGGCGACCCATTTCCTCGGCCAGCGTTGGCTGGTAGCCCACGGCGGAAGGCATGCGGCCCAGCAGCGCGGACACTTCGGTACCAGCCAGCGTGTAGCGGTAGATGTTGTCCACGAAGAACAGCACGTCCCGGCCTTCGTCACGGAAAGACTCGGCGATCGTCAGGCCGGTCAGTGCCACGCGCAGACGGTTGCCTGGGGGCTCGTTCATCTGGCCGTACACCATGGCCACTTTGGACTCGCCGAGGTTCTCGAGGTTCACCACGCCGGAATCGGCCATCTCGTGGTAGAAGTCGTTGCCTTCACGGGTACGCTCGCCCACACCGGCAAACACGGACAGGCCCGAGTGCGCCTTGGCGATGTTGTTGATCAGCTCCATCATGTTCACGGTCTTGCCGACGCCGGCGCCGCCGAACAGGCCCACCTTGCCGCCTTTGGCGAACGGGCACACCAGGTCAATCACCTTGATGCCGGTTTCCAGCAGTTCCTGCGAGGGGCTCAGTTCATCGTAAGCCGGGGCTTTGCGGTGAATCGGGGCCGTCAGGGTCTGGTCAACCGGACCGCGCTCGTCAATCGGCGCACCCAGCACGTCCATGATGCGGCCAAGCGTGGCCTTGCCCACGGGAACCGTGATGTTGGCGCCGGTGTTGTACACCGTGTTGCCGCGGCGCAGGCCGTCGGACGTGCCCAGCGCAATCGTACGCACAATCCCGTCACCCAGCTGCTGCTGGACTTCCAGCGTCAGCGCGGAGCCTTCCATCTTGAGCGCGTCATAAATCTTGGGCATCTGGTCACGCGCAAACTCCACGTCCACCACCGCACCAATACACTGAACAATCTTGCCTTGAGCCTGAGCCATGATTGAATCCTTTTCCGTTTCTTTAAATCTTTAAATCGGGTGCGGCGGTTTAAACCGCGGCAGCACCGGCAACGATTTCCGAAAGTTCTTTCGTGATCGCCGCTTGACGCGTTTTGTTGTAGATCAGCTTGAGTTCGCCAATGACGCTGCCAGCGTTGTCGGTTGCAGCCTTCATGGCCACCATGCGTGCCGACTGCTCGGACGCCATGTTTTCGGCCACGGCCTGGTAAATCAGCGCCTCCACGTAGCGGAGCAGCAGGTCGTCAATCACGGTCTGCGCGTCCGGCTCGTAGATATAGTCCCAGCCATGCTGGTCCTTGTCGGCCTGCAGATGAGCCGCCGTCAACGGCAGCAACTGTTCCACCACCGGCTCCTGGCGCATGGTGTTGATGAATTTGGTGTAGCACAGGTACACCGCATTGATCTTGCCTTCGCTGTAGGCGTCGAGCAGCACCTTGACGGGGCCAATCAGTTTCTCGAGGTGCGGCTTGTCACCCAGCTGGGTGGCATGCGAGACCACTTTGGCGCCGACCCGATTGAGGAAGCCCAGGCCCTTGTTGCCAATGGCCACGGCCAGCGCATCATGTCCTGCAGCCTGCAGATCCTTGAGCTTGCTGGTGACCGCCCGGAGTACATTGGTGTTCAAACCGCCGCACAGGCCCTTGTCAGTCGTCACCACGATAAACCCGGTGGCCTTGGCGTCGTTGGACTCCATGAAGGCATGGGTGTATTCGGGGTTGGCCTGACTCAGGTTGGCTGCGATGTTGCGGATCTTGTCACTGTAAGGACGGGCCGCGCGCATCCGTTCCTGCGCCTTGCGCATTTTGGAGGCCGCCACCATTTCCATGGCTTTGGTGATCTTTTTGGTGTTTTCCACCGATTTGATCTTGCCGCGTATTTCCTTGCCTGCTGCCATAGTTGGTCCTAAGGGTTCCTGATGGTTTGTGGAGCTTGCTGTTCAGGGCAGGCTCAGGCAAACGACTTCTTGAACGCAGCGACCGCCGTGTTCAACTCGGCCTCGGCATCCTTGTCCATGGCTTTGTTGGCTTCGAGCTTGGCCATCAACGCAGCGTTCTTGTCCTTCAGGAAGGCATGCAGGCCGTGCTCGAAAGCCAGGACCTTCTTGACTTCCACATCGTCCATGAAGCCCTTGTTCACTGCGAACAGCGTGGCGGCCATGTTGGAGATGGACAAAGGCGAGTACTGCGCCTGCTTGAGCAGTTCGGTCACGCGGGCACCGCGGTCCAGCTGCTTGCGGGTGGCTTCGTCCAGGTCGGAAGCAAACTGCGCGAAGGCAGCCAGTTCACGGTACTGGGCCAGGTCGGTACGGATACCACCGGACAGGTTCTTGATCAGCTTGGTCTGGGCAGCACCGCCGACGCGGGACACCGAGATACCGGCGTTAATAGCAGGGCGAATACCGGCATTGAACAGGCTGGTTTCCAGGAAGATCTGACCGTCGGTGATCGAAATCACGTTGGTCGGAACGAAGGCGGACACGTCACCGGCTTGCGTTTCGATGATCGGCAGCGCGGTCAGCGAACCGGTCTTGCCCTTGACGGCGCCCTTGGTGAAGTCTTCAACATACTTCTCGTTCACGCGGGCTGCGCGTTCGAGCAGACGGCTGTGCAGATAGAACACGTCGCCGGGGTAGGCTTCGCGGCCGGGTGGGCGGCGCAGCAGCAGGGAAACCTGGCGGTAAGCCACGGCCTGCTTGGACAGGTCGTCATACACGATCAGCGCGTCTTCGCCGCGATCGCGGAAGTACTCGCCCATCGTGCAGCCGGAGTAGGCGCTCACATATTGCATGGCCGCCGATTCGGAAGCCGAGGCGGCCACCACGATGGTGTAGTCCATGGCGCCGGCCTGTTCCAGCGAGCGCACCACGTTCTTGATTGACGAAGCTTTTTGACCAATTGCGACATAGACGCATGAAACGCCTTTGCCCTTCTGGTTGATGATGGCGTCAATGGCCACAGCGGTCTTGCCGGTCTGGCGGTCGCCAATGATCAGCTCACGCTGGCCGCGGCCGACAGGAACCATGGAGTCGATGGACTTCAGGCCGGTCTGCAGGGGCTGGTCGACCGATTTACGGGCAATCACGCCCGGGGCGACCTTTTCAATCACGTCGGTCATCTTGGCGTTGATCGGACCCTTGCCATCGATCGGCTGGCCCAGCGCGTTAACCACGCGGCCCAGCAACTCGGGACCGACCGGCACTTCCAGAATGCGGCCCGTGCACTTGACGGTGTCGCCTTCGGCGATGTGCTCGTATTCGCCCAGAATCACGGAGCCGACCGAGTCACGCTCAAGGTTCAGCGCCAGGCCGTAAGTGGGTGTGCCGTCGGCGGTAGCGGGGAATTCCAGCATCTCGCCCTGCATCACATCGGACAGACCGTGGATGCGGACAATACCGTCGGTCACCGAGACGACGGTGCCCTGGTTGCGAATGTCGGCACTGACAGTCAGGCCTTCGATACGGCTCTTGATCAGTTCAGAAATTTCTGCGGGATTGAGTTGCATGACTCTTTCCTTCTTTCTATGTTGTTGGCTAAAAACCTGGGACCGCGCCTGAGCGCAAGCTCAGGAAATCAGCGCCACTTTCATTTGCTCTAAACGGGCTTTCACCGAGGTGTCCAGCACCTCGTCACCCACCACGACACGTACGCCGCCAATCAGGGCCGGCTCCAGCTCCACCTTGAGGTTGAGCTTGCGGCCGAAGCGCTTTTCCAGCGTTGCGGCCAAATCAGCCAATCCCGAATCGTTCAGCGGAAATGCGCTGTATACCGTGGCATCGGAGGAACCGCTCTGCGCATTTTTCAGCACGCGGAACTGGGCGGCAATTTCCGGCAGGACGCTGATGCGGCCGTTGTCGATGACGGTGCGCAGGAAATTCTTTGCAGCGTCGGGCAGCTGGTTTTTGGCAACGCCGGAGATCACATCAAAGGTCTGAGCCGCCGAGACGCTGGGATTGCCGGCAAACTGCTGCAATTGCACGTTGGCGGCAATGGCAGCCAGCTCATCGAGCCAGGCGGCTGTAGCGCCCAGGTCAGAACCAGACGCCTTGAACAGCGCTTCAGCGTAGGGACGGGCAATGGTGGCTAGTTCGGCCATGTATACGCTCGCTTAAAGTTCGGTCTTCAGGCGGCCCAGCAAGTCAGCGTGCACACCGGCATTGACTTCCTTGCGCAGAATCTGCTCGGCACCCTTGACGGCCAGTGCAGCCACCTGCTCGCGCAGGGTCTCGCGGGCCTTGACGGTTTGCTGCTCGGCTTCAACCTTGGCGGCGGCAATGATCTTGCTGCCCTCTTCGGTTGCCTTGGCTTTGGCTTCTTCGATCAGGGCCTGGCCACGGCGCTCGGCCTCGGCCAAGCGCACTGCCGATTCGTTGCGCGACTTGGCCAGCTCTTCTTCCACGCGCTTGTTGGCAACGGAGAGTTCGGATTTGGCCTTGTCGGCAGCGGCGAGGCCGTCAGCGATTTTTTGGGCACGCTCGTCCAGCGCTTTCGTAATGGGTGGCCACACAAATTTCATTGTGAACCACACCAGGATCGCGAAAACGATCGCCTGGACGAACAGGGTTGCATTAATACTCACGGCAACGCCTTTCTGTCGAATGTTGTGATGATTACTTCAGCACAAAAGGATTGGCAAACGCGAACATCATCGCGATACCCACGCCGATCAGGAAAGCGGCGTCGATCAGACCTGCGAGCAGGAACATCTTGGTTTGCAGTTCATTCATCAGCTCAGGCTGGCGGGCAGCGGCTTCGAGGTATTTGCTGCCCATGATGCCGATGCCGATACATGCGCCGACAGCGCCCAGGCCAATAATCAGGCCAGCGGCCAAAGCGACGAGACCGAGAACGTGTTCCATTTAAAGCTCCTATGGATTTAATTAACTAACAAACAAAAGAAAAAGAGAAACGGGAAAAGGAAAGCAGACCGAAAAACTCAGTGGTGATCGTGAGCCTGGCCGACATACACCAGCGCCAGCATCATGAAAATGAAGGCCTGCAAGGTGATGATCAGAATGTGGAAGATGGCCCAAACGGTACCGGCCAGGATTTGGCCGACCGGCAGCAGAACGCCCGACAGCGATGCCGCGGCAGCGCCGCCCATGAGCGCAATCAGCATGAACACCAGTTCACCGGCATACATGTTGCCGAACAGTCGCATGCCATGCGAAACCGTCTTGGCCGCGAATTCGATCATCTGCATCAGGAAGTTGACCGGCCAGAGTACCGGGTGGCTGCCAAACGGCGCCGTGAAAAGCTCATGCACCCAGCCGCCCGCGCCCTTGATCTTGATGTTGTAGGCAATGCAAACCAGCAAGACCGAGACAGACAGACCCAGCGTGGTGGAAAGATCGGCCGTGGGCACAACCCGCATATAGGCATGGTGCGCATCATGACCGGCAGCACCATAAATCCCCGCCCAGATCTTGGGCAGCAGATCCACCGGCAGCAGGTCCATGGCGTTCATCAGGAAAATCCAGACAAATACGCTCAGCGCCAATGGCGCAACCAGCTTGCGGCTGTGGGTGTTTTTGATGATGCCGCGGGCTTGGGTATCAACCATTTCCACCAGAATTTCCACAGCTGCCTGAAAGCGCCCCGGGATACCGGCGGTTGCCGACCGCGCAGCCAGCCACATGAAGAGGCTGCCGACGACGCCCAGCAGCACTGCCCAGAAAATGGAGTCGAGGTTGTACACCGAAAAGTCGATGACGCCGCTCATGGGCTTGTTTTGCCAATGCGTCAGGTGGTGGCCGATGTATTCACCGGCCGTCGGGCCATGGGCAGTAGTAGCTAAAGTGGCTTCAGAACTCATCACTCAACTCTTCTTAATATTGACTAGGCTAATCTGTTCGATCGGGACTGGAACCAAAGCACCAGCCAGACCACCTTCATCGTTACCACCAAACCGACCAGCAGGGCTGGCCAGCTCAAATCCGAAACCACGCGGGGGGCGGCAAACAACATCGCCACCGTCAGGCCAATCTTGACCATTTCCCACAAAAAAAATCCAACGACCGCAGCACCCGGACTCATGGAAGACACCTTGCTGGTCAGGCCGCGTGCGAACAGGGCACCCGGCACCACCACCGCCAGCGCGCCATACAACGCCGACCAGCCTGCACTTTGTCTTCCGGTCAGCACCCAGGCAACACACGCCACCAGAACACCGGCCATCAACTGCCCCGCCAATACCGCCCACGGAGAGACGGAAGGCTTCGCCTCACGAAGCTTTTGGGCTTCTTCGCGCGTCAAGGGCTTGAAACCCTCGTCGCCCGCACCATCTTCATCTATCTCCCCCGCATCCTTCGCAGAACCCCGAACTTCGGAATCGGCGGCCGAATTTGCCATTTTGGACATCACAAATTACGGTAGGGTTACAGGGCCGTTGCCAGCAAAGCCCTTGATTATACGTAGAAACCCCACCGCGCCGACAAAACCCGAAATTTGAATCTGAATTAAAGGCAATTGACACGCCTGTTCAAGTGCGCTGCCGGGTGGGCCACAATCGATGTTTTGGGCACCACCCCATGGTTGTCCGCCTCATTCGCGAAAGAAGTCCTGCCATGCACGCCCTGATGAAATTTCTCCATGTCCTTGCCGCCATCACCTGGCTGGGTGGCGTGAGTTTCATGCTGTTTGCCTTGCGCCCCGCCGCGGCTGAACTGATGGCGCCACCCCAGCGGCTGCCGCTGATTGCGCAAGTCCTGCACCGGTTTTTCAGGGTGGTATGGCCCGCCATCGGCGTTCTGCTCCTGAGCGGCCTGGCCATGCTGCTGGGTGTTGGCATGAAAAACGCGCCGGTCGGCTGGCACCTGATGCTCGGCATCGGACTGCTGATGTTCGCACTGTTTGGCCATCTTTATTTCGGCCCCTTTCGCCGCATGAAACAGGCCCTCGGCGATTCGAACTGGCCTGAAGGCGGCCGTCGCGCCGGACAGATCGCCACGCTCGCCATGGCCAACCTGGCATTGGGCGTCCTGGCCATCGCCGCCGTCATCTTCCTGGCCTGATATGAAGAGGACCAGCGTTGACCAGTTTTTTTTCCAAGCCTTGCCGTGAGAGCGAATAAGAGTACGGTGTCTCGGCGCACAAGCCTGGCAGGCCGGGTGAAGGCGTCCCTGCCTACCCGCGAAACGCTGTCGGCCCACCCCTGGCTCAAACCGATCGCCCACCGGGTGCTGGACCCCCAGCTGTGGCGCCCTCACCACGAATCAGTGGCCCGTGGTGTGGCCATTGGCATCTTCTGGGCCTTCGCCATTCCGTTCGCGCAATTTGTGGTGGCGGCGGCCCATAGCGTCTGGTGGCGCGCCAATATCCCGGTGGCGGCAGGCGTCACGCTGATCACCAACCCCTTCACCATAGGCTTCTGGCTCTGGCTGGCCTACCGGGTGGGCAGCCTGTTGCTGCACGCCCCGCCACCGCCGCCCGTGGCGGAGGGGGCCGGCGTGCTGGCCTGGCTGACGTCCTTCGGCGCCCCGGCCATTCTGGGCATGGGCATCTTTGCGGTGGGTGGCTCGATAACGGGCTACATGCTGGTCAAACTCGCCTGGCGCCTGCGTGTCTGGTTCAAGCGCCGCAATCGATAGAAAATGGGCGCTGCCTGCACACCATCCCACACGCTTGCAATCCGCCCTTCTATTTTTCCTTCTTCTCTGACTTCCATTTCTCCTTCCCCCAATCACCATGACGTCCCCTCCCGCCAACACCCTGCCCGACACACCGTGTTACCTCAACGGCGAGTTCACCAGCCTCAAAGACGCCAAGATCAGCGTGCTGGACCGCGGCTTCATTTTCGGTGACGGCGTGTATGAAGTGGTGCCGGCCTACGCGGGCAAGCTGTTTCGCTTTGAGCAGCACATGGCGCGGCTGGACCGCAGCCTGGCAGAACTGCGCATCGCCAACCCCATGACGCATGCCGAGTGGCGCGAACTCACGCTCAAACTGATAGCGTCTTACGCCCAATCCATGCCGGCCGACATGGAGAAAGGCAACCAGCTGATCTACATCCAGGTCACCCGCGGCGTGGCCATGCGCGACCACCCCATGCTGCCCGGCCTGACGCCCACAGTCTTCGTCATGACCAACGCCTTGAAGCTGCCCAGCCCGCAACAGCGTGAGGAAGGCGTGGCCTGCGTGACCGCAGACGACTTCCGTTGGGAAAAGGCCCACATCAAGAGCGTCAGCCTGCTGGGCGCAGTGTTCTCGCGCCAGATCAGCGTGGATGCCGGCGCGGTCGAAACCGTGATGTTTCGTGACGACTACCTGAGCGAAGCGGCCTCGAGCAACGTCTGGGTCGTCAAGAACGGCAAGGTGATGGGACCGCCCAAGGACCAGCTGGTGCTCGAAGGCATCCGTTATGGCCTGATGGAGGAAATGTGCCGCGCCCTGGGGCTGGGGTTTGAGCTGCGGCGCATCACGCGCGCCGAGGTGCTGGAGGCCGACGAACTGCTGCTGTCGTCGGCCACCAAGGAAGTGCTGCCGGTCACGCGGCTGGACGGCCAGCCTGTTGGAAACGGCCGGGCCGGCCCCATCTATGCCAGCTTGTACGCTGCATACCAGCAGGCCAAACGAGAGCAATCAACATGACGACTTCACCGAAACACCCGCCGACAACCCCACCGAAAGCCACGCCCGAGCCTGCACCGCGACAGGAGTCGCTGATCGACTACCCGTCCCTCTTTCCCATCAAGGTCATGGGCGAGAAAGTCGATGGGCTGGTGGCCGCGATCACCGCCGTGGCCCGCCAGTTCGACCCCGGGTTTGACGCCACCACCATCGAGCTGCGCGAAAGCAAGGGCGGCAAATACCTGGGCGTCACGATCACGGTGACCGCCACCAGTCGCGAGCAACTGGACGAGCTCTACCGGACACTGTCCACCCATCCCATGGTCAAAGTGGTGCTCTAGGCATCGGGGGCGCGATCGATGCAAGCGGAAGTGCGCAACCTGGGTCGGGTGGACTACTTGCCCACCTATGAAGCCATGCAGGCTTTCACGGCTGCGCGCAACCTGGAACATTCACGCGAAAGCCCGTTGCAGCCCAATGATTCGGGTGATCAGCTATGGATTTGTGAGCATCCACCGGTCTATACGCAGGGCCTGGCGGGCAAAAGCGATCACGTCCTGAACCCGGGCGACATCCCGGTGGTGCAGACCAACCGCGGCGGGCAGGTGACTTTTCACGGCCCGGGCCAAGTGGTGGCTTATCCGCTGATCGACCTCAAGCGCGCCGGCTACTACGTCAAGGAATACGTCTACCGGATCGAGGAGTCGGTCATCAGGACCCTGTTGTATTTTGGCGTCACAGGGCACCGCGTCACCGGCTCGCCCGGCATTTATGTGCGGCTGGACGACCCGGCCTCCCACGCCGCGCTGACCGGCCCGCTGGACCCGACCGATCCTTTTTGCGGCCTGGGGAAAATCGCCGCGCTGGGTATCAAGGTCAGCCGCCACTGCACCTACCACGGCGTGGCGCTCAATGTGGCCATGGACCTGGAACCCTTCTCGCGCATCAACCCCTGCGGCTATGCCGGGCTGAAAACAGTCGACCTTCGTACAATCGGCGTATCTGTCACGTGGCAAGAGGCTGCGGACGTGTTGGGGCAGAAGCTGTCAAGCTATCTGGCACCCTGATTCCCCCGCTCGGGCTGAGCCTGTCGAAGCCCCCGGTTCCTGCCGGCCATCAGCGGATTACCCAGCCCTTCGACAGGCTCAGGGCAAACGGCACCCGACATGAGCACATCAGAAGCCACCAATCCAGTCGTCCGCGACGTCCAGGCCCTGGAAACCTACAACCCGCTGGCCAAGCAGAAGGCGGCGGCCAAGCTGTCGCGCATTCCAGTCAAGGTCGAACGTGCCGAAGTGCTGAAGAAACCCGACTGGATTCGCGTCAAGGCTGGCAGCCCGACCACCCGCTTTTACGAGATCAAGCAGATCCTGCGGGAAAACAAGCTCAACACTGTGTGCGAAGAAGCCAGTTGCCCCAACATCGGCGAATGTTTCGGCAAGGGCACCGCCACCTTCATGATCATGGGCGACAAATGCACGCGCCGCTGCCCGTTCTGTGACGTCGGCCACGGCCGGCCCGACCCGCTGGATGTGAACGAGCCTCTGAACCTGGCCCGCACGATTGCCGCCCTGAAGCTCAAGTACGTCGTGATCACCAGCGTGGACCGTGACGACCTGCGCGACGGCGGCAGCGGCCATTTTGTGGAATGCATCCAGAAGATTCGTGAACTGTCGCCCGGCACCACCATCGAAATCCTGGTGCCCGATTTCCGCGGCCGCGACGACCGCGCGCTCGAAATCCTCAAGGCTGCACCGCCTGATGTGATGAACCACAACCTCGAAACCGCGCCGCGCCTCTACAAGGAAGCGCGCCCCGGGAGCGACTACCAGTTCTCCCTGAACCTGCTCAGGAAATTCAAGGCGCTGCACCCCGACGTGCCCACCAAGAGCGGCATCATGGTCGGCCTGGGTGAAACCGACGAAGAGATTTTGCAGGTCATGCGTGACATGCGCACGCACAACATCGACATGCTGACCATCGGCCAGTACCTGGCGCCGTCGACCAGCCACCTGCCGGTGCGCCGCTATGTGCACCCCGACACCTTCAAGATGTTTGAAGAGGAAGCCTACAAGATGGGCTTTACCCACGCCGCCGTGGGTGCGATGGTGCGCTCCAGCTACCACGCCGACCAGCAGGCGCATGCCGCAGGCGTCGCTGAGAAAGCAGACAGCGCGGCCAGCGTCACCCTTTGACATGAACATGCCGCAGGGCTCGCTGTCGCTGCGTCGCTACGGCGCCTCCCACGGCAGCCATGCGCATACCCATTTTCAGGTGCTGCTGGGACTGGATGGTGTGCTCGAGCTGGAAGTACAAGGCCGCGGCCAGCGCATCGGCACCGGTGACGGCTGCGTGATTGCACCCGGCGAAAGCCATGATTTTGAAGCCCGTTCGGGCAGCCGCTGCCTGGTGCTGGACACCGCCGACCAGGGCTGGGCTCGTTGTGCCTCTCAACCGGCCCGGCCCGAGCAGGCACTGGCACTGGCCCGCTACCTGGTACACGCCATTGAACAACCCGATGCGCTGACCTGGCACTACGGTCCGGCCTTGCTGCTGGATGCCTGGGGCACTCCTTCGCTCGCTACGGCGCAGCATAGCCAACGCCCTATACGCCCTGTAGACTGGCAGCAGCTTGCCCATTGGGCGCAGCGTCATTTGCATGAACCACTGAGCGTGGCGCAACTGGCGGCGCAGGTATTTTTAAGCCCCACCCAGTTCGCGGCGCGTTGTCGCCGCGAAACCGGACAGAGCGTCATGCAGTGGCTGCGCCATCAACGTCTGGCGCAAGCCCGGCAACTGCGCGCCAGCGGCGTCAGCGCGGCCGAGGCCGCCCTGCGCTGCGGCTACCAGTCACCCTCGGCGCTGACGGCGGCGATGCGGCGGCATTGGCCGTCTCTTGAAGGCCTGGAAAGCGCTTCATAAGTCCGCGCGAGTTCGTGGCGCGCGGCTCGGGACGGGCTACCAGGCATGTGTTGCAGCCAATAGCCCGTTATTGGCAAAAATACAACGCAGCAGACCGCCTGAATCCGCGCAATCACGGACCGCGAGGACTTGCGCAGGCCTCACTAATACCGACCTGGCACCGACCTAATACCGACGCGGATCGTATGGATAGCGGTCGTTGCGATTGCGCACACCATCGCCGTCCCGGTCGCCATAACCGCCATAGCCCTGGGATGCGCCGTCGTGATAGCGATAGCCTCGCCCCCCATCGTAATGAGCTGGGTAAACCACACAACCCGACAAACCGGTCAGCACCAGCAATAACACCGCGAGCTTTTTCATAAGGTTCTCCTTGAAAATCTTGCTTGCTAAAACATTTCAGTCTCGCCACATACCGGCCAAGTGTCTGGTGTGACGCTAAAACGTGAAACTGGCTACCAGATGTAGCGGGGGCGCAGCGGGGTTTTCGCCCTGAATCCACCCCAAGGCCGTCGTTGCGCAACAGCAAAGCGTGCTTTCGCGACGATGGGCGCGCCAGCTGCCTCTATCCTTGAGGCCATGCAAGCCAACTTATATGCACTGGGTGCCATCGCCTTATGGGCCGCGCTCGCCTCGCTCGGGGTGTCGCTCAAACATGTACCGCCCTTCCTGCTCACGGGTCTCGCATTGATCATCGGCAGCGTTCTGGCTTTGCCGTACGTGGTGAAAGACCGGCGGCAATGGCGGGTCGCGCCAAGCACGCTCGGCCTGGGGGTGTTCACCCTGTTTGGCTTTCACTTCCTGCTGTTCATAGGGCTGCGCATCGCACCGGCCGTCGAGGTCAATTTGGTCAACTACCTTTGGCCCTTGCTGATTGTGGTGCTCGCACCGCTGTACCTGCCCGGTGTCAAACTGCGCGGCGTCCATGTCGTGGCCGCGTTGGTGGGCTTTGCCGGCGCCGCCCTGGCCATCCTGGGCGGGCGTGAGCCGGCGGGTATGTCGGTCAGCCGTGCAGGCTGGGGCGCTGGCCCGGGTTACCTGCTGGCGCTGGCATCCGCCTTCATCTGGGCCAACTACTCGTTGCAAACCAAGCGTGCCGCGCTGACGGGCAAAAGATTTCCCACCGCAGCGATTGGTTTGTTCGGCCTGGTATCGGGCCTGTTATCGCTGTTGTGCCACTGGGCGCTGGAGCCGCAGGTGGCGCTGTCAGGGCGCGACTGGCTGCTGCTGGCGGTGATGGGACTGGGCCCGCTGGGTGCTGCGTTTTTTCTGTGGGACAAGGCGCTCAAACTCGGTGATGCGCGGCAGATCGGCATCTTGAGTTACCTGACGCCCCTGGGTTCCACCGCCTTGCTGCTGGTGGTCAGTGGCAGGGCACTAACCGCCACCATCGCAATTGCTGCCGTGATGATTTTGGGCGCTGCGGTATTGGGCACCCGCTCAAGATAGCCAAGGCAAGTCAGGCCCCCACAAACCGCACGAGTGGATAAAAAATAAAGGGTGGCGACGGCTGTGCGCCATCACCACCCTCCTCCCTGCCCGGTTCAAATTTCCAGGTTCCAGGTTCCAGGTTCTGTGTTCAGCCCGCTGGGGCCTTACTTGGCTGCAGGCCGGGCCTCCACCACTTCAATATCCACACGGCGGTTCTTGGAGCGGCCTTCTGCGGTGGCGTTGTCGGCCACTGGCTGGCTCTCACCGCGTCCCTCGGTACGAATGCGCTGACGATCCACGCCTTTGCTCACCAGGTAGGCCTTGACCGACTCGGCGCGTGCCAGCGACAAGCGCTGGTTGTAGGCATCCGAACCCACGGAGTCGGTATGGCCCACGGCGATCACCACATCGACGTTGACACCCTTGAGGCGATCCACCAGCGCGTCAAGCTTGCCTGTGCCACCGGCCTTGATGGTCGCTTTGTCGAAGTCAAACAGCGTATCGGCCGCCAGACTGATCTTTCCGGGCAGCGGCTGCACGGCGGAGGTCGGGGTCGCACGCGCACGCGGTGGAATGACCGTTCCAGCCTTGATTTTCTCCATGGTATCGACCACRGTCTCATCCTGCGGGCACAGCTCGGCCGGGTCGATGCCGGAGCGGTCCTGCCCCGCATCCTGGGCGCCGGGCACATCGGCGCGCTTGACGTTGAGCGCCGTCACCAGCTGCCCCATGCCCGCCAGCGTGCGCGCCTGCGCAATGATCTGGTCGTAGCTGGCGTTGACGTAGGAGCGGTTGGCCTGGAAGTATTCGTTCTGGCTGTCCAGCAGGTCCAGCAGCGTGCGCTGGCCCAGCTCGAACTGCTGCAGGTAGGCTTCGCGCGATTTCTCGGTCGACAGCCGGTGCTGGTCGCGGTAGGCCAGCTGCTCGTTGAGGGTCCGCACGTCGCTGTAGGCGATCGACAGGGTCTGGCGCACGTCGCGGCAGGCCTTTTCCTTGAGGTCGCGCGCCTGCTCGTGCAGCTCGACGGCCTGGCGCTCGCGCGCCTTGTCGGCGCCGCCGCGAAACAGGTTGTAGTTCAGCACCAGCTCGACGCCATTGACGCGGGTGGTGCCGGTCACGCCCTGCAGGTTGCGGTCCCGGGAGTCGTACAGCCGCAGGTCCACGCGCGGCATGTAGGCGGCCTGGCGCGAGGCGATGGCGGTTTTTTGCGCCCGCACGTTCTCCAGCGCGGCATTGATGGTGGGGCTGTTGGGCAGGCCGTCTTTCATCAACATGTCGGTGGAGGCGGGCATGGGGCCGATCTGGAACTTGGCGGGCAGCTTGGGCAGCACCTCCGGCGGCTTCTCGCCAACGATGCGCAGGTAGCGTGCGCTCACATCGTGCAGGTTGGTCAGCTCGGTCAGCAGGTTGGCCTCGGCCAGCGCGAGGCGGCCGGTGGCCTGCTCGACGTCGACGCGGCGGCCCACGCCGGCATTGGAGCGCTCTTCGACCTGGCCGGTGGTCTGCTTGTGCACGACGTAGTTTTGCGTGGCCGTATCGACCAGCTCGCGGTAGCGCACGACGTCGGCGTAGGCGCGCACGGCCTCCAGCGCGGCGGTCTCGGAGACTTCCTGCAGTTCGTAGTAGCGCGTGAGCTTGGCGTAGCCGAGCCGCTTGACCTCGTTGGGCGTGAACAGCCCGTCAAACAGCATCTGGTTGAGCGTGAGCGTCGTGCCACGGAAGTTGTAACGGCCAAAGTCGGTCAATGGCGTCTCGCGGCTCTCGCGGCCGGTGCCGGCGCGCAGATCGATCTGGGGGAAATAGCCGCCGCGGGCCACGTCTCGCTCGTTGCCGGCGGCCTGGAAGCCGTGCCAGCGGGCCTGCACCTCGGGGTTGCTGACCACCGCCTTGCGTGCTGCGTCCACCATGGGCTCAGGCAATGT
>NZ_JBFUJT010000045.1:0-41480 GCF_056401235.1 Polaromonas sp. P4_F9 | reverse complement strand
GGGTGAAAACAGCGCCAATCAAGGCGCGCGACGACGCCCAGACCGGGCGTCTGGGCTAGGAGCGCAACGCAGAGTGGCGCTGTTTTCACCCCATTCCCTTCGGGTTGCGATCAAAAAGGCCCTGCGCGGCGTTGCAAAGCCTTGGCGGGGTCTACCCCGCCTGCGTTTTGCGCCTTGCTCATGGCCTTTTTGACTCGCAACGCATCTTGCATAAATAGCGTTCACAGGCCCTAGTCCGGCGAGTCCCCTCCCGCCAGCGGCAGCGGCAGCGGGACGGTGGCGGTCATGGGGCGGCGGACGCTCAGTGCTGCTCGGACGCCTCAAAACCGGCCGCGGCCAGCGCCGCCAGCACCTGCGCGATGTGCTCGCGCCCGCGTGTCTGGATCACCAGTTCAATCTCCACGTTCTGGACCGACAGCGTGGTGAAGGCGCGCTGGTGGTGTACCTCGTCGATGTTGGCGCCCGCGTCGGCCACGGTCGCGGTGATCCTGGCCAGCGAGCCCGGCACATCCCGCACACTGGCCTTGATGCGGGCCAGCCGTCCGGCACGCACCATGCCGCGCTCGATGATGGCCGCCAGCAGCAGCGGGTCGATATTGCCGCCGCACAGCACCAGCCCGACCTTCTTGCCGGCAAAACGCGCCGGGTATTTGAGCAGCGCCGCCAGCCCGGCTGCGCCCGCACCCTCGACCAGGGTTTTTTCAATTTCCAGCAGCATCACCATGGCCTGCTCGATATCCCCTTCATCGACCAGCACCAGGTCGTCCACCAGCTTTGCAATGATGGCCTGCGGGATCACCCCGGGCGTGCCCACGGCGATGCCCTCGGCAATGGTGCTGGTGCCCTGCGGGTGTCGCGTGCCCTTGACGGCGTTGACCATGGCCGGGAAGCGCGAGGTCTGCACCCCCACGATTTCAATCTCGGGCTTCAGGGCCTTGGCGGCGGTGGCCATGCCCGCGATCAGCCCGCCGCCGCCCACGGCGACGACCAGCGTGTCCAGGCTGGGGACGGCGTGCAGCATTTCCAGCCCGACGGTACCCTGACCCGCCACGATGGCTTCGTCGTCATAGGGGTGCACAAAGACCAGGCCCTCGCGCTCGGCCAGCATCAGCGCATGGGCGCGCGACTCCTCGAGCGTGTCGCCATGCAGCACCACCTCCGCGCCAAAGCCGCGGGTGCGCTCGGTCTTCACGCCCGGGGTAAAGCGCGGCATCACGATGACGGCGCGCAGGCCCAGGCGCTGGGCATGATAAGCCACACCCTGAGCATGGTTGCCGGCGCTCATGGCGATCACGCCGCGGCGCCGTTCGTCGCCTGAGAGTTGCGCAAGTTTGTTGCACGCGCCACGCTCCTTGAAAGAGGCCGTGTACTGCAGGTTTTCAAACTTCAGGTAGATCTGCGCGCCGGTCAGCTGCGACAGCGTCTTCGACTCGACGCAGGGGGTGTCCAGCAAATGGCCCTGCAGGCGCTGGGCGGCTTGTTCAATATCGATCAGACTGAGCATGAAAGTTCTCCTGGGCAGATTGTGTGCCCTGAACGTGTTATTTTCTGCTGCATGTGTGGCACATTTCACATGACGGTCTTCAAGTAGCGTCTTCCATGATGCTTCAAGCTGCGTTATGGTGTGTATTTAGGGCAGGGTTTGCGTCAAAGGTTTTTGCAAACTGGAGGTTTGTCCATGAGCAAGCGTTCCGCGAGTGAGCAGCAGTGGCTGTTGTCTCCCGGCCTGAAAGAAGCGCCGGTGCTCGATCTCATGTGCTCGCACTTTGTGCTGACCCTGGCCGCCCGCCAGGGCGCCAAGTTCAATGTACGGCGCGACCTCAACAGCCTGCTGTCCTTGTCGGGGCGCCACCTGGTCTGGCCGCTGCCGGCGATGCAGCGCCTGCGTGAATTTCTGGGGCGCCGCTGCAAGGACAACGAACTGTGGCGCGGCCACGAAACCCTGAGCGACGCCGAGTTCATGGCGCGCCACGGCGCCTGGCGCGGTCCGTATGAAGAGGGCACGCTGTTCTTCTACCTGGATGAACACGCCAAGGACCAGCCCAAGGATTTGCTGTCCGTGCTGGCCGCCACCGGCGAGTGGCTGACGCACGCGCTGAAAAAGCAGTCCACGCTGGTCGAGAAAAACATCGATGCGCTGGCCAACCTGCTGCAGCTCAACCGGGCCGAGCGCGCGCTGCTGCTGTATGGCACGCTGGCACGCTACCAGCGCGACCTGCGCTCGCTGCTGGTCGAGTTCAAGGTCAGCAACGCGCCCGAGGCCTATGCCGCCATCGCCGACGTGGCCGGCGTCAAGGCACCCGAGGTGGCCGAGGCGCTACGCGCCGGCTCGCGGCTGGAGCGCATCGGCATGGTCGAAAACCTGATTTCCGAACACAACATCACGGACCTGGCCGACTTGATGAAGGTCAGCGAAAAGCTGCCGCCCGTGCTGATGCGCGAATACCGCGATCAGAACGAGTTGATGGCGGTCTTCACCCGGCCCGCTGCACGCAGCAGCCTCGGTCTCGCGGACTTTGCCTTTGTGCAGGACGACGCCCAGGTGCTGGTGTCCCTGCTGCGCAATGCGGTCGCCGCCCGGGAGCAGGGCGTCAATGTGCTGCTCTACGGACCGCCCGGCACCGGCAAGACCGAACTGGCCAAGGTGGTGGCGCATGCTGCCGGGCTGGACCTGTTTGAAGTCGAATATGCCGACCGCGACGGCAACTCGCTGAGCGGGCGCGACCGCTACCGGTCGCTGCAAATCGCCCAGGTGTTCCTGAAGGGCAGCACGCATTCCGCCCTGCTGTTCGACGAGGTGGAGGACGTGTTCCCGCCGATTTCCAGCGAAGCCGCGCAGTTCATGGCGCGCTCCGAACAGTTGGCGCCCGCCAGTGCCGCCAACGGCTCGGTCAGCGGCAAGGCCTGGGTCAACCAGATCCTGGAGTCCAACACCGTGCCCACGCTCTGGGTGACCAACCGCATCGAGCAGATCGACCCGGCCTTCCGCCGCCGCTTTGCCTACCACCTCGAGCTTCGCTCGCCGCCGCCCGGTGCGCGCGAGGGTGTGGTGCGCAAGACGCTGGAAGGCGTGCAGGTCAGCGAGGCGTTTGTGCAGAAACTCACCGCGCGCAAGGGCCTGACGCCGGCGCAGATACGCACGGCAGTGCGGTTTGCCCAGCTGGCCAGCGCGCCACCGGACAAGATGGATGCCCAGGCCGATGCCGAGGGGCTGAAAGCCCTTCTGGCGGGCGGCCGGCCCGCCCTGATGGAGTCGCTGATCGAGCGGCAACTCAAGAACGCCGATGTCGCACTGGGCAATCCGGCGGAAGCGGCGGGCCGTCGCAGCGTGACGACTTACGACCTGGCGATGCTGCATGTCGAGTCCCGTTTTGAGGTGCCGCGCATCGTCGAGGCGCTGAAAAGCCGGGGCCACGGCTGCCTGTGCTTTTACGGCGCGCCCGGAACCGGCAAAACCGCGCTGGCCGAACACATCGCCAAAACGCTGGACCAGCCGCTCATCATCAAGCAGGCCAGCGATTTGATGAGCAAGTACGTGGGCGAGACCGAGCAGAACATGGCGGCCATGTTTCGCGAGGCCGAGGCCGAGAAGGCCGTGCTGCTGCTCGATGAGGCCGACAGCTTTCTGCAGGACAGGCGCGGCGCCCAGCGCACCTACGAGGTGACCGAGGTCAATGAAATGCTGCAGGGCATGGAGCGCTATGCCGGCATCTTCATCTGCACCACCAACCTGATGGACAGCCTGGACCAGGCCGCCTTGCGGCGCTTTACCTTCAAGATCAAGTTCATGCCGCTGACGCGCGAGCAGCGCGAAAAGATGTTCGTGGTCGAAGCGCTGGCCGGCGATGCCGCGTTGCTCACCGCCGCCTTGCAGGAGAGGCTGGGCAAGCTGTCACAGCTGTGCCCTGGTGACTTTGCGGCCGTCAAACGCCAGATTGACATCCTGGGCGCCGTGTTCGGCCCTGACGAATTCATGAGCCAGCTCGAAGCCGAGCACCGTATCAAGCCCGAAGTGCGGGAGTCGCGCAACATGGGCTTTTTGCACTGATCAGCATTTCAGAATTTGACGAGCCGGATGGTTTTGCGTGAGCCATGGTCCATGCCCGTGACGGCCTGCACCATGTGCGCCAGGCAGCTGTCCGCTTCCGGCTGTGCCGCGCTGGCCCGGCCGCCCAGATGCCCGACGGCAATGTGAAACTGCAGGGGTTCCGCATCGGGCAGCTGGTTCGAATGCCGCAGGCCGCTGGCGAGGATTTTGGTGGCCATGCCATTGGCGGCTTCCGCGCTGGTGGGCCCCTCCATCAGCAGGGCAAACTGGGCGTCCCCGATGCGCGCCACCGTGTCGCTCGAGCGGGCTGCCGCACCGATGCGCGCCGCCGCCATTACGACGGCACGATCCGCTGTCTCCTGGCCGTGGGTTTTCTGGAGACTGGCCAGGTTGGACAGGTTGACCAGCAGCATCCCGAAGGGCAGCTGGTGACGCTCGGCGGTGCTCAAGGCGTGTCGCAGCTTGGCCAGAAACACCCGTGCCGAGTGAAGGCCCGTGAGCGCGTCGTGGCTGTCGAGCCCTGAGGCGCGGGCCGTGAGGTTGCGGCGTTGCGAAACCCGGCGGTGCAGTCCATAAAACAGGATGGGCACTTCAATGGCAGAGCCCAGCAGCAGGGCGTAATCGCTCAGGAAGCTGGAGGGGATCACGCTCAGGTTGCGCAGCAGCGGGAAGGCGGCGGACAGCAGCACGGGCAGGAAGCCGGCGGCCACCCAGCGCGTGTGATAGTCGCCGGCGACCAGCGCCACCCCGACGACAGTGAAGAGCACAGCCATGCTCAGGCCGATCAGGCTGTTCATCACCAGGTAGCTCGTTGGTGTGGGTGCTACCGCGTCAACCAGGCCCCCCAGCGGGAGCAGGATCATCAGCGCCAGCATGGCCAGGTCCAGGGTGCGGGTAAAACGCCGGGGCAGGGTCACCGTTCGCACAAACCACATGGCACTGGCGGCCGCAGAGGGCAACAGCAGCACGGTGGCCATGCTGGAGTTGGACCATTCCGGCCACCAGTACAGCCCGGCCACGCCGGTGAAGGAGGCCTGCGATGCCGCAAACGTTGCGATGTACAGGGCGTAGGTGCCAAAACCCGCATCCCGGTAAGTCAGCGCATTGGCCAGCGCCAGCGTGATCACCAGCGCGGCCAGGCCAAAATAAATGCCCAGCACCAGGTGTTCCGCCTGGCTGGCGTTGATGAGCTGCACGTCGCTCACAATGCGCGGCAGCGCCGAATAGGGCACGCGGGGATGGCGTATCTGCACGTAGTAACGCACGGGCTTGCCGGCCTCGGGGCTCAGGCTGAAGATGGGATAACGCCCCGGCTGCGCCCACTGGCTCATCGCCCGGGTGTCACCGGCCTGTTGCGTGACCCATTGGCCTGCCGCATCACGGTAGTAGAGGCTGACGTCGTCCACGCCGGGCAGTGGCACGGTGAGCCGCCAATGCGCATCCGGCTTCTGGCTGGCGGCATCAAAACGCAACCACAGCGAGCCGTTTTCGATCAGGTGGCGTTGACCGTGCACCACCGGCGCAAACGGCAGGCCAGGCTGGTTGTCGAGTTGTTCGACCGTGAACCGGCCGTTGGTGTCGAGCAGGAACTCCAGCGATGGATCGAGGTTGACGGGACGGGTGTCAGCGTGCAGCACCAGAACAGGCGCTGGCGTCGGCGCTGCCTGGGCATGCGCCGCCTGCATGGCCGTGGCGACCAGCAAGGCAAGCAGCAAGGCAGGCAGTAAGGCAGGCAGATAGAGCCAGGCGAGCATTCCGCGCGTTGCTGTGCGACTGGATCTGTGGCGCATGCGGCCTGTTTTCATTGGACTCATTTTTTGTTGGAGGGCTAAAGGCTATCGGCCGGCCGGCCGGCTTGCCTGTCTGCAGCGGCATGCCGGATGCCGGAGCGCCTTGCTCACGGCGACGTGCAGACCCGCAGTACCTCGGCGCCATAAGCCTCCAGCTTCTTCGCGCCGATGCCGCTGATTCCTTCCAGGTCGCGCAGGCTCTGCGGTGCCCGCTCGGCAATGGCGCGCAGTGTGGCGTCGTGAAAAATCACAAACGCCGGCAAGTTGTGTTCGCGCGCCACCTCGGCGCGCCAGGCCTTGAGGCTGGCCAGCCGCTCCAGCGCGCCGGCATTGAGCGCGGCTTCGGCCAGACCCTTGACGGAGGTCTTGGTCACGCGCTTGCGGCGGTCGGTTTTGCCGCCCAGGGCCTGCTCGCGCAGCACCACGCTGACTTCGCCCTTGAGCACCTGCCGCGCATCGGGCAGCAGTTGCAGGGTGCTGAAGGCTTCCGTGTCCACGCGGACCATGTTTTTCGCGATCAGCTGGCGCAGCACGCTGCGCCACTGCGCCTCGGCCAGATCGGTGCCAATGCCGAAGGTGCTGAGCTTGTCGTGGCCGTATTGGGCCACCTTCTCGGTGGCCTTGCCGCGCAGGATGTCCATGATGTGGCCGGCGCCAAAACTGATGCCGCTGGCCTGCTGCACGCGGTAGATGCAGCTGAGCATCTTGCGGGCGGCCTCGGTGGCGTCCCATACGGCCGGCGGGCTGAGACAGTTGTCGCAGTTGCCGCAAGGCCGGCTTTCCTCGTCAAAGTAATGCAGCAGGCTGACGCGGCGGCAGCGCGTGTCTTCGGCCAGGCTCAACAGTGCATCGAGCTTGCCGCGCATCACCTGCTTGAACTCTTCGCTGGCGGCCTCGCTGGTGTCTATCATGCGGCGCTGGTTCACCACATCCTGCAGGCCGTAGACCATCCAGGCGTTGGCGGGCAGTCCATCACGGCCGGCCCGGCCCGTTTCCTGGTAGTAGCCCTCGATGTTTTTCGGCATGTCCAGGTGCGCGACAAAGCGCACGTCGGGCTTGTCAATGCCCATGCCGAAGGCAATCGTCGCCACCATGACGATGCCGTCCTCACGCAGGAAGCGGTCTTGCCGCTGCTGGCGCAGCGAGGCGTCCAGCCCGGCGTGGTAGGCCAGCGCCTTCAGGCCGGCATCCTGCAGGGTTTCGGCGATTTCCTCCACGCGCTTGCGGGACTGGCAATACACAATGCCGGCCTCGCCCTCATGCTCGGACTCGATGAAGCGCAGCAGCTGGCGCGTCGGGTCGGCTTTTTCAACGATGGTGTAGCGGATGTTGGGCCGGTCAAAGCTGCTGACAAACTCGCGCGCATCTTCGAGTTTGAGCCGCTCTATCATGTCCTGCCGCGTCAGGGCGTCGGCGGTGGCCGTGAGCGCGATGCGCGGCACATCGGGAAAGGTCTCGTGCAGCAGGCTCAGGGAGCGGTATTCGGGCCGGAAATCATGGCCCCACTGGCTCACGCAATGCGCCTCGTCAATCGCAAACAGGCTGAGCAGGCCGCGCTCGTGCAGCGAGGCCAGCAGGCCCTTCATGCGCGGCGTGTTGATACGTTCGGGCGCCGCATACAGCAGCGTCAGTTCGTTGCGCAGCAGCTGTTTTTCAAGCTGGCTGCTTTCTTCAAAGCTTTGCGTTGAATTCAAAAACGCGGCGGACACGCCGGCTTCGTGCAGCGCGCCGACCTGGTCGTGCATCAGCGCAATCAGCGGCGAAATCACCACCGTCACGCCATGGCCGGCGTTTTGCCGCACGATGGCCGGGATCTGGTAACACAGCGACTTGCCGCCGCCGGTCGGCATCAGCACCAGCGCGTCGCCGCCTTGCACCACGTGGTCCACGATGGCTTCCTGCGGGCCGCGGAAATCGGAGTAGCCAAAGACCTGACCCAGAACGTCCAACGGGGTCGGCCGCGATGAAGACCGGGATGAAGAAACAGGCAATGAAGACAAGAGGATGTTCAGGAGGCTGGGTTGCTATAAAAGTGATAGCCAATGGTTCAGATGAAGCCAAGGCTGGCGGCTGATTTGATGCCAAATGCAGCTACATCTGCTCCCAGGGCAGGCCGTCAAAGCGCCAGCCCGAGAGTGTTGATCGGCGAAACTGCTCGTCAAGCTCCCCTTCAAAGCCATGCACCACATGCTGCACGTCGGAAAATCCGGCGGCCTCCAGCGCCTTGCCGGCATCCAGCGTGCGCTTGCCGGAGCGGCAGATCAGCAACACCGGCTGGTTTTTGCCGGAGGCCTCGCGAACCACAGCTTCGGCAAATCTCTGCGGATCAGGCTGCAGGTCGGGGTATTCATACCACGGCACATGGACCACACCGGGCGGGCGGCCGACATACAGCGACTCGATTTCCATGCGCACGTCCACGAACAGGGTGTCGGGGTGCGCCTGCAGCCAGGTCCAGGCTTCTTTGGGTTGGAGGTTTTTCATGTGCGGTGAGCCAATGCCCGCTATTGTCGTCTAAGGCCCCCACGCTTTTCACTTCGTGTAATGCGCGAGGCCTTGCAGGCCGCGGCTCGCGGGACGCTTCGCCTCTGTCGCCTGTCCAATCCTGCTCAAGCAGGATTGGAGCCGCAGGCTCCAGCCCCTCGGGGGGCGCTGCGCCTGCGGCCCGGCGAAGCCGGTTCCGCGGCCCCTGCTGGTGGAATAGAGCCCCCACGCTCCCCACTGCATGTGGTTCGCTGCCCCCCGAGGGGGCGCTGCGCCTGCGGTCTGGCGAAGCCAGTCCCGCGGCCCCGGCTGGTGCAGAGCTCTTGCGAAGGGTAGGGCGGCTCTGGCGGAAAACAGGGACGCTATTCAGGAGCCTGCTGAAAAAACCGCCGCACCTTAAAATCGGGGCATGAAGCCAATCATCTACACCCGCGGACAGCAACTGCCAGCCATCCTGGAACAACGCATAGCCATCCTCGACGGCGCGATGGGCACCATGATCCAGCGCTTCAAGTTGAACGAAGCCCAGTACCGCGGCGAGCGCTTCAAGGATTTTCACAAAGACGTCAAGGGCAACAACGAACTGCTCAGCCTGACCCGTCCCGACGTGATCCGCGACATCCATGAAGGCTACCTCGCCGCCGGCGCCGACATGATAGAGACCAACACCTTTGGCGCCACCACGGTAGCCCAGGCCGACTACGACATGGCGGACCTGGCCGTGGAGATGAACTACGAGTCGGCCCGCATCGCGCGTGCCGCCTGCGACAAGTTTTCCACGCCCGACAAACCGCGGTTCGTGGTGGGCGCCCTGGGCCCGACACCCAAAACCGCCAGCATCAGCCCCGATGTGAACGATCCGGGTGCGCGCAACACCAGCTTTGAAGAACTGCGCAAGGCTTATTACGAGCAGACCGAAGCGCTGGTCAAGGGCGGCAGCGATGTGCTGCTGGTCGAAACCATATTTGACACACTCAACGCCAAGGCGGCGCTGTTTGCGATAGACGAGTATTTCGACAATTCCGGCGAGTGCCTGCCCCTCATCATCAGCGGCACCGTCACGGACGCGTCGGGCCGCATCCTGAGCGGCCAGACCGTGACCGCCTTCTGGCACAGCGTGCGCCATGCCCGGCCGCTGGCGATTGGTCTGAATTGCGCGCTGGGCGCCACGCTGATGCGCCCCTATATCCAGGAGCTGGCACGCGTGGCCGGCGACACCTTCATCAGCTGTTACCCCAATGCCGGCTTGCCCAACCCCATGAGCGACACCGGCTTCGACGAAACGCCCGATGTGACCTCGCGCCTGCTGCGCGAGTTTGCCGACGAGGGGCTGGTCAACATCGTGGGCGGCTGCTGCGGTACCACGCCCGAGCATATCCAGGCCATTGCGAATGCGGTGGCGCCCCTGCCTTCACGGGCAGTCGCTTCCCGCTTCTTCTACCCCGAGGCGGCTTAGGCGGGCTTGGATCGCGGGCTGGCGGGCTCCGCGCTTTTTGCTTTTGTTCGCGTGAGGCGTCAGTCCGGGTGTCAGTCGTCCGGCAGCAGGTGATCGATTTCCTGCTGCATGGCCTGCGTGAGCTGGCTGTATTTCTTGAGTTTTTCGGTGGCGTCGCGCAGCCGCTCGGCAATCCGCAGCGACACCGCAAACATCAGCTTGGCCGCTGTGCGGGGCTCATCAATACTGAGTGTTTCGAGGGCGGCGCGTGACAAAATCGCACACCGCACGTCGGTGCTGGCCGTGCAGGACGCCAGCCGGGCCCGGCCATCGACCAGCCCCATCTCGCCAACCAGGCTGCCCGGCCCCAGCACCGACACGGTGACGGGCGTGCGGCGGCTGACCATGATGCTCTCCACGGTGACCTCGCCCTCGAGCACCAGCAGCATGTAGTCGGTTTCGCTTTTGTCCCCTTCGGCGATGAAGGTGGTGCCTGCGGCAATTTTTTGCGGAGCCATGTAGCTCACCACGGTGAGCGCCTCTTCGGGCGTGAGCTGCATCAGTGCCGTTGGCGCAATCAGCAGGCTGGCCGCCAGTTCGGCCGTGCTGGAGCCTTCAACCGCACGCATGCGTTCTTCTGGCCGCATCAGCTCGGGTGGACCGGTCGCCGCCTTTTTCTTGTCGCCAAACAGGGTTTCAAACATGGATTTTGCGGATTTATTGTGAGGCATGGCGCCGGCTGCTGCCTGCCCTTAAAATAATGGTAACCCAAGGAGCGTTGCAGCGAAGCATTCATTCGTCAGGCTTGGGTTACCGGCGCCTCCCCCGAGGCGCCGCAGCAACGACGCTCACCTTGAGCCCAAAAGGTGAGTGCATGTCCGAAATTCAAGATCCCATCGCTGTTCCTCCCATGAAACTGTCCGGCCTGGAGCCTGTGGCTATCGGGGAGGGCACGCTCTTTGTCAACATCGGCGAGCGTACCAATGTCACCGGCTCCAAGGCCTTTGCCCGCATGATTTTGAATGGCGAGTACGAGCAGGCCCTGGTCGTGGCGCGCCAGCAAGTGGAAAACGGTGCGCAAATCATCGACATCAACATGGACGAGGCCATGCTGGACAGCCAGGCCGCCATGGTGCGCTTTTTGAACCTGATCGCCAGCGAACCCGACATTGCCCGCGTGCCCATCATGATCGACAGCTCCAAGTGGAGCGTGATCGAGGCCGGCCTGCGCTGCATCCAGGGCAAGGGCATCGTCAACTCGATTTCCATGAAGGAGGGGCTGGAGCCCTTCAAGCACCAGGCCAAGCTGCTCAAGCGCTACGGCGCGGCGGCCGTGGTGATGGCATTTGACGAGCAGGGCCAGGCTGACACCTACCAGCGCAAGATCGAGATCTGCGAGCGTGCCTACCGCGTGCTGGTCGATGAGGTCGGTTTTCCGCCCGAAGACATCATCTTTGACCCCAATATCTTTGCCATTGCCACCGGCATTGAAGAGCACAACAACTACGCGGTCGATTTCATCAATGCCACACGCTGGATCAAGGCCAACCTGCCGGGCGCCAAGGTGTCGGGTGGCGTGTCCAACGTGAGTTTCAGCTTCCGCGGCAACGACCCGGTGCGTGAAGCCATTCACACGGTGTTTTTGTACCACGCGATCCAGGCCGGCATGGACATGGGCATCGTCAACGCCGGCATGGTGGGCGTCTATGACGACCTGGAGCCGACGCTGCGCGAGCGCGTCGAGGACGTGGTCCTCAACCGCCAGCCGGTTTACAAGCCGGGTGAGCCTGAACTCACACCCAGTGAGCGCCTCATCGAAGTCGCGGAAAGCGCCAAAAGCGGCGCCAGGGACGACAGCAAGAAAAACGAGTGGCGCGCGCTGCCGGTGCGCGAGCGCCTGTCGCACGCGCTGGTGCTGGGCATGAACGAGTTCATCACCGAAGACACCGAGGAAATGTGGCAGGCCATCAAGGCCGAAGGCGGCCGGCCGCTGCATGTGATCGAAGGCCCGCTGATGGACGGCATGAACGTGGTGGGTGACCTGTTCGGCCAGGGCAAGATGTTCCTGCCGCAGGTGGTCAAAAGCGCCCGGGTGATGAAGCAGGCGGTGGCGCATCTGCTGCCTTACATCGAAGCCGAAAAATTGCTGCTGGAAGCCGCCGGTGGCGACGTGAAGACCAAGGGCAAGATCATCATCGCCACCGTCAAGGGCGACGTGCACGACATCGGCAAGAACATCGTGACCGTGGTCCTTCAGTGCAATAACTTCGAAGTGGTCAACATGGGCGTGATGGTGCCCTGCCACGAGATCCTGGCGCGCGCCAAGGTCGAGGGTGCCGACATCGTGGGCCTGTCCGGCCTGATCACGCCCAGCCTGGAAGAGATGCAGTACGTAGCAAGCGAGATGCAGAAGGACGACCATTTCCGCATCAAGAAAATCCCGCTGCTGATAGGCGGCGCCACCACCAGCCGGGTGCACACGGCGGTGAAGATTTCCCCCCATTACGAAGGCCCGGTGGTCTATGTGCCCGATGCCTCGCGCAGCGTGAGCGTGGCGCAAAGCCTGCTGTCCGACCAGGCCACCAAATACATTGATGAGTTGAGGGCGGACTACGACAAGGTGCGCACCCAGCACGCCAACAAGAAGCAGACACCGATGTGGCCGCTGGCCAAGGCCCGCGCCAACAAAACGCCCATCGACTGGGCGAACTGCACGCCGCCCGTGCCCAAGTTCATCGGCCGGCGCGTCTTCAAAAACTTCGACCTGGCCGAGCTTGCGCAGTTCATCGACTGGGGCCCGTTTTTCCAGACGTGGGACCTGGCGGGCCCGTTCCCAGCCATCCTGAAGGACGAGGTGGTCGGTACCGAGGCGGTGCGGGTGTATGCCGACGCGCAACGCATGCTCAAGCGCCTGATCGAGGGCCGCTGGCTCACCGCCAGCGGGGTGATTGGCCTGTATCCTGCCAACAGCGTGGGCGACGACATCGAGATTTACACCGATGAGTCGCGCAGCGAGGTGGCCATGACCTGGTACGGCCTGCGCCAGCAGGCGGAGAAAACCGCGGTGGACGGCGTGATGCGGCCCAGCCGCTGCCTGGCCGACTTTGTCGCACCCAAGGTGCTCGCGCCTGATGTGATGGCCGCTCGCGCAGCTGCTGTCCCGGATTCGGGCCGGAAAGACGCTCGAATTGCCGACTACATCGGGCTCTTTGCCGTCACCGCCGGCCTGGGCGCCGAGAAGAAGGAGAAATACTTTCTTGACGACCATGATGACTATTCGTCCATCATGCTCAAGGCGCTGGCTGACCGGCTGGCAGAAGCATTTGCCGAGGCCATGCACCAGCGCGTGCGCAAGGATTTGTGGGGCTATGTGCCGGCCGAGTCGCTGGGCGCAGAAGCGCTGATCGCCGAAAAATACCAGGGCATCCGCCCGGCACCCGGCTACCCGGCCTGCCCGGACCACAGCGTCAAAGGCGATATGTTTGCGTTGCTCAAGGCGGGCGAGGTGGGCATGGCCCTCACCGAGAGCCTGGCCATGACGCCGGCGGCCAGCGTCAGCGGCTTTTACCTGAGCCATCCCGAAAGCACGTATTTCAACGTGGGCAAGATCGGTGACGACCAGCTGCAGGATCTGGCCCGGCGGCGCGGTGCAAAAGCGGAAGAATTGCAACGCTTGCTGGCGCCCAATTTGTGAGGCGGCAGGGCCGGCCAGGACGACACGAGGGCGGCCGGCTCCCGGCTGCGCTCCTACCGTCCTGTTTACCGTGTGTTTACCGCCGCATTGCCTGTATTTACAAAAAAACACGTGTCGTTGGCGCGGTCTGTGTACCTTTAGGCTGTCTCGGACGTTCATGAGTGAACGGCGAAGGGCACCAGCTTGCGTTCATGCAGCTTGCTGCCGTCCCGGGATCTGTTTAACAAAAGAAGGGATACCCCATGAACACCTCCGTCGATAACCTCCAGCCCGGCCAGCAACCGGCCTCGTCTGGCAGCAAGCCCTTGTGGGCCGCGATCGGCATACTCGGTGTGGCGGTGCTCGGCATGGGGGCCACCATGCTGTACAACCAGCGTGCCCAGCCCCCTGCTGCCAGTGTGGCGGCCGTGACGACACCCCAGGCCCCCGCCGCGCCGCAACTGGCCGGGCCTGCTGCTTCCGCCAATGCAGCCGACGACCTGATTGAAAAGCCGGCGGCTGCACCCGCCAAGCCTGCCGCTGCGCCCGCACCGGCCAAAAAAGTGGTCAAACCCCAACCCAAACCGGCTCCGGCACCGAGCTACTCGGGCGTTTCTCCCGCGCCGTCTGCCGCGCCGGCCCCCGTCATGGCGGCGGCACCAGCGGTGTGCGCGGTGTGTGGTTCCGTTGAATCGGTCACGCCGGTGGTACGTTCCGCCAAGCCGGCCGGCCCCGGCGTGGGCGCCGTGGCTGGTGGGGTGCTGGGTGCCGTGCTGGGCAACCAGGTGGGCCATGGCGGCGGACGGACTGCCGCCACCATCCTGGGCGCGGTCGGCGGCGGCTTTGCCGGCAATGCGATAGAAGGCCAGGTACGCAAGGAAACTGTCTACCAGGTCGGCGTGCACATGGAAGACGGGTCGCGCCGCACCGTGGAAGTGGCGCACGCGCCCGCAGTTGGCAGCCGTGTGACCGTGGAAGGCGCAACCCTGCGCACCAGCGATGGCGCAACCTACGGCCCTAAGCCGCCACCGGCGCCGGTGGCCGCGCAGCCTGCACCTGCACCGGAATACCAGGGGCGTTGATCAAGCCCGACAGGCTCCTGAACAGCATGACGGCGAGATCGGTGGCAATCCTGGCCATCTGACAGACCTGCAAGCCATCCCCCGCGTCAGGCGAAAGCTGCCATCAGCTTTCGCCTGGCGCTTTTTTTTGTCCCTGGACGGCGTCAGACATCGGGCACATCAGTCCGGCCAGGCTGTTGACAAGGCTAATTTTTAGCAGTATTACCCTCAAAAATAGCTTGAGTTTTTGGCGGGTTGCGCCTGGATTGAGCCAGGCGCAACCTGAGTCCGATTGGAGAGCGCTTTTTTCCGGCTGCCCGATCTCTTCTCTTGTATGTTCGGTATCGAACATATAAAGTCGAATAGGCGGCTTGTATGTGCGCTATCGAACATACAACATGGGGTCTGGCTGCATATAGTCCAAGGCGCTACCAAAAACCTCTGCCAGAGGTAGTTTTCGAAGTCAGACCCCGCCCCGGAGTTTTGTGATGGCCATTTCCCCCGACCCCAAAAAAAACCAGCTGCTCGCCGCCCTGCCAGACGCCGAGTGGAAGCGCTGGCTGCCGCAACTGGAAGTTGTCGAAATGCCGCTGGGCCAGGTGCTGTACGAGTCGGGTGGCACATTGAGCCACGTGTATTTTCCAACGACAGCCATCGTCTCTTTGCTGTATGTGATGGAAAACGGCGCCTCGGCCGAGATTGCCGTCGTGGGCAACGAGGGCGTCGTTGGCATTTCGCTGTTCATGGGCGGCGAGTCCACGCCCAGTCGTGCGGTGGTGCAAAGCGCTGGCCAGGGTTTTCGGCTGAAGGCGCAGTTGATGAAAGACGAGTTTAAAAAAACGCCGGTGCTGCACCTGATGCTGCGCTATACCCAGGCGCTGATCACGCAGATGGCGCAAACCGCGGTGTGCAACCGCCACCATTCGCTGGACCAGCAGCTGTGCCGCTGGCTGCTGCTGAGCCTGGACCGCCTGCAGGGCAACGAGTTGGTGATGACACAGGAGTTGATCGCCAACATGCTCGGCGTGCGCCGCGAAGGTGTGACGGAGGGCGCGCTCAAGCTGCAAAAGGCCGGGCTGATCAGCTATGCGCGCGGCCGCATCTCGGTGCTGGACCGCCAGGGGCTGGAAAATCGCACCTGCGAGTGCTATGCGGTGGTCAAGAAGGAATACGACCGGTTGCTGCCACGGCAGTTTGCGAGCTAAGGCAAGCCCTGAGCCGGGAGCAGCAGGGCCCTGCTCAACAGCCGCCTCAGGTCGGGCCACACACTGGCATCATCGCGCCGTGTGTGCGCTGGCATACAGTGGCGCGGCGGTGCGTGGCGCATACTCGGTACATCGACCTACACTGCATCTCGCAGCAGCGCGCCATGCTCGCCCCCGACACCTGAGAGGGCCGGCAGCACACCGGAGAGCCATTTTGGCCACCGTCCAGAACCATCTGATAGAGCGGCTTCCCCGCAAGGACCGCCTGCGGCTGCTGGCCATTTGCGAGCCCGTCCAGCTGGCGTTGTCCGAAGTGCTGTGCGAGCCCGGCACGCCAACGCGCCATGTCTACTTTCCCACCGAGGGCTTTATTTCGCTGGTGGCGCTGCTTGACGGCAGCCCCGGCGTGGAAGTGGGCATGGTGGGCCGCGAGGGCATGCTGGGCGCGCAGGTGGCCCTGGGCGTGGTCACCTCGCCCTTGCATGCGCTGGTGCAAGGCCCGGGTGCGGCCTGGCGCATAGGAACCGGCGCCTTCCGCACAGAGCTTGCAGGCAGTGCGGCACTGCAGCGCGGCCTCAATCACTACCTCTATGTGCTCATGGCCCAGCAGGCCGCATCGGCTGCGTGCCTGCGCTTTCACCTGATCGGCCCGCGCCTGGCGCGCTGGCTGCTGATGACCCAGGACCGTGCCCACTCCGACAGCTTTCATGTCACGCAAGCATTTCTCGCCTACATGCTCGGTGTGCGCCGCGTCGGCGTCACGGCGGCTGCCGGTGCTTTGCAGCGCAGCGGCCTCATCGAATACCACCGCGGCGACTTCAGGGTGCTGGACCGCAGCGGGCTCGAAGCCGCGGCATGTGGCTGTTATGCCGCTGGCCGGCAGTCCTATGCCGAACTGCTGGACGGCCCATCCCCGTCGCGCCGTAGGCCTTCAGGCCTTCAGGCCTGGTCCGGGGACGCTCGGCGGATCTCTGAAAGGGCGGTCGCTATTGCGGGAGGGGGCGAGCACCCGGGTTTGCCTGTTCCCGGTTTTGTTCGTTAGCGCACCGACGCACGGCTCGCGACTTGCTATAAGAAACCAGTGCGATATTGCCAGCCGTGTACCTGGTCGAGGCACCTGACCGCTGTTGCAGCGTGATGAATCAACCTAACTTAGTCCGAGGTGTGCCATGATCCACGCAAAACCTGATTGGGCGCCCGGGGCCGCGAACCTGGCGTACCTGGCGTCGACCATGCCGATTTCCGGGGGGGCCGGGCCAGACCCAAGGAGTCACCACGCCGGAGCTGCCGCCGCGATCAACATCCCTTTCGCCTGTGCCAGGGGCCATGACACTGACACAGTCGACGGTGTTGCCTTGCTTGCGGCAAGCGCATTGCTGCCCGGGCAGTCGCGCGAGATTGCGAACGATGACTGGGACGCCATGTTCCGCGCCGTCGAATCAAGGCTGAGGCAAACGGTAGGCGAGCGGCTTGCCGTCATGCCCGAGTTGCAGCCGCATCACGCAGCGGGTCGGGTTCAGGCCATAGTGCTGGAATGTGTGGAGGCGCTGGAGCAATTACACACGGCGCTGATGCGGGAACGCGATCGCTGCGGCCAGCTGGAACGGGAGCTGGCCCTCCTGAATGGCTCAGCGGCCCGGCCGCTTCCCTGAGCCGCAGCCTGTTCCGGGCGATCCGGTCACGCACTGAAATCACGGGAATCGCTGAGCCATGGGTACATCGATTGAGCAGGTGACGCAGGCGCCGGATGAAAAAAACGCCGGTCTCGCTGGCGATCGCGATTTCGCAGCGGTGCGTGCAGGGTGTCAGGCCTCAGGTGGGGCGGTGCGCGAGAGCGATCTCGCCGGCTGGCTGGAGAAGCGCCAGCTTGGAAATGCTGTGAGCCTGGCAAAGCTGATCATCTCGGGCAATATTTTTGGTTTTGAATGGCAGGGCAACTTCTGGATTCCGATGTTCCAGTTTGACTTTCGCGACCTGTCGATCAGGCAGGCGCCCCGGAAGGTGCGCGCCGAACTGGGGGGCGCGTTTGACTGCTTGGCGCTTGCCGTCTGGTTTGTCCAGCCTTGCGTCTGGTTGAACGGCCAAAGCCCCCTCGCCCTGCTGGAAGCGGACCTGCCGGCCGTCCTGGAAGCAGCGCGCAGCGAGCGCCTTGTTGCAACGGGTTGGAAGGGAAAGCCCGGTGCTTCGTTTGCCACGGCACTCCGGGGGCGGAGCCATCACGCACCTGCAGCCTCAGCGGAGGCTGCGGGTCCTGGCACTGGTGAATGACGCCCCGGCGCCACCCGGCCAGTAGTCTGCTGGCGTCGCGCGGCGCAGACCCGATCGCCCCCCCTCGCGCCAGGTTCAATGAGCGGCCTTGAGCGCGCGGCGGTACTGCACCGCCTCGGCTACATGCGTGACCTGCACCGTGGCCGCACCCGCCAGGTCCGCAATCGTTCTTGCCACCTTCAGGCACCGATGAATGCTGCGACCTGACCAGCCCAGCCGCGTGGCGGCGGTGTTCAGGAATTTCGCCGCCGCGTCATCGAGCTGGCATTGCGCATCAATTGCCTGGCCTTCCAGGGCCTGGTTGGTGCTGCCCTGCCGGGTGATGGCCCGCTCGCGGGCCTGGACCACCCGGCCCCGGATTGAGACGGTGCCCTCGCCGGGCGGCGTGTTCACCAGTTCATCGGCGGCCAGTGCACCGACTTCCACATGCAGGTCGATCCGGTCCAGCAGGGGGCCGCTGAGCTTGCCCTGGTAACGGGACACCTGGTCGGGCGAGCAGCGGCAGGCGCGCAGGCTGGAGCCGAGGTAGCCGCAGGGGCAGGGGTTCATGGCGGCGACCAGCTGAAAGCGCGCCGGAAACTCGGCGCGCTGTGCCGCCCGGGAAATCGTGATGGTGCCGGACTCCAGCGGTTCACGCAGCGCTTCCAGTGCGGCGCGCGGGAATTCAGGCATTACCTTCAACATACTGTACCGTACCTTTATTTACGCTCCAGCTCTCGTAACGTGGAGCCTTTTACAGCACCCGAAATTGATGTCCCACTTTAAGTTAGTTGAATTTACGCCTTCAGAGCGTTTCCGCACTAAGGAATTGCTCGAGCAACAAGCAGCTCAGCTTTTGCATTCCACGGGATTTGCCAAGGAAGTGAGTGACAGTTCAAATCTGAAGCTCTATTTTGAATCGCGGCTATTTTTTATCTTGAGTGATGGCTGCCCTGTGAAAGAAGCGTGCCTATTCCTAGCAAAGGTATCCCTACATAGTCGAAGTATCTGGGGTGATACAGGACAAACCTATGCCAAAAGCCTACTTCCTTGGCTCAAGTATTTGGCTGAACAGGGCTTGGAGGGCTTGGACCCCAAAGGAGCGACTGAAGAGGACTTCGCCGCCTATCGGCTTGAAATTGTCCGAGCTAAGAAATGGGCCTCAAGCACCGTCCATCTTCGGATACAGGTAGTTGGTTACTTCCATGCTTGGGGGCAGTCCACCGGCCGACTTAGAAGCTCGCTAGGTGCGTATTTCCTTGATCGTCTCGCGGGAAAAACTCCTGACCACCGCCGACCTTTGTCCCCAATTGTGAATCACGAGGAACCGAGGTACATCGGCATTGACGACTGGTTGAAAATTCGCACGCGGGCCAATCAGCCTTGGCGATTATTGTTTTCTTGGGCTATTTGCACCGGATTGCGACGAGCGGAGATTTGCAATCTTCGCCTTAAGGATCTGTCGTTTCTTCTTGAAAACATCAAAGCCAACGACGTGACGGCAAGAGTGAGAGTTACAAGAAAAGGGGGCAAATCCAAATGGGTTCACGTTCCGATACCTCTAATTCGCGAGTCCGCTTGGTGGGTTAAATGGGACCGTCCGGGGGGAAGTAACGGAGAGGAAAACGACTTCCTATTTTTGAATACCAATGGTGCCCCTATTGCACGAAATTACTTATCCCGCGCGTTTCGGGCGGTGGCAAACAGCGTTGGGTCACAAGCGACTCTTCATCATTTAAGGCACGCCTTCGCAATGATGGTACTGGACTGGTTACCTGAACTTGTTGATGATGGCGCCCCGTTGAACCCGATGAAGGTGTTGCAAGACCTGCTGGGCCATGCAGAACAGTCGACTAGCGAGATTTACATTCGCGCAAAGCGTGGCTTTTCAGCTGCAGCAGTACAGCATTTGGGGGAAACACTAATACCAGAGGAGTGGACCCCATGAGTGGCGGATTGAAAGTCGACCGCGTTTTCACGGTGTTGGATGCTCATGGCGACGTTCAATTGGAGCTAAGATTTCATGAGCTTCCAGTGGGAAAGCTGCTCCAAGAATCTTTCTACAGCGCATTCAAAGCACAATTTGGCCATCTCGAACCTTCAACGCTCAAGACGAACTTCTCCAGAGTAAAAGTCTTCTGCACATACCTGAAGGAGGCGCACCCGGAAGGTCTCGTAAATAAGCTCTCACCGGACGAGTTGCATGCTTTTGTCACTTGGCTTGCTAAAAGCGAACGGAAAAACACGACAAGCCAGCCCACACTCAATCTTGTCCGTATGTTGCTCGCATACGCAGCGCGAAACAATACTGGGGGCGTTCCAAGCGGTATCGATCTAACCGTGGTCGGATTCCGTTACGAGAAACAAGCGGCAGGCAAGGCCGTATCGTCTGAGACCAAAGTCAAGATCCTTGAGGCTTGCCGTCTAGATATTGAAGCGGCAGAGGGCAGGCTCAGGAAGGGGCGCGAGGCCATATCGGAAGCATTTAAAGGCAACCCGAGTGATTTGGGTGAAATACTTCGAGCACTCATTGACATTGGGCATGGTCGTTATGTCAATAAGGAAGAAATCCGCAAAGCTGCGCCAAAAATGTTCAATAAGGTGAAGCTTCTTGGAGCTCGTAACCTCTATTCGCATCTCTTTTTATCTCAAGAGCACATATTTCCGTTTTACTTGGCAATTCTTGCCGAAACGGGAGGCAATCGGGACGCAATACATCAGGTTAAGCGTGATTGCTTCATTCCTCATCCGACGAAACCAGACTTTGTTTTGTTCGTGTGGCAGAAAACGCGAGGGCATTCCGAGCAGTTCGCAGGATACTCGCTCAAGCGGGAGTGGTCTGCGGCAGGTCTCGTTAAAAAGCTGAAAGACCTCAATGAAAACCTCATTGCTCAGGCAAAGTTAAAAGATCAAGACAGTTTATTTATTGGGATGTCGACTCACGGGGTAGCGCGTCCATGCGCACAACATCTGCATCATATGCTCGATGCCTTTATTGAACGACACGGTCTGCCCAGGTTCACCTTTCGTGAACTCCGTCCAACTATTGCAGAAGAAGAATATTTGAAAAATGGAGATATTGAAGATGCGAGGCAGCGCTTAGGTCACAAACGCAGTAAAACGACGCAGGGTTATTTGAGTTCCTCCCTGATCAAGCGCCATCATGAAAGCAAGATTGTTAAATTTTCTGGAATGCTCGTTGCGAACGCCCGAGCGTTGACCCGAGAAAGTGACCTTGCACCAGTCTCTAAAGCTCAGCATGCGCCGACATTGTTCGGGTTCAACTGCAGAGATCCGTATTCGGGTTTAGCTCCAGGCAGTCAAAAGGGGCGAGCATGCGACAAATTCTATGGCTGCAGCACGTGCCCCGGATCGATAGTCGTACTCGATGACCCCAAACTCGTAGCAAAGCTTATTTGCACAGCTGCACACCTCCGCTGTGAGCAAAAGAGAGCAGTCGCAGATGGTTGGGGCATACGCTTCGAGAACCTGTACGCGCCAACTTTAAGAATTCTTGAAGTAGACATTCTGCCCCTCCTTACGACGGAGATGATCKCTGCTGCTCAAGGATTAATAGTTCCGCCCTTGCCTCGTTTGGAATAAAGCATGCTCGACAAGCTGTATACGCATCGTACGCCTTTGCACTGGACGTTCGTCGGGCATCCCCAGGGAAGAAATGTTAAACCATTGTCCTGGGACGACTTCATCAAAGAAGATATCGGTTCCCGAAGCCAACGAAATAGCCTAAGGTCGCAGGCGCAGGACTTTTGCGATGCATGGGCATTAGATTGCATGAAGAAATCGGGCAAGACGCCAAGTTCTCTTTCGGTCTGGCAATTTTTCTATCGAGTCAGAAGACTCGCCCGCTGGATGTCTGGTGAGGGGTTGTGGTCCTTTTCCAAGCTTGAGCCCAAAAGCATTGAAGAATTCATGACTCATCTAGTGAGTAAGGACGGGGCGAGGATAGCTGGCGAGTCGAGTCTGAAGGGCTACGTCGCCCTTTTGCGTGAACTGTGGACATGCCGACGAGGTGTGCCTAAATCCATCCGCTTTGACCCTGCTGACCTAGTTGCCTCTGTCGCAAAGAGGATGGTATTGAAAGAATCAACGGGCTGGCTTCCAATAGAGGAAAAAGAAGCTCTGGAGTTATTGCAGGACTCGATTGAATGGATTGAAAATGTAAGCCCTGATGTCGCCGTCTTGATTGACTTGCTGTACAGCCGAAGAGGTGAGGTGCTCGCAAAAAACAAAAAAGACCGAACCCATATTCTTCGAGGAATATATGAAGATTTGGCCGCCACAGAAAATTTCAAACGAGTGCAAAACGTCTTGGGCGATCAATGCTCCAACAACGCAGAACTGGTCGCGACCGCTTATAGACTCACACTAGGCGCCGGTCTTCATATGATATTTGGCTTGGTCGGCATGAGAAGTGGTGAAGTGGAATGTCTCACGCGCCAATGTGGCCAAGAAGAAGGGTCGAGCCATGAAAAGCAATATCGTATTTCCTCCATTGAATCAAAACGACATCGCAATCGAAGTTGGGTGACAACGGAATTTGCTAAACCTGGGATCGAAGCTTTGCAGGCAATGTTTCCTTGGGTCACAGGCCCGGAGGAGCGACTTTTACACGTGTGTTCCGGCAATTTCCCAGTTCCCTTACTTAACCGGAAGACGCGTCCTATTAGCCATAGCGCGATAAGCGCGCGGCTAAAACAATTTGCTTCGAGCCCACACCGAGGAAGAGTAGTGAGTGCTCCAGTTCATGCCCATAGATGGCGCCATAGTTTTGCTCGATTTGTCATGAACAGAGATAAGTCTGCGTTAGGCGCACTTGCCGAGCATTTCGGTCACGTATGGCTTTGGGTCACCGACGGTGTTTACAGTTCAGGCCGGGACAAGGGAATGCTCGCGATGCTGCGGCAAAGCCAACTAGAGCAGATGCGCGCGGGGTTCGCAAAGCTCCTGTCCGCCCCCATCATTGCCGGAAAGGGCTCCGCTCAGTTTGAGAACATGCGTCGGGAAGTTCAACAGCGCAGTTTTCAAGGGAAGCTAACCATGGAGGCCATGATTGAGGTGCACATCAAGCGAGGAAGTTTGAAACTCGCGCCTTGCAGTTGGGGCTACTGTGTCTATGAGCAGGCGCTATCTGCTTGCAAGGGAACGGATGCTCGTCCGAACGAGGTGACGCGAAATCCTTCCCTGTGTGCTGACTGCTCAAATTTTGTAGTTACACCGGAACACCGAACGTTTTGGGAAGACCGTTGCCGCAAGGACGCTGAATTCCTGGTTCACCCAGACCTGCCGGAACAATCTCGAGCATATGCGCAGTCGCGGATGGTTGTGTCCGAAGAGATTTTGCGTAAGCTGCTCAAAAATGGTTAAGCCAAAAAAATTACCGGGCTCGGTACGCTTGGAACAAGCTTGGAAGCTCTGGCAATCTGAAAATCCAGGAAAGGCACCGAACATTACTGCAATTGCGAGCCTTGCGGGTATCTTGAGGCCGAATATCTATGCGCCCCGCCACAGCGAAGTGCTTAAGAAAATTCAGGCATCGAGACCAGAGAGAAGGCCAAAGGCTGCTGATAAGAACCGCAAGGTCACCAGTTCGGACCTCACTAAAGTGGCCGAGCTTGAACGGGACGTTGCCTTGTACATGTGGATGGAAAAGGAAGGCGCACCCAAGCGATCTGGGACCAGGGCGAATGTCCGCCCGCCTGCTGCCGCGGTCATATTGCAGAAGATCGAGGGCGCGTCAAAACTTCAGACTGCGGCTGGGAGGTTTTTGAAGAAGGCAGTTCTTTCATACCTGGGTACCGGAACGGTAAGTTTGGCTGGGTTCGATTCCCTTGATGTGGAACGCCGTGCCTTATTTCTGCAGTTTCTAGAGCTGCGCTCCCGTCCCGATAGCCCGACGATGGAAGCGTATGAGTATCTAAGCCAGAAATTAACGTCCTAACTGGATGCGCCTGGGAACCCAACCAACGCCTCGCGCAGCCACTTAGTGGAGCCCATGGTAGGGTCGCCCTTGGCGGGTGACCTCAAGAAGCTGCGCTTGCAGCACGAGAGCCAGTTTATCAACCAGGAATTTATCGAATCCCTGTCTAAATCGCTGCTGGATGACCTTCTAGAGTGGGCGAACGAGGGCATATTTCGCCCCCTTAATGGCGAGCTGACTGTAGACATACCGCTCGGTGTACCCAACGCCAGGATCATCCAGCGACGCGAACCTGAAGTTCACTCCATCTGAGACTACCCCATAAATGCTCAACTTGGCTGTTCTTGCTCAACCCTTCGAAGGGTTGAGCAATCGCCCACCGATCTTTTGCTCTTGGCAACGACTGTGCAGTTGTGACATCTCCTATCGCCTTTGAAGCAGCTGAGCAAACTCCATTAGCAATCGTTGATCAGCGGCAGTTAACTCCTCCATGATTGTCGCAAGCCTGCGAGCCTGATCGTTCGGCAGCGTGCTTGTTGCTGCCAGCAGGTCGCTCATACCGACATCAAGTGCGTCTGCAATGACCCATAGGCGCTCAAGCGAAGGCATGGAAATGCCGCGTTCAAACCGGGAAACGGTTTCTGCATCGACCTCAACCAAGCCGGCAAGATCGTCTTGCGTCAGCTTGCCTAGCTTGCGCCGCTCCGCAATAGCGGCGCCCAATCTCCGCCGAAAGTCTTCAGGAAATTCCCTTTTCTTACGTTGCACATCACATCCTTTGATACGGATCAAAGTGTTGACAATCGACGTAATATGTAGAATGATCCAATTTGTTGTCAGTCAACAAATTAGATCTATAGCGTGTATTTGAAAGCGCTCAAACCGAACCGCCCGAGGAAGGTATCTGCAATTAGCTGCGCGGAAATCCGCAGGTCAGCTCACGACATTCCGCCACCGTCGTGGTGGTTCTGCTGATGGCGCACATCAGCCAATTCACCGAAGGTGTGGCGTGAAATGACTTGTTCTCTCAGATCTACACCTGGAGTCTGCCGACTTTGAACCGAATCCCGAAACGGTCGCGATCGCTGGCATAGATGTGTTGGCCGGTGACATTGTTTGGGCGTCGAAGGCATCGTTTGGGCACGCCAAACCTTCCCGGACAAGCCGGTTATCTATGTAGCCGGAAACCATGAATTTCTAACATGTTCGTTACCTACGAAGAACACAAAGCACCATTTTTCGACCTTTTTGGGGATGGCCTAACGCGTTGGAAGGCAACGGAACTTGCTCTCCAGCGGTCGTGGTTTCTTGTATCGATCAGTCAATCTGACTCCATAGACGACAACGATTCCTTCCGAGTCAGCCGAACGATGTTGGTTTCCAACATCGCGGACGTCGAAGGATTGGCTCAAATGGAGATGGCGAACCAACTACAGCTTGACTCGGTATTCATCGTGACCCCTGGTCATGTAAACGGCACCAACCAATGGAGGATGGAGCCCTTGCGGAATGTATGGAGGGCCGAGGAGCCGTCGGAACCAGGTCAGATGGCCGAAATCTACGAGACCGCAGAGGGAGTGACGTATGTGGACTCAATGCTAGCCACTCCGGCCAAGCGATTTGGAAAAAAAGTCCTCCATCGCACTTTTCCTTTGCAGCAATAGCCCTGCATCGCCGTATTTGGATCTCTATGCAACCCTTGATTCATGGGTACTTGCACAGAGCTCACTCACCCATCCTCAATTCCCTGCAAATACCCTCATGAAAAAATCACTCAAAAGCAGTTTTGCCGTTGCACTACTGGCTGCAGCTTCGTTTTCTGCCGCAGCCCAGGAGCTGTATGTCTCCAATGGCAACGAACATCGCGCGTCAGCAGCTGCCGTTGCGGGTATTTCGCAAGCGGCGACCATGACGGCCGGCGGCTACCAAATTTGGCTGCCTGGCGAGGGTTGGACGCTCCTGTCTACGACGCCGTCCAAAGGTTTACTGAATAAGGACAACCCGAGCATTGGTGAGTATTTTGTGAGTCGAGCCAACTTTGTGCGCATTGAGCAAGGCATGGTGCGTGACGTTCAAAGCGCGCGGGTTTCCCACGCCGAGAACAAAAAGCACACTTCCTGGACGAATCCAACCCCATGCGGTGGGGGAGCTGGCGCGCAGGACATCTACGGCGTCGTGCTGAGTGCTGAACAGCCGATGTTCACCCGCGGCACCAATTGCGCGTTTGTCTCCGTAAACAAATACCAGTCTGGAGCGACGCCCGACATCACGCAGCCGCAAAATGCGGCGCCGCTGCCGAAGCAAGCCATTCGTGTGGGCGTTCTCCGAGACGGCATGTACTCGAAGAAGCTTGACGTGACCTTTGACATTTTTCCGGACTCCGAAGGCTTCACAGGTGGCTGGAGCAAAGCGGATATTGCCGCCGATCCCGCCAAGAGCCAGTTCATTGCACACCTGCAAAATTGGGTGAAGACCCTTCAGGCTGCGGTCGACCAGGCGTATGAGGGCAAGCCTGATGCTTATAAAGGAATGGTGAGCTGGCGTGTCGGGTCCATGCTTCCAAGGCAGTGACCAAGAGTCATCCTAATGACTCGCCTCACGGCTCAGAATCAAGATAGGACGGCTAAGGGCTGCAATGGTGGCGAGCGTGGACGACGCAAGGCGCAGCTTTCTATCCAGCGACCACAGGAAATAGAACAGATAGCAATGAGCCCAAAACCTCTTATTGCCCTGGATGGTGACGGAGTTCTGCTGGATTACAACCTGGCCTACGCCAAGGCCTGGGAGAGAGCGACTGGCAGGTATCCCGCGGAACGAGACCTCCAGGCCTACTGGGCAATAGACCGGTGGGATGTCGAAAGGCTTGGCGGCGAGAACCTTGAGCAATTCCGGGCTTGCTTCGATGTTGATTTCTGGAGCACGATTCCTCCTTTGGCCTCTGCTGTCGAGGCCTGCCACCGCTTGCACGAGCAGGGCTACGACCTGGTTTGCGTGACGGCGTTGTCAGAAGATCTTGCGGACGCTCGACTCCGGAATCTACGCAAGCACGATTTCCCGATTGAGCAAGTGTTTGCTACCGCACATTCCCCAGGAGGCCGCAGTCCGAAGGCTGACGTACTGGACCAGCTTAAGCCAGTTGCCTTTGTAGATGACTACCTCCCCTACATGCTTGGTGTGGGCGGGAGCATTCACAAGGCGCTGGTTCTACGGGAGCCCAAAGGTAGCCCGAACATCGGACCGCACTTAAGTGCTGTGGATTCCACTCATGCCGACTTATCGGATTTCGTCCAGTGGTGGCTAAACAGGCACTAAAGCAAGTCGACACGCCTGCATGCGAACGCGGGAATCCAAGGTGGCAGCGCCTCAAGTGCCAGGCGCACGCTGGCGGTCAAACTCCACTGCAAAGGCTATGACCTGGTGCATATCGCGGCCCAACTGGGGCACATGAGCGTCAGCACCACCAAGCGGCTTGTTTCGCAAGATCGGGGGCGGTTACCTGACATTGTGGCGAGAGTCATCTAATTGAGTGGGTTGCAACAGGTTGCTTGAATACGTTTAATGAAACCCTTTTAAAGGAGTGCCGCTATGGCTGTCGCCATGAAACTTTCTGATGACCTGGTGGAAGACGCAAAGATCGTTGCGGCGGCTGAGCATCGTTCTGTTCCCAAGCAGATCGAATACTGGGCGCGTATCGGTAAGGCTGTTCTGGACAACCCAGATATCCCCTTGCGGATGATCCAGGACACGATGTTGTCCCTTGAGGAGGCTAAAGCTGGCCAGGTCTCGGCCTACCAGTTCGGGTAGGTCATGGCGTTGAGGGCGCTATCGACTGCCTCATTCGACCGGCTTGCAAAAAAACTGCATGCAAAGGACAAGAAAATGCTCGATGCTGCGGTGCTGGAAGTTGCAAAGAATCCATTCATTTGCGAAGAAAAGCGCGGAGGTCTGGCGGGGGTGTTTGTTCACAAGTTCAAGCTCAACAACCAGGAGACATTGCTTGCCTACAAGTTGCAGCCCGACAAGAAGAAACCCGTCGAGTCTATCTTGCTGTCGGTTGGCCCGCATGAGAACTTTTACGCCCCATTGAAGCGAGCGAAGTAGATGACGACACAGCAAGACTCTTTGCGAGAGCCCGTCGTTCCCCCCTGAGGATTACGCCAAATATCTTTCTCTCTCCCACACCAAAGATTGATGGAACGGCCATCAACACAGGTTCTGTGCAGAAAACGCAGGGCCTGTTTCAGGGCCGATTTTGGTTAAAAACAACGCCATTGCGCGCCGGATGGTTTCCGAGATATACACGGCACCATTCTCGAAACAAGTTTGAAATAAGTGCTTGCGCATAGTGTTTTATTTCACTCAAAATTAAGCTGATGATCAGTGGTTTGATCAACACCCTAGCAGGCAGCAGTCGCCTTGGAACCCGATGACTTCATTCTTTTTGCGGCGACCCTCACGGCCAGTTCAAGCACATTCTCAGCGCTGCGGACGAGCTGAATGCATCAGCAGTCACCAGTAAAGACTACATGACTCTTTTTCTTGACTTCGATGGTGTGTTCCATCCCGATCCCTGCGCCGAGGAAGTCAGGTTTTGCCGGCGCAACCTGGTCCAAAACTTCTTGCGCGAATTCCCGCAGGTGGACATCGTCCTGTCCACCACCTGGCGCCTTCGGGATTTCGCCGAGCGCATCGTGGGGGTTACGCCAAACCACAAGGATCTGGACCGCAGCCAAGCACTGGCGCTACGCACACCTCTAAGCCTTCCGTACAGATCGGCGCACCCTGCGACCTTGGAAATGAAGCTGTGAAAACCCCTGGCGACATCGTTCTGTTCTGCGGCGACCCGCACGGACAGTTCGACCACATCCTGCGGGCGGCGGGTGAGCTGCGCGCATCAGCCGTCATATTGCTGGGGGACATGGAGCCGGTGCGTCCGAGGTGGCATCGATTGCCGACAAGCTCTGGTACATTCACGGCAATCACGACACCGACAGCGAGCGCAACTGGAACCACCTCTGGGACAGCAAGCTGGCAGACAGAAACCTCGACGGCCGGGTGGCGGCTTTGCCCAATGGCATCCGCATCGCCGGCCTGGGTGGCGTATTCCGGGAAAGCGTCTGGTATCCCAGCCTGCCTACGCCGCCAAATTTCCGCAATCGCCAAGAGCATGTCCGGGCGACGCCCAGGCAGGATCGGTGGCAGGGCGGCGTTCAGCGCAAACACTGGTCAACCATTTATCCGGACGAGCTTGATCGTTTGTCCTTGATGCGGGCAGACATCCTCATCACACACGAAGCGCCGGGTTATCACAACAACGGCTTTGAAATCCTGGACACCCTGGCACAGAGCATGGGTGTCAAAGTGACAGTTCACGGGCACCACCACGATAACCTGGACAGCTCCGATCGATGGGGCCAGCAGGGCTTCAAGAGTTTTGGCGTCGGCTTGCGAGGCATCATAGCCATCGACGCGGGCGGAAACGCCAACGTGATCGTCCCCGGCGAATTGGACGCGCAGCGGGACTTCCGGCAAAAGTACCTGGATGTATTCAAGGACGCGCCGTAATGAAACCTGTTCTTTTTCTCGACTTCGATGGCGTGCTGCACCCAGAGACCGCCTTAATTAAGGACGCCCTTTTGCGACTGCCGCTTGTCGAAGAAATCCTGAGGGAGTTCCCTGCAGTCGAAATAGTCATTTCGTCAGCCTGGCGCCTGGACTGGGCGGAGGAAGCGGAGGCTGTTGCGAATCTTCGACGCCACTTCTCACCAGACATCGCCCAGCGGGTCGTGGGCGTCACACCCTTCCTGGGCCGCCGCCAGGAAAAAGATCTTGCCCCACTGCCTAACCTGCGCGAGGTTGAGTGCCTGAACTGGCTCAAATCGAACCGGCCAGCCTGGACGCCCTGGCTGGCTCTGGATGATCGAGATTGGTGGTTCTCTCCCGGTTGCCCCAACCTCATGAAGGTGGACGGCGGTGTTGGATTCATGCCCTCCCATGAGAATGTGTTCCGCCAGCACCTGACCCGTATAACGACAGAGCCAAAGAACACCAGTAAAGACTATATGACTCTCTTTCTTGACTTCGATGGCGTGCTCCATCCCGATCCCTGCGCCGAGGAAGTCAGGTTTTGCCGGCGCAACCTGGTCCAGAACATCCTGCGCGAATTCCCGCAGGTGGACATCGTGCTTTCCACCACTTGGCGTCTTCGGGACCCGCTGGACACCTCAGGCACCATCCTGAAACGTCATTTCTCGGGCGATATCGCCGAGCGCATCGTGGGGGTCACGCCAAACCACAAGGATCTGAACCGCAGCCAAGCACCGGACGGCATGGATCTCTACCCGCGGGAATGGGAGTGCATCGCCTGGCTTCGTGCCAACCGACCTTATAGCCAGCACTGGCTCGCCCTGGACGACAAGGCGTATCTGTTTCGTCCTTTCAACAAGGACCTGATGGTCACCAATGCAGCGACGGGGTTTGTCAGCGCGGACGAAAGCCGGTTGCGCCAGCTGCTGCGCGAGCGCGTCCAGTGAAAATCCTGCTCCTGTCCGACCTGCACATCGAGTTCGCTCCCTTTGTGCCGGATCCTGCGGCCGTCGAAGCGGCTGATGTTGTCATCCTGGCGGGCGATATCAGCACCGGCACCCAGGGGATCCCATGGGCGCGCAAGACCTTTCCAGGCAAGCGCATCATCTACGTCGCCGGCAACCATGAGTTCTACGGGCACCACTGGACGAAGCTGCTGCCCGAGCTCCGCGACTTGGCTGCCGGCTATGGGATCCACTTTCTGGAAAACGACAGCATCACGATTGGCGGAATACGGTTCCTGGGAACCACGCTTTGGACCGACTTCATGCTTTTCGGAGAGGGCAAGAAGCCCGCGGCAATTCGTGATGCCACGAATTTTATGAATGACTTCAGGGTGATTAAGGCTGACTCCATGCGCCATCCAGAGCGCAGAAGGTCCAAGCTGAGTTCTGAACACACGATCCAACGTCACCAGGAGAGCCTGGCCTGGCTGACGGCGGAGCTGGCCAGCGGCGATCCAGACTCAACGGTGGTAATCACCCATCACTACCCGAGCAAGCGATCGACGGCGCCTAAGTGGTCAAACGACCTAGTGTCGGCTATTTTTGGATCCGCCCTGCCAAAAGCGATTTTGCTGGGCGCCAAGCTTTGGAGCCATGGCCACACGCATGAGTCCTTCAATTACCGCATCGGCGACTCCAAACGCTCGGTCCGGATTGTCTGCAACCCCAGAGGGTATCCCTTGGGGTGGCACGCGACCGAGTTTGAAAACGCAAGCTTTCAGCCAGGCCTGTTGATCGATATCGAGAATCAAGGAAAGGAGTTTCCATGACCATGCCAAACGAACGAGCGCGCGCGCTGCGCTGGGCGGGCGAGTTCATCCAGGATCTCGCAGCCTCGGGCGAGCTTTCAGAAGAACGCAAGCGCGAAGCCCAAGCGATCCTGCGCCATTACCCAAGCGCAGCGGAGATCAGAAGCCAATCCGCTGCCACGAAACAGGACTTTGCCGGTCCTTGGTTAGCTGCAGAGCAGGATTTCAATGATTTCAGTTCGAATTTAAATAGCCTCATTGATAAATGCCGCGCTATGAGTGTGGATAGTCACGCCCTTGCCGACGCCACTCAGCGCAAGCAGGCTGTCAACGTGCAAATCGCCCTTCTTGAACTTGGGCACGATGTAACCGTGGCTGTGGCTGCGGCCGTCTGGAGACACCATTCCAACTCATTGGCGGCTGGTTGGATGTCTGGGGCAGAAACTGTTGCTTCAGCGAAAAGAACGCTAATTGCATACTGCGCACGGAATCCTACGGATTGAGATCATTAAATGAGTTTCACGTCAACGCCGGACACCCGCGCCGAAAACGACGAACTGCTGCTGAGCCTGGCCAGCTCAGGCGCCCTTGCGGCCGCCGGGCTGGACATGGGATTGATTGACGCAGTGCCCTGTCCACCCTCGTCCGCTGGCGATGTCGCAAACGCGGGTACCGGTTCACCGCTCAGAATCTTGATTGGGCGGCTGAGGACAGCGAAGGTGGAGAGCGTGGATGACGTGCGGTCGCAGCTTGTTCGCCTCAGTCAGGCATTGAATGCGATCGGTCAAATGTCTCAGGAAGAAATTGCGACAGCCGTCGAACAGCTTCAACCAGCCGTCAGCAATCAGAACCACTGCCGCTTTGCGCAGGAATACGGCGTTCTCACAGTGCAAGAGATGGCCGACCTAATGAAATGTACGCCGGAGGTAGTTCGTGAGCGAGAAGTTGCGGGCGATCTCTTCGCCGCCCGGGCGCCAGGCCGAGCCGGTGGCCGGCGCTACCCCGCGTTTCAACTCGATGAACGCCTGGACATGTCGCTGCTTAAGCAAACCATCCAGGAATACCGAGACGCTGACGTCAATTCGACCCTGCTCTGGGTTTTCTTGCGGAGCCCGCAAAAGATATACGCCGGCCTGATCACCATTGAAATGCTGCTGGGCGGTATGCCACCTCAATATGACATGCTGACGCCCGAAGAAAGATCTGAGATCTTTCTCGATGTGGTGGCCGAAGAGCTTTCGCGCGTGCGATGAGCATTTCCTGTTCATGAGCGACTTGATACTCTTCCTCGACATCGATGGTGTGCTACATCCGTGGAGGCGCGAGCCTGAGCTCCTGTACCGTTCGGTGCCGATCTTCGAAGCGGCACTTCGTGCGCACCCCAAAATTGATATTGTGATCTCGAGCGACCGACGGATTCACGAATCTCTTGACGACCTGCGAAAACCGTTCTCGCCAGATATCAGATCTCGAATCATTGATGTCAATCCATTTGCTGATGACTTCACCGAGCTCGAGGAAGGCAGGTTCCCCGCAGACTTTCTCAAGCATCCTCGGCAGTTGGAATGCTTGACCTGGCTGGCAAACCACCGCCCCGGAGGTCGCACCTCGTGGGTCGCCATAGACGATACCTTCGATCATTTTCATCCTTTGCAAACCAATATATATTGGGTGGAAGGTACAACGGGCTTGGAGATGACGGAGCTCGACCAATTGCGTGAATTCTTGGCAGAAAAATATTGACCGTGATCTTCACCGCGCTAATGTGGTGCTTGGCATATCACATACGCGCATCATGACTCAAAGGTGCTTCCCCAGGGAATTTGCGCGCGCAATGTGTATATGGAATATCACATACGCGCGTTAAGTTGCCGGACCCGCTGGTCGCGTGTTCCACGCGGTGTATGGAATATCACATATGCGCATCCCAACTGAGATGTGCTTTTCCAGGATCGCTGGTCGCTTTTCCGTGGAGCGTTGTTTAGTGGCTCAGGTTCACCCAACCGTCGACAGCCGGAACCACGGCCGCCTTGTGCACGAATACTGCGTGTTCACAGCCCAGGAGATGGCTGATCACCTGAAGTGTGCCCAGAAGGCGATTTACGATTGCGAGGTTGCCGATGATCTCTTTGTCCTCCTGGCGCCAGACCGAGTCAATGGCCGGCGCTGGGCGAGGCTGTCGACACTGGCGCTTCTACAGACGGGACTTGCTCATTTGTAATCGCTCTCATAGGCCACAGTGCGGCCTCCCACCGCGATTTTTCGACTCATTCGGCGGGTACCAGTGTTTGCTACGAATTGCCCCGGAATCTGCGTTGTCCGCCCGGAGTTGTACTGAACCGCAGCCTTGCTCGCGCTGACGTTCGTCCCCAATTTTTTCAGCGCTTCAACTGCAAGCGTCTCCAGGCTGCCGGCAGGAATGGTTGCGCCAGTCACCGAACTCTTGCGTGTTTTCGCATATACACCGGTCCCGATGCGCACGAGAACACCCCTCTTTTGAAGCGATTTCAGCGCTTCGCTGACCTGCGTGGGACTGCCGAGATTGGCAAGTTCCACCCTCAAAACGACGTTTCCATGCCGCTGCTTGACAGAGCGCAGCATGCGTTCCTCGAGCTTCATAGCGCAGACTCCTTAACTTCGTATCTTAAAAGTATATCCACCTATCTGTGTTTTCCACATATTTCTGTTTTTATTCAATGGCTTATGACATCAGAACTTGCTGGGTATCCGGCAACCTCTGCGCCGCAGCTCGATGTAGGCATGGCTAAAGTTTTCTATGGGGTGATGGAATCGTCCAGTGGACCGTAGGTACTTTGTTGGTCGGCGATGTCGTCATAGGCCGGATGGAACCCGTCCCCTGCCATGTCGGCCTCTATGAGGCCAGAGCCATGCCCGCAACTGCAAAAGAGGCCCAAATTGCGGCACACTTTGGGCATAGTGTGAAATTCTTGACCATTAATCCGAGAAGTTTCCAAAGGCATTGCCAATGCCTCTGGAAAACGAGTTTTTATACCGCTTCGTTCGGCGTCGAAAATTCACCAGCCCCACTTACCTAGCATCTTGGAAAACAATTGAAAACCATATGAAAATATTACTCGTTACTGCCTTGTGTCTTCTATCCGCGTGCGCAGACACTTCACCGATTCAACCTACCAGCCGAGGAGCTTCCGGATTCGCCGGGGCAGTCTATTCAGGTGAAACCGTTACTGTAAGTGCAGGCGCTCCGGGCATAGAGGAATACAGAGTATTTCACCAAGCAGCAACCGGCTTCGTTTCTGTGCAATCAGTCCGCGAAGATGCAGAACTACGCGCAACCACATTCTGCCAGCGCAAGAACAAAGTGTTTCAGCCGCTTCGTGAAATAACGTCAAAGCCTCCTCACATTCTTGGAAACTTCCCAAGAATAGAAATCATTTTCGGCTGCATCGAAAATACAACAATTGCAGCTCCTGCTCCAAGTGGGGACGCAAGGTTCACTAGGCTCATTGAATTGAAAAAATTGCTGGATAGTGGTGTACTGACACAGCAAGAGTTCGAGCTGGAAAAGGCAAAGGTGCTCAGTCAACCATGATTCAAGCAGTATGTGTCAAACACGACGCCACCCAGCCAATCAACCGGACTTGCCTTCGGCAAGCCGGTTATCGGCGGCGTTGAGGCTGTAAAAAAACTCCTGGCACGACGTTTGCAATACATCCGGCCAAGGAGATCGCAACCATGGCCCGCTACAAGTCCCAAGGCCACAACAGCCTGCTGTTACCGGTGGTCTTGTCTGAGCAAATCATCCCCGGCAGCTTTGCCTTTGCGCTGCACTATCTGGTCGCTCACGAACTCGACCTCAGCGCACTGGACGCCCAGTTCAAGAACGATGAAGTTGGAGCCAGTGCCTATCCAACCCTCGCAATCAGCATGAGCGACCGTCGCACATCCATTACGGGTGGCAACCAAGACTCCGCCACGTTCCCCGTGCGGCAACCGGTCAGTTTGAGATCTGCAGTTGCGGAGGGAAAAACTTCGCCTCTTGACAGAGAGAAGCCATATCAACGGTTGACATGAGAGGCCCTCGTTCACAGCGATGCAGGCGATAGCGAAAGATCAAACTTTCCCCTCGCGGGATGCACAGCCCATTGCAAAGACTACGAGCGATCTCTCGGTCGTTGCTATTCTGGACTCGTATTGCGACTTTGTAGCCTGCACGGTCACATCGTCAATTGCATTGAAAAGGGTAGATGCGTCAGCTTGTGATTTAGCAGCCTCTCTCTCAAACTCAGCACCTCTAACTTTCCCGCTGATAACACGTGAAAAGAGATCACCAGTCGTTCGGAAATGCTTTTCAATGTCAGGGTTCTTAGTGGTCACATCGGCCAACATCCAATGACCGCAAGCGTTAATTTTTAACGCCCATATTTGATCTTTCCCCCCACGGCTTTTCTCAATAATCTCGGTAACTTTTTTTCCGAGAGCGATTGCCGCCATCCCGACGACTGCAGCCTGTTGCTTGGGTGGAATCTCTTTAACCCAGGCCGAAGTGACAACCCAAGTTTCTGAATTTTTCTTTGGTGGAGTCTGCGCTCCTGCAAAATGAGAAAACCCAAGAACAAGAATAAAGGTGAGTAGATTTCGCATATAAAGAACTGCTAGGTTGATTAGAGTGTATTTGTTCGAGGAAACTGATTTAGACCATAGCCCCATGTCGGCAGTCCGTCTGCAGCCGACCACCGCCAATATCTTGATGGACAGGATTGCAGGCGTTTGCGAGTATTGGCGGCCGGCAGCGTTATCGTTGCACACTTCACGAACACTATTGGGGCGGCAAGATAAAGCGGACTTGATTGGGCTTCCCTGATGGCATCAACTCAAAGTGATGCGGGAACTTCTTAAAGAGCTTCGGCGAGGTCGCGCTCTTTGCCAGCAACTTTTCGTCGTGCAGCACCTTGGCCACATCGCCTAATCGTTGCCACTGGCCCGCCTTCAAATTGGGCACTGCCGCTAAGATTTTTGGAACTGTGACTGCATTGGTTGCCATGCCTGTGGTTTTCTTGGCAATATTTTTTGCTGGCGCCTTTTTTACCGCTGCGGGTTCTGGCTTGGTCTTCTTTTCTGTAGGACTTTTCACAACTGTTTCTATGGGAGTCGCACGGACAGGCGCTGCTGCAACTGGTACGACTTGTGCAACTTCCGTCCCTGCCGGGCGATTAGATTGATCGCAGCCAACATAGATGACCTGATCGTACGCTCGCATAGCATCCTGTGCCATTTTGCCTCGCTCACTTACGCAAACGACTTTGATGCCTCGCTCCCTCAGCCGTATGACCAACGGGACAAAATCGAGATCTCCCGAACCCATAACGACCAGCTTTGGTCTGGGGGCGAGGCACGCCAGCTCCATCGCATCCACTGCCAGAGACATATCAGTTGTGTTTTTTGGGAGGGGCAGATTGACGAATGGTCGAATGGCCCAAGCACGCAGCGTATCGGCCAGACCTTTCAAATTTTCAGCACTGCCGTATGCGCGGCGAATGGCTATGGGGCCCTCAGTCCGCTCAAGCGTTTGGAGGGCCTCATCAATCCATGCTGGCGCTGAAAAGTTATCGGCATCAATCAGGAATGCAATCATTGTTGTTTCTCCCTTTCACAGACTTTAGCCGATGCATATTGTGTCTCGCTCCGGATTGCCCATCACCTTGCCAGTTACCTGTGCCGAATTTGTAGAGCTCTCCAGTGCCGCACTGGTTTGGTGGTTATTTGCTATGCGGTGATCGAATCGTCCGGTGGCCCGTAGGTGCTTTGCTGGTCGGCGATGTCGTCATAGGCCGGATGGAACCCATCACCGGCCATGTCGGCCTTTAGCTTCGCCTGTCGGGCATGCAACTTCGCGGTGTTTACTACGGCCGGCGCGCCAGGTAGCTTGCACAGCCAGCGAGCGGTGTGGGTCTCGGTTTTTGACTTCGCCGTCTGCCGACTGGCCACAACGACTTGGCCCTCAAGCACCATGCTGTGGCTGTTCATCAGGATGCGGTCGACATAGAGGAGCGGGGGCAGCAATTCATTGCGCGTGCCTGGCTCATAGAGACGCGCTTCGCGCGAGGTGTCCCAGGGCGAATTCGGGAATCGCTTAGCAATGATCAGATCGCCGCGGCGGCCGCGATTCAGGGCGCTGACTGTATCAGCGTCGGGGCCAGGCGGTCCAAGGTCGTAAACGTCATAAATCACTGGTTAAATATACAGTGCTTCAGACTAAAATAAACCTCCTCCCTGGGTATTGATCTGGGTATTTCGCGCTGCGCCAGGCAGAGGGATGTTCTTGGCCAAGTCGACGGCGCCATGCCTGAAAATCTCCAGCGGCGGCACCTGGATCAGGGCTTCAGCCTGCTCAATGGTGCCGTTGAGCCATTCGTCCCAGCGGTCCCGCTCAATGGGCACCACGGCCCGCTTGTCCTGCTTGTCTGCTGGCAGCACCTCTTTGGTGGCCTTGTCCACTTCGGGTTTGTGCATTAGCGCGAGCAGCGGGTGGGCGTCGCAGTTTTGCGTGATCAAGGTAGCTCTGAACGATGTCCCCGGTTTCCGGCTCTATCCACTCCGCATAAAGCCCGGCCAGGGCCCACAGCTCGCCGTCGGCGCGTTGGAACTGCCACGCGATGCTCTTGGCGCTCTCTGGCGGGTAGTAGGGCTCCTGAAAGCTCTCAGCCGGGATCAAGCAGCGCTGGCCGGCCAGCCACGGCCCCTTGAAGGTCTTGGCGACAGCCAGGCCCTCCCGCCGTGCGTTGTTGGTGCTCAGCCGCACGCCATTGGGCGCAGCAGGTACGCGGGTCTTGCAGCCCGGCGGGATCATGCCCCACTGGCCGACTGTGATATCGCCATTGCCGCGCATGTAGGGCCCTGGCTTAAGCGGCGCGACATAGGTGCCCCACAAGCCCTTCATGTTGGGTTTGCCCAGGCGCTCATAGGAAGGCGGCACGTAGAGGTTGCACATGGCGTAACTGTAGGCGCTGTGGGGTCAGCCTACCGGGCTGGTATTTTCGTCTTCACCAGCTGCAAGTGGGCCTGTTTTCTTGTCCTTGAACATCCTGAGCAATTCCTTGATGCCGGCATCATAAGCGGTGTCACCGCCACCAAAAACTGCCCGTCAAATCCAATGTCGGCTATGGAGCGTGCCGAGCACCCGCATTGCAGCGGAAGCCGGCATTGGCCAGTGTCGGCTTTCTGGATACCCAGCAAAAAATCGTGTTTTTCCAAGCAACTAACGTCGATCACATTTCCATTTGCTCGACCAACGCCCATAATCGGACCACCGCCACTCAGGAAGCGCATCATGACTCAAGACATCATCGACCGCTTGACTATCCGGGACCTGATCGAGAACTGGGCTGTTTGGCGAGACGCCGGCGATTGGAAACGTTTTGCGACGGTCTGGCACGACGACGGCATCATGATGGCAACCTGGTTCCAGGGGCCTGCCAAGGAGTTCATCCGGGTCACACAGGAAGGATGGGCTAAGGGTGTCAGCATCCTCCACTTCCTGGGCGGCACCTCCATCGACTTGTCCGGCAACCGGGCCGTCGTGCAGACCAAAATGACCATCTCGCAACGCGGTGATGTGCAAGGCGTGTTGTGCGATGTCGTGTGCACCGGTCGCTTTCACGACTTCGTGGAGAAACGCAACGGTCGGTGGGGCATGGTTCTGCGCCAGCCGATCTACGAGAAGGACCGCGTGGACCCGGTCGACCCGGGCGCCAGGCTCGAAATTGACCAGGCGAAGTTGGCCGAGTTTCCAAAAGGCTACCGGCACTTGGCCTATATCCAGACGCAGATTGGCTACACCGTCAAGCGCGACATGCCGCAGCTGACGGGCCCGGAAGTGGAGCAGCTCTACGCGCGTGGCAAGACCTGGCTGGCGGGCGGACCGCTTTGAGAATCAATTTCGTGACTGCTTCTGGTCGGGTACGGGTGCAGCAATCATCGAAATCGGCGCCACATTGCCGACACCCAACCTGCCGATGTCAACGTCCGGTATGGAGCGAGAATTTCGGATAGCCCTATGTTGGCATCCAGTCTGAACTCGACTTCCGTTATGCAGCGGAGGATGCCGGTCGTCAGTGTCGGCTTACCAGCACCTCAATTGACTTCCAGTCAACGGTCATTCATGACCGGCTCTTGCCGACCCATTGCAGAGAGTCAGAACAGCGTTAAGCTGCCGCTCAGTGGGATGAAACTTCGCCGCGCACAGCCCAGAACGAGGTGGTCAGGGCACGCGGACCATCTGCCATGCCGCACAGATACGCCGCTCGAACGTGACGCTCCAATTCCCCGCGTTTTGAGTTCCCGAGATTTGTCACATAGCTTCCAGTCTTGCCCTGTCCCGTGAGGAACGTGGACCAATAGTCCTCGAACGACTGGTACTCAAAGATCGCGCTGAGTTGCTCTTCAACGATGTCGTGGAAGCCCACGGTGGCGAACAATCTCGCCAGGCCGCCCGGCCATCCCAACGGCTTGGAGACCATCTCGTCGCGCATGGCCGCCCCCTCCGGATCGAGCACCGCGGCAGCGTCCCAAACCAGACTGAACGGTGTCCAACCGCTGCGGAAGTTGTTGACCACCACCGCGACAACACCCCCTGGCTGGGTGACTCTGCGCATCTCGCGCAAACCCTGTACCGAGTCGGGCAACACATCCAGGGCGAGCATCGAGAGCGCGCGCTCGAACACCCCCTCCTGATATGGAAGATCAAGAGCATCGCCAACGAGAAAAGTGATCGCAGGGTCTGCGGTGACGCGCCGCGCGAATTCCACATACGGCGCCGAGAGGTCGATGCCAGTCGCTACTGCGGTCGCCGCCGCTATTGCGCGCGTCAAATGCCCGGTCCCGCAACCGACGTCAAGCGCTCGCTCACTCGCCGAGACACCGGCGAACCGCACAAATGCAGGAGCAAGACGCTGACTGCCTCGGCCAACATAGCCTTCATAGGCCTCCGGGTCGGTCGCCACAAACGTTGCCATGTCAGCCCTCCTCGCAGATCGAATGCAGGTCATTTTACGCCGCTTCGCGCCCGCGGGGACAGGTGAAGGTCTGCTTTCGTTTGCTCGCGCGAAGGTCGGCTCATGGCCGGTTGCGGGTGCAGCAATCGTCGAAATCGGCGCCACACTGCTGACGGACAACCTGTAGCCTTCAGTGACCGACTTGGAACAAGTAGTTGGAATACCTACTTACTACAACCCCCAATTCTCGGAGGTAGGCGAGTTCTGAGCCCACGCAGCCTTACCCCAAGCAATTGGCAATGCTGTGTTGCGCACGCAGCCAGCAAAAGAGTTTGATATTGGCCGTGCACCTTGCGGAAGATTGGTGTGGACCATGCCCGCTCCTCCTCCAGTCATATCAGTCACTTGTGCTGCTGCCGCAATGCATTCACCGGCAAATTATTGCTTGCTGCAACGTGCGGCTGGTGTAGGAGGCCGTATGACGCAGCGCGCGACGACGTACGTTGCTCGGGACACTGCGATGTGAATACACCAAGAGTTGCCGGCACAGCGGCGCCCCAACGAAATCACGCCAATATTCCCGGTCAATTCTGCTGAATATTCACTATCTCTCTCTCTGTGCCCGGCCTACCGTGTTAGGTATCGCATCCGGGCTGGCAATGGAATTGCCTTGGTGCACACCGATAAGCGCAGCGTGCCGTTGGAGTTGATTAGCAACTACTACCAAAGGAGTATTTAGCCATGACAGACCTGAACATCGAATTCAAGCTTGATCGGATCCACTGCCACGACGAAGGTGACGGCCCAGGCAATGCCGAACCTTATTTGTGGACGGTTTTTTTCAAAGTGGATGGCGACACCCTCGTCGTCAACTCTGACGGGCCCGCGGCGCCCTTCCTGCAAGGCGCGCCGACGGTTGTTGGAACCCCCGGCAACCACGGCAATTTGGGCACCACCGATGTGGACGAAGGCGACGATGTGGCCGTGCCGGCCATCATCGGGGAGTATCGGACGATCATGAAGCCCATCCCGCTCACAACGCCGTTTCTCGGCTTGTCGGAAGTGGGCGGCATGATCGGCTGCATTGTGGTGCTGATGGAGGAAGACAACACCTCCAACTCCGCCATCGCGCTGGGTCACGAAGCGCTGGACAGAACGGTGCGGGACAAATTGGCGGAGGTACTGGGCACGCTCAGCATCAGCAAGACCGAGCCGACCGAAGAGGATATTGCCGCCCTTACCAGTCAGATTGGCGACGCCGTGGAAAGCGCCATGTGGAAAGCGCCAT
>NZ_JBFUJT010000044.1:0-42101 GCF_056401235.1 Polaromonas sp. P4_F9 | reverse complement strand
GTCCTGGACTGGATTGCGGCCTTCGGCAACATGGACGACCAGGTCGGAAGTGCGCTGTTCAAGTTTTCCCACAAGCAGCTCGAAGAGTCGGGCGGCGTTGCCATCCCCTTCAGCCGAAGGTGGGACAGCGAAGGGGATTGGGAGCTGTTTGGCCATATCAAGGCCACGCCCATTCGGCGCCCGGAATCAAAATGCTGCGAGGAGTTGAGGCGCAAGATCAAGGAACTGGAGCGCGCCCTGGCGGAGGACAGAAAGCGCCTCGACCGACTGGAGTTGCGACCGAAGTTTTCTGACACGCCCAAAAAAGTCGAAGCCACCAAACTTCGCAAAGCAACACACGCTTGACAGAGGGCATGGCGACTGCATCACCCACGCATCACCGAAAAGGAGCACTACACATGGCTACTCAACCTATGCGCACTGTCTGCGATTTGATGGAAAGAGCCATCAAACACATTGAGCGAGAGATCAAGGCCAAGCAAGGCCGGGTTCGGGCCCTGAGTGAGCGCCTGAAGAAATTGGAGACCCAACCAACCCCGGATAAGGCTCAAATCCAGGAGGTCAAGGGGGACATACAGGAGCTGGAGAGCGAACTGAAGACTGACCTGTCGCAGCTCAACGCATTCCAGGAGGAACACGCGGCGTCGTGCGGGCTGTAGGCCGGCCGCGCCTTGACTTAATTGGGGCTTGTTAGCACAGTCTGAATCGATCAACGATGAGTGCGAAGCGGATAAGCCTCCTGCTACACAAGGGTTGCGGTAGTGGGGGGGGTTACAGCACATAACAGCAACCTCAACAGGCGTCCGACAGGAGGTTCTTATGAATGATCAATTATTTTCGGGTGAGGCTCTGGAGAAGGCTCTCCAGGAGGGTACCCTGAATCAACCGCAAGCATTGCTGACCGGCATGGTGAAGCCATCTGGAACAAGTGGAAACATTAGCTTTTCACCATCCGGCTGCGATGTGTGGGTCGACTTGCCTACCGGAATGGTCAAGCACGCTGAGCACATTGGCCAGCGTGGTTGTCGAGATCACGTACACCCAATGGTAAGGATTACCCTGAACGCGCCAAAGGATCCCGAGGGTCAAGTCCTGCTGGCGTTGCTAGCACAGGCCACGCCAAATCCATCATCGGATATGCCAGTTGGCGGTGCCTTCCACGCAGTTCAACTCCAGGGCGATGCTCCGTCGCCAGAGGCGTTCGTTCAAAGTACACCAATGATGACCACGTCCCGATCCAGTTTTGGTGGCTTTGGTGGCTTTGGTGGATTCGGACCCACGCTGCCCAGTTGCCGCTGGGTGAAAAAACTGGTGGTTTGCGGCAGCGCCATACCAGGCTACCCGGTGCCAATGTGCTGGGAGTGGGTCTACTGCTGCACATGGCCTAACGGTGCGACGGGTTGCATGTGAGCGGCCTGCGGGCTTTACACGAAAAGCAATCTTCACCGATGAGCAGATGGCCCCCTACCCTACCCGCCCGGGCCAACTAATCAGTTTCCTACTTACCAAAACACCCTATTCTCGGAGGTAGGGCTACCTTTTCTCTTCGTGTATGAATTAACTAATAGCCAGAGTTGCCGTCAACCACATTCAGAAGGTCCTCGCCCGCATTCACTCTCCGAACGTTCTCGCCGAAGATAGCAAGAGACTTCGTGACATAGTCAACTGGGCTATCTGATGAGACATGGGGACTGACCGTTAAATTGGGCACGTCCCACCATGGCGACTCCGGAGGTAGCGGCTCGCGGTCGAAAACGTCAAGGATCGCCCCGGATACCCGTCCCTCGCACAAAGCGCACGCTAAAGCATCATAGTCAACTATGGCCGCCCGTGCCATGTTGATGAGGCCTGCGCCTGGCTTCATCCGACTGATCTGCGCAGTGCCGATTGCACCTCTTGTCAGGTCGGTCAGAGGTGCCGTAACCACAACAAAGTCCGCCTGCCAGACGATCTCGTCAAAATCTTCCGGTAAGAACATACGGTCGACGAAAGGATGAGCTTCGGCTGTACGTCGAATTCCCCATACCTCAAGCCCCAAGAGTTTTGCCTTCTCCGCGACCGCGCCGCCAAGCGCTCCGACACCATAGATCAGCACACGCTTTCCTTTAATCGGAGGAGAAAGCGTACGGCTCCAAACATGCTCGCGCTGATTGGTTGCGTGTTGGGGAATCCTGTCATTCAGCATCAGCAGAGCCAGCAACCCAAACTCGCCAGCCTTGTCGGCATGGACTCCGCTGCTGTTGACAAGCACGCAATCTGCCGGGAGCCAATCGAGTGGCAACAGGCGTTCAACACCTGCGCTAGTGGAGTGGACTAGGCGCAAGCCTTTGCCATGTTCGCGAAGCAAACTGGTATCAAAGGCAGCCCCAATAAGTACGTTGCACTGGCTCAAGACGCCTATATCCGGCTCGCCACGAAGTCGCTCAACTACCAGCGACGGTTCGGCAATTCCCGCCAGAGCATGTCGAATGGCCTCCTCGGTAACGCAATATGCAGGGTCTCCGTCTCGTATGTTTTCGACATAGATGCGCAGCGGCATCTTCACAATAGAACTTTTCATTTGGATCATCTAAATGTGTGCTCTCGGCCAACCACCGATCCGGTTTCAATAACACCAGGTATCGCCCAGTGCGTCTTTTGTGAGGAGTCCTCTTTCAGAAGGAGTGACCTGTGCCCAATTCAAAGCCCTAGAACCATTTTTGCCTGCGTGATTAACAGAGCCGTTGATCGACTGATGGGAGCAATCGCTGCTTCCGGCTCGCACGTTCAGCCCCGAGCTCCAAAACTAAGCTTTAATTTCGGCCCAAAGATAGGTGTCAATTTTTTCTTCGATTAGCTCAATGCCCAGCCCCGGTTTATCGGGTACTTCGAGGTAGCCGTTCTTGATTTGATACTCCGGCACTACGTCAGTGAACTGGATATGACCCGGATACCGGTTCCAATAGGGGTACATCTCCAGGATGGAGAAGTTGGAAAGGTTCGCTGCAAGCTGAACGCTGACTGCGGAGCAGACCGGGCTGGCGCAGTTATGGGGGGCAACGCGCAGGTTGTACGCTTCTGCCATAGCTGCAATTTTCTTGGTCTCCATGATGCCGCCGGTGTTACCCACATCCGGCTGCACAGTGTCAGCTGCATGTGATTCCATGAGCTTGCGGAAGCCGTGCCGCGTATAAAGACGTTCGCCGACAGCGATAGGGATATTGACTTTCTCCGAGATCTTCTTAAGCGCGCCCAAATCAAACGGATCGGCCGGCTCTTCAATGAAGTGGATGTCCAGTTCTTCGTAGCGCTGGCAAAGCCGGATGGTTTCGTCCGTTGTGAGCGCCCCGCTAAGGTCCAGCATGATCTCGATGTCTGGGCCAACGAAATCGCGAAGGGCCTTTACCCTGTCAAATGCCAGGCGAGTTTGGTCGCGGTCAAGAGCACGGTTCGTTGGGTGGCGGACAGTTCCCCGTGGATCAAACATTGCCAACGGGTAGCACTTCAGAACCGTGTAGCCGTCCTTCAGTGGCCTCTCAGCAGCACGCGCGAATTCCGCTGCTGTAGTCGTCTCAGTGCTCCAGCCGTTTGCATAAACGCGAACCGAATCGCGTACTTTGCCGCCAAGTAACTGGTACACAGGGACATTGAGTGCTTTGCCCTTGATATCCCAAAGTGCCTGCTCAATGGCGCTGATGCCCGCAAACACGATGGGACCCCCGCCACCTTTGGCCCAAAAAGAATGGTCGTACATCTCAGACCACAGCGCTTCGATCGCGTGCGGATCCCGCCCGATCAAAATTCGGGTCGCCAGATCCTTGATCATTCCGGCTGCCGCCGTGCCGCCGAGACCGTATGCAATTGCGGCCTCTCCGATGCCAGAAATGCCTTCGTCGGTGTCGATCCGCACGATGACGGGATGCAGGCGACCGCTGTTGACCAAATAAACCTTAACGCTACGTATTTTCATAATTTCTCCAAAGAGCGGAACCTGCGCTCGTAAGTGGTTGGAATTCAGCCGTCACGTTCAAATTACCGATTGCCCACAATCGGTTATCGGCAACGACGCATCTTGCTCAGCCGTGGACCTGTCTGAATCGAGGATCGGTGTTCTTCACTGGTGCGGTGCGCTAACGAAGACAGCTGATGCCGTCAAGCCGGTTCAGGGCGCGCTTGCACGGGTAACAGAGCGTTCTTCCGGCGCCGGAGAACAACCATCATGCCGACAACGACCACGGCGCATGTCACACCCATCAGCACCACGGAGACGGCTGCAGACTCGGGACTTGTATTGAAGCGGATGCCTTCCCACAACTTTCTCGGCAAGGTCTTCACCGACAGGTTGCTGAGAAAGATCGAAGAGACAGATTCATCGAACGAGAGAAGCATCGCAAGCAAAGCTCCGATTGCGAGGCCTGGAAGAAGCAAGGGGAAAACGATCGTTCGAAAGATGCGCCAAGGATTCGCCCCAAGGCTTGCCGCTGCAAGGGACAGCCAAGGATCGATGGAACTAAATGTTGCCGACGCGACCTGGTAAACAATTGGGAAAATCAAAACAGTATGAGCAAAGATGATCCCTGTCTCGGTATCTACGAGTCCCACACGCGAGAAGGCCAGATAAGCACCTAGCGCGAAAACGACGCTTGGGACGGTCAAGGGCGACATCAACAGCGCTTCGGCAGTACCCTGGTAACGGAAATTGCGACCAATGCCAAGAACCGTCAGGGTGGCCATGACGAGGGTCGCGACGCAGACGGCGGCGCCGATGCGAAGGCTGGTCAGTGCCGCCGCAGTCCATTCCTGGCTATGAAAGATCGTTTCGAACCATCGCAAGGAGTAGCCGGGTGGCGGAAAGATGAGAACCTCTGCCGAACTGAACGACACAGGAATGAGCACGACCAGCGGAAGCAGGATGAAGACAGATATGAAAAACAGATAGATCGGTTCGACAAACCGCACGCCGCCGCGAAAAATCGCAGGAATGTGGAGACGGGAGGGTGGCAGCTTTACCGGTCTGCGAAGAAGCGACTTGTCCACCTGCTCCACATGCGCTTGCGGCAAAGTCACCGGCAACAAACCCGGACGCTGCCAACGCGACAAGTACCGCGCTACCGCGGAGAGTGCCGCGACGATGATTGTCGCTATAAGGGCAAGCGTGATGCCGAGTGCCGCGGCCAAAGCCCAGTCGGCTCCGACGTCGATTTCCGACTGAACTACCTGGGCGAGCATCTGCTGGCGCTGGCTACCGAGAAAGGTCGGTGCAATGAAGCTCGCCATGGTGAAGAGGAAGATGATGGTGACGCCGGATTGGATGCCGCGGATTGCAAGCGGAATAAGTACGCCGGACCAGATGCGCAGCGGGTTGGCACCGAGCGTATGAGCAGCCAGGAGAATGCGTCCGTCAATACGCTTGAGGACGGTAAAGAGAGCGAAAACCATCATCGGAATCGAGCATTGCACGAGGGCGAGCACAACGGCTAGCTCGCTGAACAGCAGCGGCAGCGGCTCTGAAATCAACCCTAGGCTGAGAAGCGTCGCGTTGATAAGACCACGCTGTCCGAGGATCGCTAGCCAGGCGAACGTCCGAACCATCACGCTGGTCAGGAAGGGAATCAGAACCAACAGCCCAAGAAGCAGTGCCTTCACCCCAGTCGCCCGGCTCAATATCCATGCCAAGGGGAACGAGATAATGAGGGTTATCGCTGTGGCTTCCAGGCTGATGCGCACCGTTGTCCAGATCACCGCTCGGTAAACCGGATTGCMAAAAATCCGCATGAAGCGCCCGGCGGCATCGCCGCCGAACGCCTCCGGTACGATCGCCACCAACGGTAGAGCGAAGGCGAGGAGAAGCAAGATGGCTATTGGAGTCAGCAGTAAGAACCGTTCCCAATTTACGACCCAATTTACAAACCTACTACTGCGTTTCATCTTCGCGTTCTCCTATTTACGTGTTGTTAGCGCATGACGTACGTGTTCCATCGGGTCGTCACAGACTCGAGGTTCTCGTTCCACCATTTCGAATTGAGAATTGCGCCGAACTTCTCGTTAGCCGGATTGCCCGGCAGATCTTTGGCGACGGCTGAGAGCGCTGCACCGTCAATAAGCTTCAGCGCGTCGACATTGGTCGGGCCATAAAAGATATGGCGAGGAAGTTCCGCCTGCGGCTTTGGCTGGACGGCGAAATTGATGAATTTCATCGCCTCCGCTGCATTCGGAGCACCCTTGACCACCGCCCAATATTCGACCACCGTGATCGCTGCGGTCCACCCATAAGCCCAGTTGGCACCGGCCTTTATGGCATTTTGGACGCGACCGCCCGGGGCGAAGGCGACGTCGACCTCGCCCTGCTGGATGAGCGCTTGGACATCCGAGGGCGGCTTGAAGCCGACAATCTGATGCTTGATCCGGTCGATAACTCTGAGGGCGCGGGCCACGTCCAGCGGATAAAGTTCGGCCGGCTTCACACCGTCAGCCAGCAGCGCAAATTCGAGGTTGTAGTACGGCACCGCCAACATCACGCGACGCGCTTTCACCGTTGGGTCGAAGAACTGCGCCGGGGTAAGTCCATGTGGAAACTTGTCTTTGTTCCACGCCAGATTCTGTGCGAACTTCATGTAGCCGATGCCGTATTTTGTGCGGAAGCCGGCCGGGATGCCATCGGCCTTGATCACCGAGTAATCGAGCGGCTGAAGAAGATCATCCTTCACCTCGTTCTCGAAGGCCGCGGCGTCGGCCGAGACCACGTCCCAAGTGACGTTGCCGCTCGTGACCATCGCTTTAATCTTGGCATGACCAGTACCGGTCGTGCCGATGACTTTGGCACCCGTTGCTCTGGCGTATGGATCGAAAAATGCCTTTGTCTGGGCGTCTTGGAAGGAGCCTCCGTAAGAGGCGACCACGACCTGGGCGGGACCGGCCGCCGATGCCGCCTGGTGGAAGAAGACTGCGCTGGTCGCAGCAAGTAAGCCGACTGAAATTCTCAAATACAGTTTCGCTCGCTTCATGGTGGCACTCCTTTAAAAAGACTCTGTTTCAGGAAGATTTTTCAGCCGGAAGAGCGGCGACGAATGTCGGCGCCCATCGCGCGACGACGGGTTCTCCGGGCGCTAGGTATACGTTCATGTGATCTCCACGCACGATGCTGGCCARCAGGGATTGCCCGTCAGGAAGCTCCAGCATTACGCGCCAGCCGGCGCCGAGATATGTGACGTCACGGATCGTCGCGGGGACGCCGGAAATATCGCTTGATACGGCTTCCACTACGGGATGGACTGAGACGTTCTCTGGCCTCACCACAATATCGAAAGGCGCCGTTGCTGGAGACAGCAACGGCTGACGCACGCCACAGATCTCGTATCCGCGGCCGCCATCCGTCGCGGTGACGCGCAGAATCGAGCAATCGCCGAGGAAACGTGCGACGAAATGATTGGCCGGCGCGGCGTAGATGGTTGCCGGATCCGCAACCTGGAGAAGCCGCCCTTCGGACATGATCCCGATACGGTTTGCCATGGCCATGGCTTCCGATTGGTCATGCGTAACATAGATGACCGTGATACCGAGCTCGCCTTGGATACGCTTCAGTTCTTGCTGCATTTGATCACGGAGCCTCCGATCAAGGGCACCCAGCGGTTCGTCCATAAGCAGGAGGTCGGGGCCGAAGACGAGAGCTCGGGCGAGCGCCACACGTTGCTGCTGCCCACCTGACATCTGCGATGGATACGATGACCCGCGATCAGTCAGGTTGACGAGACCGAGTGCCGACTTCACTCGCGCCTCACGCTCGGCACGCCCGACGCCGCGCATCCTGAGTGGATAGGCGACGTTTTCGGCGGCCGTCAGATGCGGGAAAAGCGCGTAGTTCTGGAAGACCACCCCGATCTGCCGCCGATGCGGCGGCACGTCGGAGACAGACGTGCCCGACATCAGGACGCGGCCTTCGGTCGGTTTGTCGAACCCTGCAAGGAGCATAAGAAGCGTCGTCTTGCCAGATCCGCTCGAGCCAAGCAGCGCGAAAAATTCCCCTGGCGAGATGTCAAGGCTCACGTCGCTCACCGCATTGACGAGTCCGTACCGCCGAGTGACGCCCTGAAAGGAAACGGCAGGGAGCAACTGGTCTTTCATCAGAGCTTTCATCAGAGGTCCCTCCCGAGGTCGAACGGGGTGAGCACTTCGCATCCGGTTTCGGTTACGAGAACCGTGTCGCCAAAGCGCGCGCCGCCGACGCCATCTACATAGATTCCCGGCTCGACGGTGAAGACCATGCCCGGCTGAAGCACGGTCGGCGAATCGGCTTTGAGCTCGTGCCCGTCCCAACCGGAGTAACCAATCGAACGCCCGGTGCGGTGCAGGACGGGGTTCTCCCAACCGCCGCGCTCGATCACTTCCATTGCGGCGGCATGTACTTCACCAGCCGTCACACCTGGGCGAACCATCGCCAACGCGGCCTCTTGCGCCTCACGCGCGAAATCAACGACCCTGCTCATTTCTTGAGACGGCTCTTTTGAACCAACCTGGACCGGCCGGTCAAAACCGATCAAATGCCCGAAGAAGCCCGTGCTACAACGGCATATCTGCACGATGTCGCCATTCCGCATTTTGCGGCCGGCGCCAGCGGCATGGCAACGGGCCGTGCGCTCAGGCCCGCTTCCCGTCATATGCAGGCCCAGCGCCAATGGTGACTGCTCCTCATCCCCGTTCCATAGTTCTGCAGCCCGCCTGGTACCGGCCACAAAAGAAGCAAGCGACACTTCCCATTCGGGAACGCCAGGCGCGATGCTGGCACAGCTGGCGTTGAACTGGTGGGCAATGACGTCGCAACTGAGCCGAATGACGCCGATCGCCGCCGCATCCTTTATGGCGAGCAACTCGCGCATCATCGGCGTGACGTCCTTGACGCGTTCGACGCCAAGGGTCTGAGTGACCAGCTCGATGTTTCCGCCATTCGTTCCATTGAAGTCGACGCCGATCATGCGGGCGTCTGGAGCTATCTTTTCGAGATGTTTGGCGAGGGCATCCTGATGCGTCATGGGGGCCGGCACGGGCTCTTTCCATTCGACCCATTTGGCARCCACCGGCGTACTGCATCGGGCCCGTATTTCCTTGACTTCGCTGCCGGGCGAGACGAACCCAGCCTTGCCGTCCTGCGGGAGGACCAGCCAGATCGGTCTGCTGATCGGCAGGCCGTGCAAGCCGGTGAAAAAGCGATGCATGTCGATACCTGCTAATGCGAGAACATCGATGTCATGCTTCTTCATCGCAGTTTGGGCGCGTTCAATGCGATCGCTGTAATCCGCATCGGAGGGAAAGGTGAGCCTGAAGGTCACTGGGTTCTCAGTCATGGGCTTTCTCAGAGTGAAGTATCTATCCAATCGTTTGTATTAGAAATCCAATCGATTGTATTGTCAATAACTAATAGGGAATTTTTTGAAACAGCGATTTTGGGACGGCTTGCAGGACTCGGATGCATTGAGTGCAGCCGCGCGCTGCTCGGCTGCGCATAGAGGTGCCGGACTGCGCAATCCGTCGACCCAGCCGACGCACAACCTTGCAGCCGCCGTCAGTCAGAGGTGCCCTAGCGAGGCCCTCTGCCAAGCGCCGATCACAGCGCCAAGTACCCAACATGTGTCAATTCGCTTGCTGCTATCGCACCTTAGGTCAGATAGCACATAGTTCGAAGCGCGGAGCGGATAGCCTCTCTCCGCTCGGCAGGGATCCACAACGCTCAAACTTCGCAGGTACGCCCGTCAAAAGCTCGTGAACATAGTCACCGATGTCGCCTTAATCTGGCACTTCAGCAGCCCCTGCAACGACCTGGCGATAGAACTAGTTGCTACCTTAATTTGCGATCGTCAGCGGCAAGTGTGGGCGCCACCACAGATGTGCCAATCGGATCATCAGATCTTCGCCACACTGTCCCGCAGTACCAGTCGATGCTCGAGCACAATTTTGGTCGACGACATCTCACCCTTGTAGATCTGGCGGAAAAGCTCTTCCGCTCCCCTTCTCCCCATCTCGAAGCGCGGGACGGACACTGTCGACAGCGGGGGATGCATCAGCCCCGCCAATTTCAGGTCGTCAAACCCAAAGAACGACACGTCACCTGGTATGTTTTGATTGGCTTGTCGAGCAGCTGCCATAGCGCTTATCGCAAGCTCGTCGGTGGCACAGAAGACAGCCGTGGGGCGTGAGCCATCGTTGAGCATGGATTTCATGATCTCGAAACCAGACTCAGCATCATCATTGAAAGAGTCGGTTGAGCGTATGTTCGTCAGTTCGACGAGGCAATGATCGCGCATGAAATCGACGTACGCTGCACTACGGTCACGGTATGTCTCGGAGTGATTCGGTCCGCCGATGTGGACGATACGCCGATGCCCCAAAGAATAGAGGTGTGCCATCACCTCCTTGGCGGCAGCGTAGTTATCGATTGTCACGCACGTAACGCCCTCGTGCGGTACCGGTCGCGATATCGCGACGACTTTGCGATCGAAGCCCTGCATGTTGAGGATCGGCTTGGGTACACTCCCGGTGACCGTGATGATGCCATCCACCACGCCGGTCAGCAGTTGCTTCCCCAATTTTGCCTCGCGCTTGGCCTGACGCAGCGTAACGCCCAACAGAACATTGATTCCACGTTCCGCTAGCGTCTCGACGATGCCCTGAACAACATCAGAATAAAACGGTGCAGCGATGTCTGAAACGATGACAAGCACCTGATTAGCGCGGCCATCCCGCAGATTGCGGGCTGCTTCGTTCAGCACGTACCCGGTGTCGCGCACAATCTGATCGATCAGCGCCCGGGTCTCCTTGGTGACGCGCGGGCTTCCTGCCAAGGCGCGGCTGACGGTCGAGATGTCGACTCCTGCTAAGCGCGCTATATCGGCCATCCTTGGTCGTCTGCCGGTTGGCCGTTCCGTCGTATCGTCGATCGATAAAGTGGGCATGTTCCGTTCGTTGAATGGGTCCAAGATGGTAGTGTGCTCGCTTGTAAGGTGCTGTTTCGTGAAACTGCCCGAAGCAGGAGTTTTGTGATCCCTCAGTGACTTTCCGAAAAGCGAGGGTCCAAAGGGTAGTCAGGCAGCCGCCCATCTAATCCCAGAGCTAGTTCTTCAGGTTCCCACCAATGTACTTCAAAAGACAGAATACAATCGGTTGTTTATTAATACAATCGATTGGATTATGGACAATGAGCCTTATATTTTTGCACGCTAGGGCAGTGTTGGCGGTCGTTGATGCCGCGCATCTGGGATTTTCGAGCCCAAAACCATCTCGTAAAAGGAGCTGACATGGACATTGCATTCCTTTCCGCCACCGATCTCGGACGAGCATTGGCCCGGGGCGAGTTCACGTCGGTGGCGCTCGTGACTGAGTTGCTCGCTCGCATCCGCACCTACGACCCCATATTGAGCGCTTTCGTCGAGGTCTACGGGGACGCCGCCCTTCTAGCGGCACGCGACTCGGACGGACGACGGTCCCGCAACCAGGCGAAGGGCCCCCTTGACGGCGTTCCGTTCGCGGTCAAGGATCTGTTCGACGTCGAGGGCCATGCCACGTTGGCCGGATCGAAGGCGTCCACCCCTGCGGCCGCTTCGCAATCGGCCACCGCGGTCCGGCGATTGCTAGCTGAGGGCATGGTCTTGCTCGGCAAGACGCATACGGTCGAGTTCGCGTACGGCAGCTGGGGAACGAACCCTAGCTGCGGCACCCCGGTCAACCCGCGCGATTCTCTAGTTCAGCGCGTCCCGGGCGGGTCGTCCAGCGGATCGGGTGTGGCGGTGGCGGCCGGGCTGGTGCCCGTGGCGCTGGGCACCGATACAGGCGGCTCGGTGCGCAGCCCGTCGGCGCTGTGCGGGATCGTCGGGATGAAGACATCGCTCGGACTGGTCGGGCGGGGCGGGGTGCAGCCGCTCGCCCTCGTCTTCGACACCGTAGGGCCAATGACTCGTTCGGTCGAGGACGCGGCGCTCATCCAGGCGGCGTTGCAAGGGGAGGATCCGGACGATCCGGCGACGTTCGGGGTACCGCGGGCGGATTCGCTCGTCGACCTAGACAAGGGTGTCGCAGGGCTGACGCTGCGCTACCCGACCATGGAGAACCTAAAGGCTGCGGAACCCGGCATCCTCGACCGATTCAAGGAGACGCTCGCTGATCTGGAAGCCATGGGTGCCGTCCTCGACGAGACGCCGCTACCTCATCCCCTCGAAACATATGCGACCCTCACGGCCAACATCACGACGGTGGAGGCCTGGAGTCGTTACCGACATCTAATCGAGAAGGAGAACAGCCTCGTGGACCCGGAGATCGCGACGCGGATGTCGCGCGGCAGAACGATGAGTATCACGGATTACCTCGGCTACCTGGAGCAGCGACGGCTGATGCAAACGGAGTTTCACCGCTACTTTGCCGGGGCGAATGCCGTCCTGCTTCCCTCTTCGCCCATCACAGCGAAACCCATAGAGGGAATACACAATACCAACGCTCCGTTTGGCCTTTTCACTCGTCTCGCCAATCTGATGGACCTCCCCTCCCTGAGCATACCTATGGGTGACGCCGAGGGCCTCCCCACCGCTGTTCAGATCATGGTCCGTCGCTACGCCGACCCCCTAGCTTTTCGAATCGGACGCGCGCTTGAAATTCAGCGCGGTGGATTGTTCGTGCCCCCTCCCAGTTACGAGCGCCTGGATCGGGCGACGGCGAAGACCACCTGATGAACATCTGGCTTGCCCCCTGATAAGCTCTCTAAGGCAGCGTATCAAGTTATCAAGGTCAAAAAAGTGGCGACTTGGCAAGTTCGCCAGCCATCGTCGCGCAGCCTCAAGCTCGCGTTACTGATAGACAAGACCGCGAGCCCATGGGCACTATGTATGCCATCTATTGACCAGGAAATTCAACTGCCTAGAGGGCTTCGGGAAACTTGTCGTTTATCCAGATCGTGAGCACCTTCTGCTCACAAAGAGTGTGGGTCAAGATTCGATGGAAAAACTCGGGGGTGCGGACAAAAACTTGGACTACCAGGAGGTAGTTCATGTATTCGTACGAAGACAGGAAATTCGAGCGGAAAAGTGCACCGATAAAAAAGCTTTCCGCGTCATCGTCCAATTCCCCCTCGTATCCATTCCGCTCCGAGGTGCCAAGCCTCTTCGCGCCCTTTCAGTTAGGACGCAGATTTGACGGACATCACAGTGCAGATAGCATCGTTCCATGTGATCCAAGCACCGAAAAACCAGTATGTTTCGCGAACAGTTCTAATGCTCGTGCGGCGGCTATGCTATTCCCGGCATCATCAAGACCAGGTGACCATGCGCACACGCTGCCGACTCCGGGGATGACGGCGACAATACCTCCTCCAACGCCACTTTTCATGGGCAATCCGACCCGAGCGGCAAAGTCGCCAGCAGCGTTGTAGGTTCCGCACGTGAGCATCAAGGCAATCACGTTGTGCCGTTGCATGGGGTCTAATTTCTCGCTTACTCGAAGCGCTGAGGCTCCTCCAGTGATCGAGAGGGGCAGTGCGCATCGGGCTATTTGACGGGCGCTCATGGTTAGAGCGCACTGTCGGCAATAGGTATCTAACACAGCGTCGACAGAGTTCTCGATTCGCCCATAGCCTTTTAGAAGGTGAGCAATGGCGGCATTGCGGTGACAGCTCCCGCGTTCCGAGCGCATTACAAGTTGATCAATGTCTATCCGCTCATCGCCCGCACTTTGCCTCAAGGTTTGGAGCAACGCGAGTTCAGGTTGCGCAAAGCTGGAGCACAGTATGTCGGTGACGACAAGCGCGCCTGCGTTAACGAACGGGTTACGGGTGGCCCCAGCCTCCTGATCCACCTGCACCAGTTCATTGAATGGCGTCCCAGAAGGCTCCTTCCCCACTCGGCGCCACAGCTCGTCACCCACTCGTTCTAGCGCCAGCATCAGCGCAAATAGCTTAGAAATGCTTTGAATCGAAAACGGCACGTCGGCGTCACCTGCAAATGCCTCTTGGCCGTCCAGCGTGCGCAACGCCATCCCAAACTGAATCTGGTTGACTCTTCCTAATTGGGGAATGTATTTGGGCAGTTGGCCACGCGGAAGGAGCGGCTGCACCTGCGCAGCAATGTAGTTCAAGAGACCTGGAGCTTCTTTGATCGACATGTCGCTACCAGTCAACAAACCAGAATGCACTGCTTAGACATTTGCCATGCGCGATGTTTTATCGCTTCAAGTTTCGGCATGTCGGGCTCACGCTTCCGCAGAAGTGATGGTCACCTCAAACAACAGGTTTTCCGACGCGAGCCGTGCCTCCACCGTCGTTCTCGCTGGTGCTATGCCAGGAGAAAGCCAGGACTCCCACACGCGATTCATCGCGGCGAAGTCACTTATGTCTCGTAGATAGATGGTGGCCGAAAGTATCCGCGCTCTGTCACTACCCGCTTCTGCCAACAGTGCGTCGACTCTCGCCAGAGTCTCGTGGGTTTGGGCCGCTATATCTGCATCGGCGCTGGCACTTCCGTTGGCTGTTTGGCCGCACAGATAGACCAAGCCGCCGTGGCGCAYGATCTTGCTCATGCGTGCGTTGGTGTGCTTGCGCTCGATATTGCTCATCTTGTTTCCCGAGGTTTGGAGGTTTGATGTTTGCTCTGCTCGCTAGTGCTGTGAGGATGTCCGCAAGACTAGCCATAGGGCCTTTGGTTTCGTCGTAGTACTGCGGCTAAGTGTCGGTATTGCAAATGAAGAGACGGTCAGGAAGATAAGGCGCGGTGAGGCCGGTCAAGAGCCGTGACCGGTGCGAACCTGTCCACCGTGAACGGCGAGATCGGCAACGAGCTCTGGCCATCGAATATCAGTTCAGCGACGATCTGTCCGCCGATGGGGCCAAGCGCAAAGCCATGGGCCGAGAAACCGAAGACGTGGACCAGTTGCGGCGCTCGGCGACTCAGGCTGATGACGGGAATATCGTCGGGCATAAAGGCCTCGACGCCGGCCCAAGCGCGGACCACGTTGATGCCGGCCAGGTGCGGGAACAGGTCGGTCACCGTGCGGGCGCTCGAAGACAGCTTAGGAAAGTCGACCTCGCCGTGGCGGCGTACCATGTCGGCGTCGCAGGACAGGCCGCCGCCGATGAGCACCGTGCCGTTGGCAAACTGCTTGAAGGACAGCGGCCGGCCGGCCGCGCCCAGCACAGGGCCGATGAACTGCGGCACGCGCTGCGTGATCATTAGCATTAACCCGCCCGGCCGCAGGGGCACGGTGTCGCCCACCTGCGCCGCGAACTCGCCGGACCAGGCCCCGGCCGCGTTAACCAGCCACGGTGCCGAGAACACGCCTTGCGGCGTGGTGACGTGCCAATGGTCACCGACACGCTCGATCGACTGCGCGGGCGTGGCCTCATGGAACGTTGCGCCCAGCTTTTGAGCGGCGTGGCGAAAAGCGGTGACTGCGCGATACGGCACGGCATGCCCGTCGTCGTGGACCCATATGCCGCCGACCACATGGTCAGCCAGGCGCGGCGCAATTTCGCGCACTTGTTGCGCATCGATGACCACCTCATGCGTGAAACCCAGCGCGTTCAACTCCGCCGCCCGCGCGCGCTGCTTGTCCAGTTCTTCGGGGGTTTCGGCGATCTGCAGCTGGCCGCTTGGCACGAAGGTGCCGTCGTCGTCTATCAGCTCGCGCAAGGTGTGCCACAGGCGCAGCGATTCGCGCGCCAGCGGCACCTCGGACAGATGGCGGCCCAGCGTGCGTACACCACCGGCGTTGACGCCCGAGGCATGGCGCGCGCAATACTCCGCCTCCAGCAGCGTGACCTTAGCGCCGCGGCGCGCCAGGTGGAAAGCGCTGGAGGTGCCGTGGAAACCGCCACCGATGACGATGACGTCGCTGCCGTATGGAAGCCTCGCGTCACGCTTCATGGGCCATCTCCCCCAAGGTGACTGGCTTAATCGGCGGTCGGATGCGGAAGTAGCCGACCTCGGCGGGCGAAACGCCGCGCGCTTCGGCGATGACCTCGGTCACCGTCAGCCCGCACTGTCGACCCTGGCACGGCCCCATCCCGCAGCGGCCGAAGCTCTTCGCCTGGTTGGGGCCGGTGCAGCCGATCTTCACGTAGCCGCGCAGGTCGCCGGCTGTGACCTCCTCGCAACGGCACACTAGAGTGGCATCGGACGGGATGCGGTTGGCTGGCTTAGGCCGGTACAGTGCGTCCAAGAAGGGCCGGATGAACAGGTGCTGGCGCATCTCGGCGCGCAGCGGCGCGGCCAGATGGTCGCGTACCTCGTCAGTGAGCTTGCCGGCTTGCGCGGCGGCGGCCAGGCCTGCGAGTTCGCCCTGCAGCGCGGCCACGCGCGCGCCGCCGATGCCACGGCCGTCGCCGGCGACGAAAATGCCAGGCACGTCCAGCTCGCCCCAGACGTCGGTGATGGGCGACCAGCACAGTTGGGCATCGTCCCACGCGTGCCCCGCTCGCAGCGACCAGGTGAACTGGGTGTTGGGCACCACGCCCTGGTGCAGCAGCACGAGCGGGCTCCGCACCTCGCGCCGCGTGCCGCCGATGGTGAAGCCCAGGCCGGCGGCCTCGGTGTCGCCGAGCACGTGCAGCCCGGTGGCGCCAGTGTGGAACGGCACGCCAGCCCTCTTGAGCGTGGCCATGAGCGACAGGCCCTTCTTCAGGTAGCGCCAGCCGGCCAGCGCGCCGCCCGCGTACCGCACCGCGTGGCGGTAGTCGGCGGCGCCCGTGGTGTCGACGATGGCCGCGATCGGCACGCCGGCTTGCACGTATTGCCATCCCAGCAGGTAAAGCAGCGGGCCGCAACCGGCCAGCACTACAGGCTGGCGGGGTGCCATGCCCGAGCCTTTGAGCAGGATCTGCGCGGCGCCCGCGGTCAGCACGCCGGGCAGCGTCCAGCCGGGGATGGGAAAGGGCCGCTCCATCGCGCCGGTACACAGCAGTACCTGCTGCGCCTGCACGCTGCGCATGGCGCCGTTCCGGAGGTAGTGCACGTGGCGCTGAGCCGTGACCTGCCAGACCGCCGCGCCGGTGACGTGGCGTGCGCCGCTGGCGGCGAACGCGTTGGCCAACACCGCGCCGGCGGTGTAGTCGGGGCCGAGCACTTGCAGGCGGTCGGCTGGCGCGCTGGAAATGCCGCGGTAGATCTGGCCGCCAGCGGCGAACTGTTCGTCGAGCAAGGCCACGCTGGCGCCGTGCCGGCGTGCGGCGATCGCTGCCGCCATGCCGGCCGGGCCGGCGCCGACGATGGCAATGTCCACCATGTCGACTGGCCTGGCGGGCGTAGCCTGAAATTCTCTCTCAAGTGCCATGGTGGACTCCCGCGGCTTGGGCCTGCGCCAGTGCAAATTCCACATCGTCGGAAGAATCAAACATTTCAGGCAAACTGTCCTGCGTGCAGATGGCCATGCCGGCCTGCAGCGGCACCAAGCAGCTTTGGCGGTTGGGTGTATCGTCGATCGTCAGCAGGCACTCGAAGCACACGCCCATCATGCAGTACGGCGCGCGGCCGCTGCCTGACACCGGAGAGTTACGAAAGCGCTTGACGCCGGCGGCCATCAATGCGGCTGCCACGCTAGAGGCCGCGGGCACTTGTAGCGGCTGGCCATTGAAGGTAACCGCTACGGTCTTGGTGGTGCCATCCATCGGTTGGAACAGGGGTTCAGTGGGCATAACGGGTCGGTAGTCGGAAATCAGGAAGCCATTTGGCAAGGTTGGTCAGGGGCTTTTTTGAACCCCGTTGAGTGGACTGCAGCACGGACATTGCATGCCATGCCTTGCTGCCTGCACCTTCGCCATTTTTGGCAAACCATCCCGCGACGGATGGCTGGCGATGGCGTCATAGGCGCTTTGACGCTTGCTTGCGCCAAGGTACGCAGGCGAGCTCAATGCCTTGGGTGACACGGAACCACACCGCGGACAGATCCCTGGATCGTTGAACTCGGTGAGGGGCCGTAGCGCGCTGAACGGCCCACAGGCCGTGCAAGCATATTCATACAGTGGCATCAGGCTTTTCGATTTACTGCATCTTGATGCCGGCATCAGTGAGGATCTTGCGCCACTTCTGGATGTCGTTTCGGACGCGGATGGTAAATTCACTTGGACTGCTCGCCACCACGGAGAAGCCTCCGGTCTCAAGCCTCTTAATGGCGCCCGGATCATTCAACGCCGTCTTGAGGTCTGCAGCAATCTTTTTGACGATCGCAGGCGGCGTTCCTGCCGGCGCGAACAAGCCAAGCCAGACGTCAGCGTCATAGCCCGGATAGCCGGATTCTGCGACCGTCGGAACCTCGGGGATCAACGCATTCCGTTTCGGGCTTGTGATGGCCAGAGCGCGCAGCTTTCCATCCTTAACAAAGGGAATGGCCGCTGGCAAATCGTTGAAACCACCGTCCAATTGCCCAGCTACGATGTCGATCAACGAGACGCTGCTGCCCTTGTAAGAGATTGGCAACACCATCTTGACGCCGGCACGCGCGGCCAGAAGTTCCATCGCCATGTGCGGCGCCGTGCCTTGGGTGCCGTCGTAGGGAATGTCGCCATTTTTTGATTTCGCGTACGCGACAAACTGGCTAAGTGATTTCGCCGGAAGGCTAGCGGGTACCACCAGCACCAGAGGCTGGGTGGCCACCTCGGATACCGCGACGAAGTCGCGTTCGACGTCGTATGGCAAGGTGGGCCTGTAGGTTGGCGCGACGGCGTGGGTGGAGGCCGTGCCCAACAGGATCGTATACCCGTCGTTTTTGGATTTCGCGACACTATCGGAACCGATGGTGCCGCTGGCGCCGGCGCGATTGTCGACGACGACCGACTGATTCCAAACCGCGCCGAGACGATCGGCCACGATGCGCGCCAGCATGTCCGTCCCACCTCCTGCGGCAAATGGCACGACAAGTTTCACTGGCTTATTTGGGAACGCCTCTTGAGCCAAAGCGCTCACCGCCGAAAACAGGGTAAGTCCCATGACGAGAAGAGTTGCACGGATAGGCTTCATGTAATTGTCTTTCTGGTTGAATGCGGATTGGTGACGCTGCTTGTCATACATTTTTAGTCTCCTAAGTGTTGTGGCGGGGTGAAGAAAGGTGGAATGCGGGGAATGCGATCGACACGACGGCGTGCCAGTGCGAGCCAATTTGGCTGTGAATGTCCCGCTGCGGGCCAGGATTTCGCATGGTCAACTCAAATCTCGTACATCACGGGGCGTACGAGTCAGCAATTCGTGGCCAGATTCCGTGATGAGGTAGGTGTCTTCGACATGGATGGCAAACCCTTGGTAATAGATGCTGGGTTCGACCGTGACGACCATGCCAGGAGCCAGCGGTGTTTTGTCTCCTGCTCCGATCTCCGGCCTCTCCACAGCATCAAGCCCAACGCCACGTCCCGTACGGTGCACGAAAGTTTCGCCAAGACCAGCTCGATCAAGAATTTCGCGAGCGATCAAGTCTGGCTGTTCGGCAGCGATCCCTGGCTTCAGAACTTCGAGAGCGGCGTCGTACGACTGGTTTACGATTTCGTAGATATCTCTTTCAGCCTGCGTGAGCGGCCGCAAGGCGGCATTCCGAGCAAAGCCAATTCGATAGTTGTGCAGTTGGGGAACTCTGCAAAAATCAAGAAGGACGACATCGCCCTCAGAAAGTAATCGCGTTGACGCAGGGGCATGCACCATATCAAGCCGTTCACCCGAGGTGATGATTTGTACGGCCTCGCTGATTGGGTGGTCCAGCGGCATTTCGCCGGATTCATTGGCGATCATCCATTCTGCAGACAACCTCGTCGCCTCCTCCCGACCTTTTAAGGCGACCTCATACTCACGCACTCCAGCGTGGATAGCATTCAGTTCGACCTCAAGTTGCGCGACAGCCATGCGACCGCTGGTCCGCATAATCTCGATTTCCTCCGGCGACTTGATCATCCGCAGCGCTTCGATAACGTAACTCGCGTCGCTAAATTCGATGCCCGCGAACTGTCCGGAAAGCATGCCGAACAGCCGTGCTGAGATGAAGCCGAGCTCGAGGCCAAGGCGACCGCGGTGCAGGCCTTTTTCAGTGAGCACGCGATCGAGAAGCGCCAAGCCTCCGAATACCTCGCTTGTCGAGGGAGCCCATTCCACGTGGTGGCGGACATCCTGGATCCAGCTGCGACGCTTCGCAAAGTTAAGCTCGATCTTTGGCGTGATCAGGACGACATCGCCGTGCCGGGGAACAATTACCGCGATCAGCCTTCGAGGCATCGCGTACTCTGTTCTTGTGCTGTAGCCCCAAAAGCCAGAGAGATATCGGACGTGCTCGGGCTTGATCACCACTAACCCATCCAGGCCATCTTTCTCCAGCTGCCTCTGCACGGCAGAAATTCGCGACTTGTACGTAAGGGGATTCACTTTGAGCCTTTTCAAAACTTATATGCTTGTTCGATTTTGTGATTGAGCGCGGGCGGCGTCCAATCAAAAATATTCGAAATGTCCATGTCTAAATGTTATGAATTTCGATCAGCGCTACGAATCTGCTCTAGAGCGCCGGCGCACAGCAGCGCGATCGGCCCGTAATGGGCGAACGCCCCCGTTCTGCAGGTAGTGAACATGGCGGTCGTTACGTAAGCGTTATCCATTTCACCGACTGTTCGTCGATGTGTTGCACGCCGCGTTTGCTGTTGGCAGGCGGTAATTTGCGAAATTGCTAAAGTGGGTTGGCGTATCCGAGCACAGGTATCACATATTTGGTTATGACGACAAATAGGCGATACCATGCGACAACTCTCTCTGTATGAGTGTTAAATTGGACGTTTCGGATATACAGTTTCTATATAAATCTATAACATTAGAGTATGGTCTCAAAGGGGTCTGCACTTGCGCCTTCGACAACTTGAAGCCTTTCGCGCGGTAATGCTCTGCCAGACGGTGACGCGTGCAGCCAGCATGCTGTGCATCTCACAGCCGGCAGTTACCCGTCTGCTCGCCGACTTAGAAGAGAGCGTAGGTTTTCCGCTTTTCATGCGCAGCAAAAGGCGCTTGCATCCCACGGCCGAAGCTCACCTGCTGTACGAAGAGGTAAATCGATCATTGATCGGTGTAGAGGCCATTGCGCGCACGGCGCACGCAATCAAGACACAGCAGCGAGGGAGGCTGCATGTTGCTGCGCCGCCTTCGATCGCGCTGTCCTTCATGCCGAGAGCGATCGCAGATTTCCTGAAGGAATCCGGTGAGATCAAAGTCACGCTGGGGATATACGATTCGCGCACTATCGTGGACATGGTGATTAGCCAGCGCTGTGACGTGGGGATCGTCAACCTCTCGATCAGCAATACCGGGACACATGGAGACAGCCTGCTATCGATCGCGCACATGTGCGTCGTTCCCGTGGGCCATCGTCTGTCGAGCCGTGAGGTTGTCATTCCAGCGGACATTGAGGGTGAGGTCTTTCTTGCGCACCCTACCCATCTGGGTACGCGGCTGCTGATCGACGCCATGTTCGCGGCTCACGGCGTGAAGTACAAGCCAGCCCAGGTAGAGACTCAGACTGCGGCCGCGCTTTGCTCTTTGGTGGCCGCAGGCCAAGGCATCACACTGGTCGATGCAATCACGGCGATGGAATACAAGGGAGGCGACTTGCGCTTCATTCCCTTCGAGCCATCGGTTCCACTGGAATTCTCGGTGCTGACCCCTTTACAGGCTATGCCGCCCAAGCTGGTCGAGCCATTTATCGCGCATGTGCGTAAGTTTGCGATCGCCCAGCTAGATCCTCGGTTGGTGATGAGATAGCCGACGGGTAGGGGCCACGCGAGATTAAGGAATACCGTGTCCCCGTTCCCACCCGAGCGTCCAAGTGACACCGCCGCCCCGAACAACCGCCGTGATGCTCTGACCCTCCGCCACGGAACCAGACTAAAGCCATCCAAAAGTGCGTAGCGGCCGCTTGCGAGGTCAACGCTGCGACGATATACGCCACCAACATGTTCGCCGTCCTGCGTCGATCGATAGGTGAGGCCTGTCTGCTGCTGCATGGTCTTGCCTGCAGCAGAGAGGTCGCGGTCCCGCAGAGTTGTCAGCAGGTTGCGAACGAGGATGACCCGCTGGCCTTGGCGTTCCGCCAGCCACCAGGAAGTCCAGGCGCTGTGCCACAGCCCCACGCACCTGCGCGCCGAAGCCCTGGACCGCTGGCTGCTGGCCTTTGGCGTTGGCAACCACGAGGTCCCTATCTAGTGGACTGTAACGATTGAATCGGAAGCACTCTACACGGGAAAAGTTCACTCTCTTTTCTCCGTTACAGGCCACTAGCCACGTTGCGCCCATCGCCCTGACCTGCTGCTCGATCGGCATGTGTGAGCGCAGCTCGACGACGGGCCCAGCGACCCTTTGCGCATCATGCTGCTGAGCCCTTCGCAGCAAATCCGGCGGCACAGCCTAGGTGCCCTCGCCCACGCGCTGCTACGACGGCCAGATTAGGGGCAGCCAAACACGGCACCAACCCCAGCCAGACTGCGCTGGATCAGGAAGCTGGCCGGCAGGCGGCCGGCCTGCATCATCACAAGCGCTGGTTAGGACCCTGGTGAGGTAACTCGGTTTGCCGATTCTTGTCGTCGACAAACACCAGCCGAGGCTCATGCCCTGCCACCTGGTCGTTGCGGACCCGAGCAAAGGCAGCAATGATGACCAAATCGCCAGTAGATGCGCGACGTGCGGCCGAGCCGTTCAGCGAGATCATGCCGAAGCCGCGCTCACCCTTGATGGCGTAGGTGACAAAGCGCTCGCCGTTGTTGGTGTTCCAGATATGGATATGCTCGTACTCGTCGATATTGGCCGCGTCGAGCAAGTCTTCATCGATGGTGCAAGAGCCCCCTCCATAGTGCAGTTCGCAGTGGGTTACTGCGACGCGGTGGATCTTGGATTTGAGCAGCGTGCGGAACATGATGGGTCGGGCTTGTTAGTCAATGCTTCAGTCTGGCAAGCCGGAGCCTGGTCGGCAAAAGAAGCGCATGTACCCCACCCTCGAGTCAGAACAGGAAACTCCTGGAAAAGTGTGTCATTGTCGCCTTGACGGACTCGAAGCTCCCGCAGACATTGAAGTAGTAAGGCCATAGGTTGATCTTTAATAGGCTTAGGAGACTGCCGAATTACCTGCTGCGCCAGCGCAGGTAATTCGAAGCGGTTTATTTTTGCGCTTCCGTTTCGTATTTTTGGACTTCAGTGCTTCTTTGAGCTGTTGCTATCGGTGTGGTGCTCTCCTGCAGCTTTTTCATGCCTCACTGGCCCTGCATGCGGATTTGCCCCAAGGTGCGCATACCAACATGGGTTCGCCGCGCGCATACGGTGGACGCCATCCTCGGCTCACCTGGATCTCAATTCAAGATGGGATGGCCGGACGCTGACCGTTGAACTGCGAATCATTGCACGGTAAGAATCATGGGGGACGAGAAAAATTGGCCATATAGCATCGACATCGAGGCAGATCATAGTTTTTCCTCCTTGATAATTTTCTTCCAGCTTGGTCACGAGCATCTTTGTGCCCTAGCCAAAAACGGGGGGCTTAAGCTGTTCAGTCGCGACGCCAAGCGGATATCACAGTCTCGAAGATCCCCATTTGGCAGGCGTGGCTAGTACTGACAACCCAGTATGTTGTGCGAAGAGTTCGATTGCACGGCCGGCGGCGAGGCTATTGCCGTTTTCGTCGAGACCGGGCGACCATGCGCACAAAGTGCCAATGCCAGGGACGACGGCCACAATGCCGCCCCCGACGCCGCTTTTCATGGGCAATCCAATGCGTGCAGCAAAATCGCCTGCAGCGTTGTACGTTCCGCATGTCAGCATCAAGGCGGTGACGGTATGGCGCTGCGCGGCGGACAGCCCGTCACGGGTACCGTGAGATGAAAGACCCTCGACTGTTGCCAATGGCAGCGCGCTTCGGGCAATCTGGCGACAACTCATGGTTAGAGCGCACTGCCGACAGTAGGTATCAAGCACCAAATCGACGGAGTTGTCGATACGACCGTAGCTCTTAAGCAGATAGGCGATGGCGGCGTTGCGGTGACAGGTTTCCCGCTCCGATTGCATCACAGCATGATCAATGTCCACACGCTCATCACCTGCGCGTTGTCTCAGGGTTTGGAGCAGCGCGAGTTCAGGTTGGGCGAACCTAGAGCAGAGAACATCAGTGATGACGAGCGCACCTGCATTGATGAAGGGGTTCCGCGCCGCACCCGCTTCCTGGTCGACTTGAACCAGTTCATTGAATGGCTTCCCGGACGGCTCCTTCGCCACCCGGTTCCACAAATCATCTCCCACGCGCTCGAGAGCCAGCACGAGAGCAAAGAGTTTGGAGATGCTCTGAATCGAGAACGAAACGTCAGCGTCGCCACAAAATGCCTCCTGACCATCGAGTGAAACAAACGCCATACCGAATTGCATTTTGTTCACTCTCCCCAACTCCGGAATGTATATGGGGAGCTGACCCTGCGACAGAAGGGGCCGCACCTGCTTGGCTATTTGGGACAACAGGCTCGTGACATCGGTAGCCACCATGTCTAGAATCCGATGCGCGTAAGGCGCTGCAATTCCGGGGCTGACAGTCGCTCTAGGTCAAGCTCCGGCAATAAGTCATTTTCCTCCGCAAAATTTCGTCCATACGCAGCGGAAAGAATTGCCATACCGGATTCGTGTAAGGTGGCCTTGTGGTCAGTGAGCTGTCCAAGAAGTACGGTAGGCAGGAGGCCGAACGGCACATCTTCCAGAACATAGCGGCTCTCCACGGTCTTAGGTCCGGACACTCCCAATCCTTGGCGGTGCCTTTCCTGACTCATTGCGGCGACGCTGCCCATGGGGAGGTTATACGAAAGCGAGACATGCTCCTGAACCGTCCTTACCTCGAGGTCAAAGGCCCTGGCGATGGCAAGCCGTTCGACGTCCAGCGCCTCGATCAGACGCCCCACAGCAGGCGTAGTGTTGCCAGCCTGACTCCACTCCTCGGCATGTTCCATACGTGTTAGGTTTAGCAACGCGATCCCGAGATGACTTTGAGGGTTCAGATTGCTTAGGGCGATCGCGAGTAGACCATCCCGCTTCACAAACCGGTCACCAAATAGACGCGAGCAAAGAGCGTGGCCCTGATCCATGGAGCTGGCCGGGAGCGTCGCCATGTCGACCTTCAGTCGTATGGCTCCAACGTGCACCGCGGTTGAACTCAGCTGTCTTCCGGTGGAGATGGTTGATGCAAGCGCAATGATCGGCGCTTGGATGCCTCGCGCCCCAAGCCACTTGTTTAAGTACAAGGCGCCGAACGAAAGATGCGAGCTGATAATTATGGGCTGACACTTTTTTATGTGGGGCACTGCGGCGTCGAATGCGAGCTTGTGCCCATTTCCGGGGAGGGCGAATATGACCACATCAGCTGTAACAACGGCTTCGGCAACGGAAGATGCGATGCTAGGCCTATAGCTGCCAGTGATCGCGCCGCTGGCCACAAGCGGGTGACCCGCCGCCAGGTTAACCGTTCGCTTGCCAGATGGCGACCAAATCCACACTTCATGTCCTGCCTTTTCCAGCAATGCCGCCGTGGCATATGCAATGGCACCTGCTCCTAAGATACTGACTCGCACCAAGCAATTCCTTTCTGGGTCTTCAAGTTCTGGTGGGACACGCTTCTCGTCGATGTCATGTGACGGAGAGGGGTGACATCCGCCACTTACTTACACACATATCAACACGTTCGCGTTGAGCGAGAGGGACAGGAGCACAGCAGGAGTAGAACCATGCCGCGCATCAAACCGCGAGCGCGCTTGAGGAAGCGATCATTAATCTTTGTGCGTTCAACGCACCGATGGCACGCCGCGTTGAGCCGGTCACAATCAGATCAGCCAGCGTTGCGCCGACGACGGGCACCAGTTCAAAGCCATGGCCCGAGTACCCAAAGGCATGAAATACCCCGGGGGCATTCACTGCAGGCCCTACGACGGGAAGAAGGTCAGCGGTTTTTGCCTCCAACCCAGACCAGACACGCACCATCCGTACATCGCGTACACAGGGGAAGAGGTCAGTCGCCGCGCGCGCGCCTTTCGAAAGAACACCCAGCCGGACGCCGGTGGACTCACCATCCAAGTCAGGGACGCCTTGCAAGCCCCCGCCGATCACAAGAGTTCCCTGATCCGACTGCTTGAAAGACAGGGAGCGCCCCATGACTGACACCACCGGCCTGACCAACGGGGCAAGCCGCTCGGTGACGATCATCATGGAGGCTTTGGTGCCAAGCGGAATCTCGTCTCCTACCATCGCCGCAATGCGACCGGCCCAGGCGCCCGCCGCATTCACGACGAGCGGAACGACGATTGAAGCGTGTTGGCCGGTAACAGCCGGTCCCTCCAACTGAAGAGCCCAATCCTGGCCGGCTCGCTCGATGTCCCGCACACCACACCCCTCGCGTATAACGGCGCCCGCCACTTCAGCGCTGCGCCTAAATGCCGCGAGAGTCCGATGAGGATCTGCCGCCCCGTCACCGCGTGAAATAGATGCGCCGATGCAGTGCCTGCTAATTGCCGGAACAAGCCTGCGTAACTCATGTCTGTCGATGATTTCTTCATGCTGGTAGCCCATGCCGGTCAGGGTCCTAACGCGTTGTTGGAGCTTCAACAAGTTTTCCGACTGTTCCGCCACACATATCTGGCCGAAGGCCTGGAAGCCACAGTTATCGCCAACTAGCAAGGCTATCCTGTGCCACATTTCCATTGACTCAAGAGCAAGGTCCAGCTCTGACAAATCACGATTGAGTGTCCGCACCCCGGCGGCCGTGGCACCTGATGCGTGCCTGCCAACCCAAGCTCGCTCGAGAACGATGACGCGCTTGCCGGCGCGGCACAAATGCATAGCTGCGGATAAGCCGTGTAAACCACCACCGATGACTGCAACGTCGAAGGCACGCTTGGTCATGCGGAATCACCCACGCTGTCCAAGGAGGCCAGCTCAGCGAGAGTCAGCGGCTTGAGTGGCGGTCGCGCTCGGTAGATCCCGATTTCCTCAACCGGCCTGCCATGCGATGCGGCCAGAATGTGAGCAATGGTGTAGCCACACTGCCTGCCTTGGCAAGGGCCCATTCCCGCTCGAGTTAGTGATTTGGTTTGGTTTGCATCGGGTCGGCTTGTCTTTGCGGCAATACGAATTTCGCCGGCGGTGAGCTCTTCGCACCGACATACAACAGTGTCATCGGGTGGCGAAAACAATTCCGCACGGGGAGGATACATGGCGTCGAGCAGTGGTCGGATTGCCAGTTCGCTCGCCAACTGCCGCCGCATTGGCTCCGCAAGTAGGTTCGCTGCACCTTCGTCCAGTTTTCCTGCGCGGATGGCAATGCCGAGTGCGGCCAATGAGCCACGTATACAGGCGACTCGCGCCCCACCGATTCCCGCGCCGTCTCCGGCCACAAAAACTCCGGGCTTGCTCGTTTCCCCCCACCCGTCAACGGTCGGTGCGAAGCATTGCTGGGCGGGATTCCAAGTGTGGTCGCACCCCAGGGCCTGCGTTATGTGGATTGATGGTATTACACCTTCATGGATCAGTAAGAGGTCAGCAGCAACCTGTCGCGACTGACCGCTCGAGGTCTGATATGACAGGTGCCATAAACGATCGGCGCCGTGCGCACGCAGTTGAGTGACGCCGCGAACAATTGGGAAGCCAGCGCGCCGTAACGTGCGAGTCCACCCGAGTCCTTTGAGAATGTCTCTCCAAGCACGGAGAGCCGCCCATGCATGTGGAATGGCGCGACGCCAACCATCCACAGGTGCTGTATCAAGCCAACCAGCAATGCTACCGCCGGCGCGCAGTAACTGCACCATGTAGAGTAAAACGAGGGGCCCGCTCCCGGCAATCCAGACAGCTGTTTGTGGGATCTCTCGGGCGTTCTTCAAAAGAATCTGCGCTGCGCCCACGGTAAGCACGCCAGGCAGCGTCCAACCAGGAAATGGGTTCGGTCGCTCCTGCGCTCCCGTTGCCAGAAGGACATTGGCGGCTTGAACGCATTCCGCTCGGTGYGTTCGACTCATGTAGATCTGCCAGCCGGGTTCTATTTGCCAGACCTGGGTGCCTGGCTCATAGATCGCACCGCAAGCGCGGAATGCCTGCGCTACCGAAAGTCCGGCGGAATATTCGGCGCCAAGTAACGCACCGACGGGAGTGCCGACTCTCGTCTCAATCGAACGCCAGATCTGGCCGCCCGGTGTAGATTGATCATCCACCACCAGAACGGTGAGACCTAGTGCACAAGCCTGCAACGCTGCATTCATCCCCGCTGGGCCGGCACCAATAATCACCAGGTCGAAAACGCGATTCATGGAATCACCGCTCGCATCGAAGGTTCGACCTGAATATCGAAGTCGTTGGGCGCCGCATCCTGGGCGGAGGACCAAGTGACCTGCCGACGCCCGTGCTGACGCTCTACGCACATGCCTTGCTGCACCTCGACGAGGCAAGTTTGCGTTGATGCCACACCATCAACAATTGCCAAGCATTCAAAGCACACCCCCATCATGCAGTAGGGTGCGCGCGAACTACCCTTGACTGGAGTTGTCCGCGAAAGAGGCGGGTCAAGACGCAACAGCGCAGAAGCGACACTGTCGCCCGTTTCGGCGCGCACTGCTTGCCCGTCAATCGTTAGGCTCAGCCCAAGTGGCGCGCCGCCTAGGTCATCAAGCTTTCGAAACAGAGAGTTATCCATAATGGGGGTGTTGGTTCAAGTTACATTGGTGGGATCGAGGTTGAGAGCAGAGGTAGCAGTGCAGCGATGGGAACGCGAAAGCTACTAGTGAGACCTCATCACGACTCACATTGGGCCATTTACACACCCTGCGCGATTGGGTCGCCGAACCCATTTCGAAATAGGATGTGTTGGATTTGCTAGGCGCAAGCACTGGTCGACCCATCGCTTGCCGGCCGCGCTTTAACCTGGTACGTCGACACACCGGCGCAGCGCAATAGATGGTGCATGATGCTCGATCAACGGGGTTCTCTTAAATGCGAATCACGCCCTCGTGAATTGGCGTTAGTAGTTCAGGCTTTTCGTGCGTGATACGGAATGTGCTCTCAATACGCGATTGGTACCCATCCATGTAGATGGAAGGTTCGATCGACACAATCATGTCTGCCTCAAGCGTTTGCTTGTTGTCTTCTGAGAGTTTCATCTCCGTTTCTACGCCGAAAGTCCGCCCGCACCCGTGGACAATGTACGGGCCCAGACCGGCACTGACGAGCGTATCGGTGACAGCTTGGTTGACATCCGAAGCAACGACACCTGGACGGCACAGAAGTAGAGCCGCGTCGTACGACTTCTTGACGATCGCATCGATATCCTCTTCTGTGGAGGTCAACAGGCGCTGCGCAACAACCCGCCCGAATCCAGTGCGAACACCCAAAAGGAACGGCACTCGGCACAAGTCGATCGCCACAAGATCAGAGGGCTCAATCATTCTTGTCGAAGCGGTTCCGTGGGCACGGTTAAGTCGCGAGCCTGAAGTCAGTAGCTGTGCGCTCATGCCGATTGGAGAGTCGACGTAGTGCTTGTTGGGTGTCTCGGACTGGATGCAGGCGGCACAGGCTTTCACGTTATGCGCCCACCCTTTCATGGCAACCTCGTACTCGCGATATCCGCCCTCCTTGATGGCCGCTACTTCAATTTCAAACATTTGCGCGGCGAGGTGTCCAGACGCGCGATGGAGCCTGATCTCAACAGGGTCTTTGATGGCCCGATGTCGCTCGATTGCTTCACTACTTTCGACTAGGCGAAATCCTTCAAGGCCCTCCTCCAGTGCTCGAAATGCCTTGGCAGTGAGATGGGCCTTCTCAACGCTAACGGGTCCGTTCTGGGCACCCAACCGAACGAGAAACTCGCGGACGATCCCCCATGCGTCTTTACGCTCCCCAGGTACGCTTACTTCAACATGATGCTCAATATGAAGAGCTAGACCATCAGTAGCTGCCTCTGCGAACGTACGCTCAATTTTTGGCACTACTAGCAAGGGCTGACCCTGTTGAGGCACAACGAAACACAGCAGTCTTCTTGGTTCGAAATATTCGGCTCTGGCCGCATACCCCCAGAAGCCAGTCAGGTACCTGACGTTTGCGGGGAGCATCACGATGGAACAGCCAATGCCTTCAGCTTGGAGGCTGTCCTGATAGCGCTTGATGCGCTTTTGATGATCAAACACGTACATTGCGTCTCCTTTTGCGATTAGTTAAGCCACACCGTTAATTCCGCCTTGCTCATGCGCCAACGGATGGCCACAAATCCAGTTGCGTGTCGCCGTCACTGACCGTCATTAGCGGCTGTAGGCGCAAGAAGTGCGTGATTGATCTGGCCGGAACAGAGCTAACTACGGAAGTCGGTTATGGAATCGATACAGCCATGGTATGTAAATGAACCATATAAATCCATACCTCATGGCAGTCTGATTCATTCACTCGGCGCATGCATTCCTGGTCGCAAGAGCTGCTGACTCAAGGTAGTTCACCAAGTCTTTGGCTTGCGCGCTGAGTCGGGTGTCGCCCATTGCCACAGCCTGCACCCTGTAGGCTAGCGCGGGGCTAAGGGGCAGCGCCATGCCGCCACGAGCGCGATGAAGATTTCCCGTGAATGGATCAACGACGGAAATCCCACCTCCACGCATTACAAGCTCACTGCATGAAAGTGATTGTGATGCCTCAGCCATAATTTCGATTTCGACATTTGCGTCCTTCAACATCGTTTCCAGCCGCTTCTGAAGCGTGCCCGTCAGGGCCACAAAAGGCCGTCCGCTCAACTGCTGTAGCTCTACGTGTTTCCATTCACTAGGTAACCCTCCAGGCGCAGCTATGCACATGCAGTCCGCTGTGAATTCAGCTACGTTTTCCACCTCGCCGACCGCAAGCCCGTGGGCGGCGAAGCCAACGTCTGCCTTCCGATTTAGGACGCTTCTCACGACTTCGATTGATGACGCGATGTCCAATGTCACCAAAACATTCGGATACTTGAGACGCAAAAATTCGATTGCTTCAGGGATGATCGAGTGGGCAATGGCGGGTATCGCGCAGATTGAAAGCCGTCCCATACGCTGTTTTCTCATCTGCTCGGCAAACCTGCCGATGTCCTCAAGTCCTAGAAAAGACTGTTGAACCTTTGTCATAAGAGCAAGCGCTTCTTCGGTCGGCCTTACAGTTCGTCCGTGCTTGACGAAAAGTTGAAAGCCAACCACTCGCTGCAGCTCAGAAATCAATCTGCTCACCGACGACTGGGAGGTTCCTAAGGCGTCAGCGGCTGCGCTGATTCCACCATTCATAACGGCAGCGCGGAATACCTCGAGCATTTGCAATGTGAGCGCTTGTCTCTGCATAAAAGACCTCCGTTGTCGGGCGATTGTTGGCGTTCGTGCATAAAGCCTGACTGACGAAATCTCGGTGCTAGTCTCCTGCAAACTTCGCCTCTTCGACCTAACCGTTTTTTGGTCAGGACTTCTAGATTATGTAGGCCGCAGGTTTCTGGCGATGCACGTTTACTCGCGTCCCACAGATGCCCGGGGGATTACCAGACTTACGCATGACAGCGCATTCGCTGCTGACCTCTACTCAAAATCAGCAGCTCCGGGCTCAATGGCGCGTTTTGTTCGCGTGGAGGCAAGGGAACGAAGCCATCCTTTGTCTTCTAGTGGTAAGACACTAGAAGCGGGCAAGTTGGTCAAATCTCCCCAAAAATACGCAAGACAAGAGACCTTACGCAAATCATTTGCCCGACTAACAATTCCTTTCACCGGCAAGGCGTCTCTGCTAACTACTCGACCTTGATATTTGCATCGACGATAACTTTGCGCCATTTTTGAATGTCATTCCGGACCCGGATCGCGAATTGGCTCGGATCGCTCGTAACTATGGTGAATCCGCTCTCTTCGATTTTTTTACGAGCACCCGGCTCAAACAGCCCTTTTCGCAAATCTGCGCTGATCTTGTTCACAATGTGCGGCGGAGTGCCGGCAGGCGCGAAAAGCCCAAGCCAGACATCGGCGTCATACCCCGGATAGCCCGATTCCGCTACAGTGGGAACTTCGGGCAGCAATGGGATTCTTTTTGCGCTACTTACGGCTAGTGCGCGCAATTTTCCCTCTCGAATGAATGGAAGAGAAGGCGAAACGTCATTAAAGCCCGTTTGCAATTGCCCGGCTACCAAATCGATCATCGCGGGCGAGCTGCCTTTATACGCAATTGGCAACATCTTTGTTCCGGCGCGTGCTGCTAGTAGTTCCATTGCCATAAATGGCGCCGCCCCTGGGGTTCCGTTGTACGCGAGATCTCCTGGTTTTGCCTTTGCAAATGCAATAAGTTCACTCAGTGACTTCACAGGGACGCTGGGATGAACAAGTAGCACCAAGGGACTTGTGGCCACCTCAGAAATAGCAACGAAGTCACGCGTAATGTTATAGGGCAACCTGGGATTCAGCGTCTCCGCGACTGCATGAGTCGATGCCGTGCCCAATAGGAGGGTATACCCGTCATTTTTTGATTTTGCAACGAAGTCCGATCCGATGGCGCCGCTCGCGCCAGCGCGATTGTCAATAATCACAGACTGATTCCACACAGCACCGAGGCGTTCTGCCACTACGCGACCAAGCAGGTCTGTCGCGCCCCCTGCAGCAAAAGGCACTACGAGCTTAACTACCTGTTTGGGATACGCCTCTTGAGCGGTTGCGCTCAGTCCTGTGGAAAGTACGACTCCCATGGCGAGGAGGATTACACGGATAGGTTGCATATGAATTCCTTTTGAGAATGATTAAGGGTAGTGTTGTTCCGTCAGCTTGTCCGGCATGTCTCTCATGAGATCACGCGAGTGGATGCGATTGAGGAGTCGCCTCGCCAGTTTGAACTGTTGTTGCGCCTGGTAAATATTACGGAGTAATGAACATATAACCTATGTCTATTGCGGGAGGATTCATCCATAGATGTCATACGTCCTGCGCATTCCATGCGACCACAATTGCTTCCGGCGGTGACCAGAAACGAAAGCGGTGTGCTCTCCGCCGTAGGTTATGGCCTAACGCAGATCCTCAAGTATTTACACAATCTGGATTTGCTGTGCTTACTGCATTCAGCGCAACCACAGAAGCTCCCGCGTAAAGGAAAAAATCATGCCCTCACCTTTTAGGTATCTTTCGGTTGCCGTAAGCGCAGCTGTTTTCCTGTCAGCTAGTTTTGTCCAAGGCGTTCAAGCGCAGGAGCGCTACATCGCGTCTGCTGACGGCCAGGAGATTACGGACAACAAGACGGGGTTGATATGGAAGCGATGCGCTGAGGGAATGACGTGGAAGGTTAAGGTTTGCATTGGTCAGGCGCTTTTTTTTAACCAGCCTGATGCCGCGGTACGCGCAAAGGCAAGCGGTGGGGAGTGGAGGCTTCCGATATTGAAAGAGCTCTCAAGTATCGTTTCGGTGCGTAATGCTCAGGATGGAAAGGCTGCGATCGATCCCGGCGTCTTCCCCAGTACACCTGTCGCGCGCTTCTGGACGGCGAGCAGTACCGCGCAAGGATATTTCACGTATATTGGCTTTAGCGATGGTACGGCGGGCGAAAGTCCACGGGTCGCGCCAGGAGCGGTACGACTGGTGCGGACGGGCAGATAGGCGACCGCGAGTCAGCATCGGCGATCGGACGAATCGAAAGTCTGCGCCAACTGCGCCTTCAAGGAGCTACGAGTGCCTCATTCTTATCCCAAGCATTCACAATGCTCAGCGCATGATCAGACTGTGATTGAACCGAAGATTCACGGATTTGGCTCACCGCGCCAGATTTACTAACCAAACATTTCGGCTGCAGCAGCCCTCAGACACTTGATGAAGTTCTTACAGGCTGGATTTACGTCTTTGTCCGCGCGTATCGAGAAGCCAACATCTCCAAAATTAACCGTGTTGGGTAGATCTAAAGAGACGAATAAACCCGCTTCTACGAACTGTAACGCGGCCGCCCGCGGCATTAAAGCAATTAAGTTGCCCTCGAGCAACAAACCAATATTGGTTAGCATCGACAGCGATTTCACGTGATTCGGCGGAAGCGGAAGCCCCTCGCTATAGAACATTCTCTCCACAGCGTTATGCGTGTAAGACTCATTGAGTGGAAAAATCCATTCCTCATGAATCAGATCGGCAAGTTTCAGATCTTTCTGTCCAACCATGGGATGGCTCAGGCGACTCGATAGCGGGCAGAGACCGGGTGTCCTGAAGTTCGGGACACCCAACGTTGGGAAAGCAATCAAATTCCATTCGCACGTAGATGCGAGCAACTTTTGCCTTCGCCGGCGCCGACCGGATGCAAGACCGACACTGGGTCCTTTGAAACTTTCGAACAGCATTGGGGCAGTCTCGCCGGATCTCTCACTCCAACGCTGCCGCCACCTATCTAACCCCTCGCCATCGGTGAGAGGAGTACGGATATAGGAAGGCCAGGTATCGAACAGGAAGTCTTGCCCACCTAGTGAGCTTTGAACTTGGGCTTAGCACCCCTATCACAAGCGACCTTGTCGCACGATGTCAAATGGCTACTCCATGACTCCGGCCAACCTACCAAGTGGCAGTCCGGCCGTTCACCATAGCTGACATCTCTTGTCCTACCCGGTGCTCAATTACACTGCGCCAAGGTACAAGGCTGAAACTCTTGCCATCGTCGAGGACGGCGTAACGGTCGCTCGCAACTGACGACTCTGTCGCGCCTTTCTTCAATGGCTGCGTCAGCGGGCATGTTGGAGCCTCAACTTTGCCAAGTCGCTCGTGAAAAACGCAGCACATTCTTCCTCCCCACGAGCTTTTCCAGGACCCGCTTCAACACCGCCTCGAACCACTCAGTGCCTTTGCATCGAGGAGCGAGAACCAGTCGGTTCCCGCACGATGGTCAGTGGCTAGTAGCGGAATGGAACTGCCTCTCGCATGGGAGTCGAAACGTGAATCATTCAGGTTGGCGCGCCGGCTCGAACGGACGATGCGCATGCTGCTCAATTGATTATCAGCATCTTCTCAGGACAAAGAGGCGTCAGGAACTCGACGCCGTTTTCGCGCACATATATGCATTTCTCGAACTGGAAGACACCTCCGTCACGCTCGAGCTTCGGCTCGACGTGGAGAATGACAGAAAAATTCACGTCGTTCATTTGAACTCCCATTTTTAGTATTCCCTTCCAACGTGGTTTGCGGCCTCTGCGTGCCTCAGCTCAACAAATATGTAACTTTTCTCGGTTGACGCGCCGTCCGCAATCAACACTCAACAACGTTCACCGCGAGACCGCCGCGAGACGTCTCTTTGTACTTGGTCATCATGTCGGCACCCGTCTCGCGCATAGTCTTGATCACTTTGTCCAGGCTCACGTGGTGCGTCCCGTCGCCATGCAGTGCCATGCGTGCGGCGTTGACGGCCTTGACTGACGCAATTGCATTTCTCTCAATGCATGGGATCTGTACCAAGCCGCCAACTGGATCGCATGTGAGCCCAAGATGATGTTCCATGCCGATCTCGGCGGCGTTCTCAATCTGTTCAGGCGTCCCGCCCATCACGGCGCATAGCGCAGCCGCGGCCATCGAGCATGCCACTCCCACTTCACCTTGGCATCCCACTTCGGCCCCCGAGATAGAAGCGTTTTCCTTGTAGAGGAGACCGATCGCGCCTGCCGTGAGCAGAAAGTCAATTACGCCGGCGTCACTGGCACCGGGCATGAACCCGGCGTAGTAATGCAATACTGCAGGAATGATGCCCGCGGCGCCATTTGTCGGCGCTGTGACGACACGACCACCAGACGCATTTTCTTCGTTGACTGCCAGTGCATACAAGTTGATCCAGTCCATCGCGCTCAGCGGGTCTAGTTTCGCACCAGCTTTAGGCGCCGCCGACAACGTCTGCTGTAATATGGCCGCCCTGCGACGAACTTTAAAGGGGCCAGGCAGTGTACCGTCAGCACGGCAGCCACGCGCGACACAATCTTGCATTACGGACCAGATGTTAAGTAGACCGCGATCAATCTCGGCGTCAGTCCGCCAGTACCGTTCGTTCCGTCGCATGATCTCTGCGATGCTGCAATGGTTTGTGCTCGCGATGGTCAGCAATTCATCACCGCTGTGGAAAGGGTGTGAAAGCACGGCGGCATCCCGCGCGATGGTCTTGTGTCGAGACCCATCATCGGCCACTTCTTCGCTCACGACAAATCCGCCACCCACTGAGTAGTATGTATACGAGCACAGGAGCGCGCCCGATACATGAAACGCTGAGAACGTCATGCCATTTGCATGAAACGGCAGCGCCTTAGAAAGATAGAAGAGTACGTCGCGCTTTTCATCGAAAGCAACCGGGTGCGCTCCAAGCAAGTCGATTTGCTTGGTGACTCTGATCCGCTCAAGTATTCCTGGGATGTCATCAGGATCAATCGTATCGGGCTCCATGCCAAGCAAACCGAGCAGTACGGCAGTTCCACTGCCGTGCCCTTTGCCAGTCGCCCCAAGTGACCCGAAAAGCTCGCACTTTACGGCCGCAGTGGCCTCCAACATGTCTTGACTAGCTAGACGTTGCGCAAACATTCGCGCCGCACGCATCGGACCTACCGTGTGTGAACTGGAAGGACCGATGCCTATCTTGAACAAGTCGAACACGCTTACTGCCACACAGACTCCAAACTCGCTGCATCATTTACTCGGGCCAGCAATCCATCCACCGATTCGGACGACAATCCCAATTTCGAGATCAGGTCGTTTCCAGCGGAAAAGTCCTCGCCAACAACAAAACTTGACATGGCAATCAGCGCGGTCGTTACGGGGACGGAAACTCCGGCGATGTCGCCTAGCGCTCGGAGAAACACAAGTCCAAACGGAACATCCTCAGATAGATAGCGCGTCTCCACATCCGTCGGACCGGCAGGCCCGCCACGGCGCTTGTGCAGCTCAGCAGCAATATCCGCCAAGCTCGGCTCATTGACATTGAACGATCGTGATAGATGTTCGCTGACACTTGGCACGCTGATTCCGAACGCGTTTGCTATGGCTACGCGCTCAGCGTCCAGCTTCTCAATGACCATGGAGACGTGAGGAGTCATGTAGTGATACTGGGGCCAGCTCTCCCCACGCTCGATGCGTGTCCAATTGAGCAGTGCCAGCGGTACGTGCGAGATGGGATTGGAGTTGGCCAGCGTGCTCACCAGCGAGTTCTGCTCAGCAGTAAATACGTCTCCAAAGAGAGTTTTGCAAACTTCGAGTGCGCATGGAAGTGCGCACGGAGGCAGGCATGACACAGGAACAATTGCTCGCCTGGACGTGACATTGACGTGGGCTGCGTGCTTTCGACGTGCAGTCAGAACGGTCGTACCGAAACTTGCTACGCGAATGTTAAGACCGCGAGAAATGGCCGCCTCGAATAAATAGAGCGACGACAGAGACCCCATTGAACTCACGATCACCATTTGACCGGAATTCAAATGTGGCAAAAGCTCGTCCATGACCGTCTTGTGACCATTGATCGGCACTGCAATCAAGATCACTTCAGTGGTCGATACGAGTTCCTTCGCGCTCTCCACGCAGGCAACATTCATCGTCACATCTAGAAGCCCCGATGCACTCAGCGGTTCCCTACGCAAAGCGTCCGCGCTCCCTCGAGGAGACCAAACTGTCACGCTGTGACCAAATTTTGCTATCCATGCTGCGTAGGCGAGTCCGATGCCACCGGACCCAACGATTCCAACCTTTTCTTGGCGCAAGTTAACTTCCTTTCGGCATAGTTGCCATATTCGCTAGTGCCTTCTGCATCGTTCCCGTGCCTTCAAGATCGGGGAGATGCAGTCTTGGTTTGCCCCCCCCTTTTGGCAGGCAGGCGGGGCCACGAAGATGATCGCGGATTTGCCGCCGCGATACTTTAGATGCGAGCCCGGGTAGTGTGTCGGGGCGCGAACGCATAAATTGCAGGCGTCACGCCTTTTCTTCCTCGATGCGCATCGACGCCAGCTCACCCAATGTCACCGGCTTTAAAGGCGGGCGGACTCTGTAAAACCCAACCTCAGATACGGGACGGCTCTGGGCTGAGGCCACAATATTCGCCACGGTGTAGCCACACTGTCGCCCTTGGCAAGGGCCCATTCCAGCTCGGGTCATCGCCTTTATCTGATTTAGCCCTGGCGCGCCGATGGTGGACGCTCTTCGGATATCGCCGGCCGTAAGTTCCTCGCACCTGCATACGATGGTGTCGTCGGATGGACAAGCGATCTCTGCACGCGGCGGATACAACGCGTCCAGCATAGGACGCAGTCGCAGAAGTTTGTCAAGTTGAATACGAAGTGGCCTCGCTTCGTCAGCCACCTTTTTCAACGAGATCCGGTCAGCGCGCCACCCGATTCCCAGGCCGACCAGTTCGCCACGGACGCAAGCGGCTTTGGCGCCGCCGATCCCAGCACCATCGCCCGCGACATAGACGCCTTGTACAGTGGTTTGCCCCCACTCGTCTAGAACTGGAGCAAGACACGCTTGCTGAGCATTCCATTGGTGAGCGCAGCCCAATGCGTGCGTCATGTGGATAGACGGAACAACGCCCTCATGAGAAAGCAGCACACTGGCCTTTACACGCCGCGTATCGGCACCGACCTGCGTAAACTCTAGTTCCTGAAGGCGCCCATCGCCATGTGCGCGAAGGGACGTTACGCCACGGATTCGCCGAACGCCTGCACGCCGAATTTCACGCATCCACACCAAGCCTTTGCGAATCTCGGCCCACTCCAGAAGCGCTCTACCGGCCCATGGCAGCGCACGTCGCCATTCGTCCCGGGGGGAGGTGTCCAGCCAACCTGCGATTTTGCCGCCAGCACGAAGCAGTTGCGCCATGTAGAGAAGTGGCAAAGGTCCGCTGCCCACGACCCAGACCGGTTCTGAAGGCACTTGGCGTGACGTCTTCAGCAAGATTTGAGCTGCGCCTACTGTAAGGACGCCAGGCAATTCCCATCCCTGAAAGGGAGCGGGTCTTTCCTGCGCGCCCGTGGCGATAACGATATGGTTGGCATGCATCGTTTCAACCTGACCGTCGCGCTTCGTGAAGACGCTCCATCCGGGTTCAATCTGCCAGACTTGAGTATTTGACTCGTAGCCTGCTCCGCAGGCTCGGAATCGCGCAACCAACTCTGCACCTGCTCGATATTCGTCGCCAAGCAGGGCCCCCAACCTCGTTGTTGCTACGGCCTCCACCGCACGCCAGATTTGACCGCCAGGAGCGGGCTGCTCATCCAACACCATTACCGAAAGGCCGAGTCCACTCATGCGAATAGCAGCGCTCATGCCCGCGGGACCGGCTCCGACAACTATTGCGTCAAATTTTCGAGTCATGACAGCACGCTCCGACGGCCGAACTGCCGTTCGACCCTCATGCCTGGCTGCACCGCAACCAAACAAGATTGCGTCGACGCCACACCATCCACGATGACCAGACAGTCAAAGCACACACCCATCATGCAGAATGGAGTACGTGGGGTTTCACGTACAGGGGTGGTACGGCTAGCCAGGCTCTGTTGCCGCAAAAGAACTGCCGCAACGGTCTCCCCCGATTCCGCCTCTACGGGTTTGGCGTCGATGTAAATCGTCAGCGTCGATTTGCCAGGCTCATGCAACTTTTTGAACATTAAACCGCTCGTGGTGAAAAAATTTGAGATTGCTGGATAGTGAACCGGAGACCAGCGCCTGGGCATATTCACCCGCGAAGATGGACGCCAGGGTCACACCAGAATGGCAAGTGACAATGTCCGCGCCGGGATGGGTATCAGAGCTTGCAAACACTGGACTTCCATCCGGCGTCATGATTCGCAAACACGACCACTGGCGAACCACCTTTGCTTTTGCCAGATCCGGCAGGATGCGCACTGCCCGGCGAGCCAAACGCGATGCGGCAACAGAGGTCGTAGTCAGGTCGTATCCAACCTCCTCTTGTGTTGCGCCAATCATGACAGTGCCCTCAGCGGTCTGGCGAAGACCGCTGTTCGGCAACGGCAGAAGCGGCGCCAGACGCTCGGTCACAATCAGTTGACCGCGCTGCGGTCGCATAGGCACGTGAAGACCGACCATTGGCCCCAGCTTGGCTGAGCCCAGACCCGCAGCGACAACTACGCGCTCGCCACGCGCCCGGTAGGAGCCGGCAGTCACCTCAAAGCCACCGCCCCGCAGCTGGTCAATAGCGGTGACCTGATGGTTGCTTCTTAGGTGCCCTCCTCGTCGCAGGTATGCGGTTTGCAACGCTGCCAACAGGCGCAGAGGATTGACTGCACCATCCAGCTCCCCGAAGCTCGCTCCGACAACCTCATCACCGAGCCGCATTGAGGGAAAGCGCCGGCGGAGTTCGTTGCGGTCCAGCATGCGCGCCAGTGGCGGGTATTCCGGAGTCTGAGCGTTCCATCTGTTCACTAAAGCGGCTCGTGCCGAGAATTCTCCCTCTCCGAGACAGAAGACCAAGCCGCCAGCGCGCTCGTATGCGAGCTCAATGCCGCTGTCTGCCTGCAAGTTCCTTGCGAGTTCCGGCCAAGCCTGCGCGGCCTGGATAGACAGCCTTTGATAGGCGGGATCCCCCAACCCCTTACCTTGGACCCAGACCAAGCCGAAATTCGCTTTAGCCGCTCGGAAATCCGTGTCGGCGCCATCCAACATCAGCACCCGTCGGTTCATTCCGGTTAGTCCATACCCGACCGCGGCTCCGACCATGCCAGCCCCGACCACAATCACGTCATAGTCATGCTGCATACCGGAACCCACCTGCAACGCACCCACCGCCTGAGTACGTGATCGCGGAGATGTAAACGTCCATTGCGCGGCCGTTGAGAAAATGTGATGCGTGAGAATTCTTGCTCTTGTTTGGCATCAGATATTTTGCGAATTGAATCATAGGTCAAGCGTACTGGCGATACTGCGCACCTGTCCAATCGCATTATTGGAGGTACATATGCTTGGACCTTATGCTCAGTCCTCGCATGGCGCGAGTTGGTGTAGCCACAAGGTCGGTCATTTCGAGACAGACCAACGCGATGAGCTAGATGTGCTCAAGAACGATTGCTTTAAGCGAGCTACCGCACGGGCGAATTCCCTGGTACCGAATGCCGACGTCGCAGCCGCTCGATGACCGCTTAGCAGGGGTGGCCCACCATTCAATGCTGTCGCCAAGTTCGGCGCTAAGTTGGCCTGTTGACGTGATATCGCCGATCCTCAACCGTGGACAGAGCGTTATTACGGTCCGACGTGGTACGACTACTTGCGCCAGCGAGCAGTTCGACGCACTCGGATAGCTCCATGGAACGGAAGGGTATCAACTTCCATATCGGCTCTGGACAGGCGCGCTTTCGCCGCATACTGGAGCGCCCTTCGGCCAAGTTCATGCGACGATACCCCGCGTCGCAGCTGCCAAGAAGAAAACCGTGATTCAACGAGACTTGTCGCTGCGCGATCAATCGAGCGTCCGCACGGATGAGCGCGCTAACCAAGTGCAGTCTGGTGCTGCAACCAAGCGATGACCGCCGCATGCTCTCCGGTAGTTTCGATCAACAGGGTCACGAGTCGCGTCAAACCCAGCCCGAAGCCGAACCTCCATGTTCATGCGTGGCAAATGGGTGATCGCTCCACAATCTCTGCATATGTTGCGGGCAATCGAGGTTTTAGTACAGTTCACATGCAGTTGGCGCGATGACGGAGAAACCAAATGCCTGCCGCTCCCGATCCGGATGCACTACAGTCATTGGGCAGCCCGCATGTGCGCCACCTCCTCCTTTAACGCCTTCATCGTTTCTGTGACCATCGCAAACGGGTCCCTCTTTGCCGGGAGCACGTACGCGAACTCATACGGAATTGACGGTCTGAGGGGCTTTACCACTACACCGGTTGCCATCGCGTCCTCGGCGGAGAATGGATCCACAATCGACAACCCCAGCCCGGCGCTGACCATTGCGCATGCAACGGTGCATTGCGGAGTCTGCGCCACGATTCTTGGAACCACCTGATGTGCTGCGAACATAGCGTCGATTCGAAGGTGCATGATTGTCGGCGAGACGGACACAAAGGCTTGTTCCGTGAAGTCTTTGGGCTCCAGAAAAGCGCGGGAGGTGAGCGGATGACCACTGGGCAACACCACGACGCAGGGTATCGTCTCAAGCTGCACGACAGAGACCAATGG
>NZ_JBFUJT010000043.1:0-43127 GCF_056401235.1 Polaromonas sp. P4_F9 | reverse complement strand
CCCTCCCCCAGCGGGGGAGGGAGCTTCACGGGTCCTTGACTGAACCGTGTTGCCCTTAACCCAGGAAATCCTCGATCAGCCTGGCCAGCTGTTCGGGCTGGTCATGGTGCAGCATGTGGCCCGCATCCTGAACCACGGCCACCTGCGCCAGGGGTATCTGCTTGAGTCTTTCGTGGTACTGCGCCAGGGTGTAGGCGCTTTTCCACCAGGTGGCCAAGGAGTCGTCGGACGCCTCAACGGCCAGCGTCGGCGCGCTGATCTGCCGGTATATCTCCAGCGCTTCATCCAGCCGGTACAGGTGCGCGCTGGTGATCTTGTGCGCGGCGTCGCCCAGAATCCGCCATTTACCGCTGGCATCGGGGCGGGCCCAATGGCTGGCCAGCCAGTGCGCCTTGTCGGGCGAGAGCCGGGGGTTGGTCCTCATGAGCCGGCGCGCCACGCCGTCCACGTCGTTGTAGGCTTTCAGGTCGAGTTCGCCCCGGTGCAGGCTTTTGAGTTCGTCCATCCATTTCGCATAGCGCGCGGGGGCCTGGCTGGGTTTGCTGGCCGGCAGGCCAAACCCTTCGAGGTTGACGAGCTTGCGAATGCGTGCCGGCCGCACGCCGGCGTAGAGCATGGCTACATTGCCACCCATGCTATGCCCCACCAGGTCCACCGCCTGGCCGGCCGCATAGTGGTCCAGCAGGAAGTCCAGATCGGCCAGGTAGTCGGCAAACCAATAGCTGTCCGTTCGGCCTACCGAGGTGCTTGAGCCCGTCTGGCCGAAGCCGCGCCAGTCGGGCGCAATAATCGTGCGGCCCTGCACAAACGCATCTGACAAGGCATCGACCATGAACTGCCAGGAGGCCGCTACGTCCATCCAGCCATGCACCAGCACCAGCGGCGGCCGAGCGGCGAGGGGCGAGGCGCCAGCTGCGGCCGGCCAGACCTGGACGTGGTAGCTGAGCCCGCGTATAGGGACAAACTCGCTGCGGAAAGAACGTTTTTCTTTGTACATTGGTCCTCATCATAAGGAGGACCGAGTTGAAACGCAGTCAAAACAGGGACAAGCCCGCGGGCGGGCCGCCGGGCCCGGTGGCAGACCACTACGCAGCCATGCACAGCGGTTTTCGCTGGCAGGTTCCTGAGCACTTCAACATCGCCGAAGCCTGCTGTGGCCGCTGGGCTCATGCTGAGAGCGGCGGGCAGGGTGCTGCAAAAAGAATAGCTATTCGCGAGCATAAAACCGGGGCTCCCAGCACTGTTCATACCTACGGGGCGCTGCAGCAAGCGGCTGACGCGCTGAGCCACGCGCTGGCCGGCCTGGGCGTGGAGCGCGGCGACCGCGTCGCCATCGTGATGCCGCAGCGCTTTGAAACCGCTGTGGCCTACATGGCGATATTCCAGATGGGGGCAGTGGCCATGCCGCTGTCCATGTTGTTTGGACCTGAGGCGCTGGAGTTTCGTTTGCAGGACAGCGAGGCCGTGGTGGCCATCTGCGATGAAAGCGCCATTGCCAGCATCCAGGCGGTGAGGCCGCAGTGCCCGGCGCTGCGCACCGTGGTCGCGGCGGGCGCCGCACAAGGCCAGGGCGATATTGACTACGAGAGCGCGCTGGCGGCGCAGCAACAAGCCTTCACGGCCGTCCGGACAAAGGCAGAAGACGCCGCCATCCTGATCTACACCAGTGGCACCACCGGCCCGCCCAAGGGCGCGCTGCTGCCGCACCGCGCGCTGATCGGCAACCTGCCGGGTTTTGTCTGCAGCCAGAACTGGTTCGGATTTGATGGCAAAGCCAACGCGGGGACTGACGCCGTCTTCTGGAGCCCGGCGGACTGGGCCTGGACCGGTGGCTTGATGGATGCCTTGCTGCCCACCCTGTATTTCGGCCGCCCCATTGTCGCGTTCAACGGCCGCTTCAGTCCGGAGCTGGCCTTCACGCTGATGGCTGGGCAGGGCGTGACGCATACCTTTTTGTTTCCGACCGCACTCAAGGCCATGATGAAGGCTTACCCGCGGCCACGCGAGCATTTCCAGTTGAAACTGCAGGCCATGATGAGCGCGGGCGAAGCGGTGGGTGATGCCGTGTTTGCTTACTGCCAGGAGCAACTGGGCGTTGTCGTGAATGAGATGTTCGGCCAGACCGAAATCAATTACGTGGTGGGCAATTGCAGTAGCCTGTGGCCAGCGCGCCCCGGCAGCATGGGTAAGGGCTACCCCGGCCACCGCGTGGCGGTGATTGATGATGAGGGGCAGGAGTGCGCGGTCGGCGTGCCCGGCGATGTCGCGGTAAACCGTTATGACATCCATGGCGACCCCGACCCGATTTTCTTTCTGGGCTATTGGAAGAAGGACGCTGCGACACAGGCCAAGTTCACCGGCGACTGGTGCCGCACCGGCGACCTGGCCAGCCGTGACGCTGACGGCTACCTCTGGTACGAGGGCCGGGCCGACGACGTGTTCAAAGCGGCCGGCTACCGCATCGGCCCCGGCGAAATCGAGAACTGCCTGGTCAAGCATCCGGCGGTGGCCAATGCGGCGGTGGTGCCCAAGCCCGACAGGGAGCGTGGTGCGGTGGTGAAGGCCTATGTTGTGCTTGCTCCTGACTTTATAGCTGAACGCTCCCGTTTTTCGGGGGCTTCAGGCCAATTCGATCTGGACATGACGGCGACGCTGCAGGCCCATGTGAAAACCATGCTGGCCCCGTACGAGTATCCCAAGGAAATCGAATTCATCGACGCCCTGCCCATGACGACCACCGGCAAGGTGCAGCGGCGCGTGCTGCGCCTGCAGGAAGAAGAGCGCTTTAAGGCACAGTCATCAACCTGATCCAGCCATAAAAAAAGCACTCCAAGGAGTGCTTTTTTGTTCCGGCAGGCGCCGCGGATCTGGCTTCGCCAGTCCGCAGGAGCCGTCCCCTGCAAGGGGAAAGGGCGCTACACGCAGTGAGCGTCAATAGGGGTGTACCTTATTTCGCTGCGACCTGCTCGGCCACATAGATCTCGACACGGCGGTTCTTGTCGCGGCCTTGCTGCGTGTTGTTGTCGGCAACCGGCTCGCGCGAACCGCGGCCATCGGTTGCGATGCGGGTGCGGGCCACGCCGCGGCTCACCAGGTAATCGCGGGCTGCATTGGCGCGGTCGACGGACAGCGGGTTGTTGATCGCGTCAGAACCGGTGCTGTCGGTGTGGCCGATGATGGTCACCGTGGTGACCGCGTTCTGGTTCAGGCTGGTCGCAAAATGATTGAGGACCGGCGCGAAGTTGGGCTTGATGGCCGCACGGCCCACGTCAAACGACACATCGCTGGGAATGTCCAGCTTCAGGCGGTTGTCGGGGGTCTGGCTCACCGCCACACCGGTACCGGCGGTAGCGCGCTCCATGGCCGCTTTCTGTTCCTGCATTCTCTTGGACCAGATATAACCACCACCCGCACCGACGGCGCCGCCCAGCACTGCACCGGTGGCAGCGCCTTTTGAACCACCGGTTGCCGCGCCCAGCACCGCGCCGGCCACGGCGCCAATGCCCGCGCCCTTGGCCGTATCCTGCTGGGTTTCGGTCATGTTGGCGCAACCGGAGAGGCCGCCGATGGCGAGTGCTGCGGATGTCAGGGCTGTGATGGCCAGTTTGTTCATGCTCATGTTTATGTTCATCGAAAAGCTCCTCATGGAAATTGATTGGCTTGGCAGCGCGGCAAAGCGCTGGCAGGCAGATAGTACGCCCAGCGAAAGGTGACGATTTGTAAGACAAGCGCGCGACTTCGGCACGGGCGGATGGGGCTTGAAGCCTTAAACTAGCCGTTTTTCGAGTGCTGTCATCGCAGACTAGGTGATGGCTTCGCGCTCCCGGTAACCGGGGGCCTTTCTCATTCTGCAATTGAAACTCTCATGAATAAAGTTCAACTCGGCGCCAGCGATCTGCATGTCACTCCCATCTGCATGGGCACTATGACTTTTGGTGAACAGGTGGATGAAGCCACGGCGCATGCCATCCTGGACCGGTCTTTTGAGCGCGGGGTCAATTTCCTGGACACGGCGGAGATGTACTCGGTGCCGGCACGGGCGGAGACCTTTGGCGCCACTGAAACCATCATTGGCAACTGGTTCGCCAAAAATCCCGCAGTCCGCAGCAAGCTGGTGCTGGCCACCAAGGTGGCGGGGCCGGCACGCGGCATGTCCTGGATTCGCGAAGGCAGCCCGGACCTGACCGCGGCGGATATCACCCAGGCCTGCAATCACAGCCTCAAGCGGCTGAAGACCGATGTGATTGACCTCTACCAGATCCACTGGCCCGCCCGCCATGTGCCGGCCTTCGGCATGCTGTATTTCGAGCCGGCCAAGGACAAGGCGGTGTCGTCCATCCATCAGCAGCTGGAAGCGCTCGGCGGTCTCGTCAAGGCGGGCAAGGTGCGCGCCATCGGTCTGTCCAACGAAACCCCTTACGGCGTGCACGAGTTCGTGCGCCTGGCCGAACAGTACGGCCTGCCGCGTGTGGCGACGGTACAGAACCCTTTCTGCCTGGTCAATCGCACCGTGGAAAACGCCCTGGATGAAACCATGCACCGCCTGGGTGTTTCTCTGCTGGCTTATTCACCGCTGGCCTTCGGCCTGCTGACGGGCAAATACGACGAGTCGGGCACGGAAGGCCCGCAGGCGCCCAAGGAAGCGCGCATCGCCAGGTTTGAGTCGGTGCGCAAGCAGCGCTGGGGCCGCCCGGAGGCGCTTGCAGCCGCGCGGCGCTACAACGCGCTGGCGCGTGCGCATGGCCTGACCCCGACGCAGCTGGCGCTGGCCTTTTGCTACACCAAATGGCAGGTCGCCAGCACCATCATCGGCGTGACCTCGGTCGCGCAACTGGACGAGGACCTGGATGCCTACGGCACCACACTTTCCCCTGAAGTGTTGGCCGAGATAGACAACATCCGTTGGGAAACGCGCGACCCGGCGCTGTGAGCTCCACACATGTTTCAGCGCCTGTGATCCGCGAATTGCAAGTTCGAGCCGTGGAACCGGCTTTGCCGGGCCACAGGCGGGCGGCCCCCTCGGGGGGCAGAGAGCTACACGGAGTGAGCGACCGTGGGGGCTAAGAATCACGTCAGCGAAACGCCGGCCACGCACTTCCTGAGGGCCAGCAAGGTCGACTTCACCGAGCACCCTTACGAGTACCTGGAGCACGGCGGCGCCCAGCACAGCGCCGAGGTGCTGGGTTTTGATCCCTTCACCGTCGTCAAGACTTTGGTCATGCAGGACCAGGACGGCAAGCCCTTGCTGGTGCTGATGCATGGCAACCGCAAGGTCTCGACCAAAAATCTTGCGCGCCAGATTGGCGCCAAATCGGTCGAGCCCTGCAAACCCGAAGTGGCGAATCGCCACAGCGGCTACCTGGTGGGCGGTACCTCGCCTTTCGGAACGCGAAAGCCCATGCCTGTCTACATCGAGGAAACCATTCTGGCTTTGCCGCGGATCGCCATCAACGGGGGCCGGCGCGGTTACCTGGTGGGCATCGATCCGCAGGTGTGCGTTACGCTGCTGGGTGCAAAATCGGTGCAGTGCGCACTTATCGAATAATCAGACAAATAGCCAGACAAATAGCCAGACGAATAACAAGAGGGACATGACATTGGTTTACGCATACTCACTCGGCGCAACGCTTGCGGCCTACCTGCTCGGCTCGCTGTCTTTTGCAGTCATTGTCAGCAAGGTGATGGGCTTGCATGATCCCCGCAGCTACGGCAGCAAAAATCCGGGTGCGACCAACGTGCTGCGTTCCGGCAACAAGGTGGCGGCGGTGGCCACCTTGCTGCTTGATGGCTTGAAGGGCTGGCTGCCCCTGATGCTGGTCCGGTGGCTGGGGCGCGACTATGGTCTGGGCGACGGCACCGTAGCGGCCGTGGGCTTTGCGGCCTTTATCGGCCACCTGTACCCGGTGTTTTTCCACTTCAAGGGTGGCAAGGGCGTGGCCACGGCTGCGGGTGTGCTACTCGGGATTAGCTGGCTGCTGGGCCTGGCAACCCTTGCGACCTGGCTGATCGTGGCGTATTTCTCGCGCTATTCCTCGCTGGCGTCCCTGGTTGCCGCAGTCTTTGCGCCCCTGTATTACCTCTTTGGTGACCGGGCTGCGTGGTACGTGGACAAAGGCATCCTGGTCGCCATGTTCGCCATCAGCGCGTTGCTCGTGTATCGCCACCGCGAGAACATCAACAAGCTGCTCAAGGGCACCGAGTCCAAGCTGGGCTCCTCGGGCAAGACGGCGCGATAGCACCGCAACTGCGCCGGTGCGTGAATGCCGGCGGGTTGTGTGTGGACGGGGTCTAGTACCGCTTGTCCAGCGTCATCTGGCTGTTTTCCCGCTTCATCTGAAAACGCGTCAGAAAGCTGTTGCCCAGCAGCAGGTAGGGCATGGGCTCGGGTGTTACCACAGCCGCCACGTCGTACACCTCCACGTCGCCGATGCGCACGGAGTTGAGCTGGATGCGAAAGCCCTGCGTGTTGCCGTTGGCGGTGGAGATGCGCACCGGCTGCCCGTTCTTGTAGTTGATGCCCGCACGGTCGGCGTCCGCGACGCTCATCGCAATACTGGTGGCACCCGTATCGACCATGAATTGCACGGCACGGCCATTGATTTGCCCGGCGGTCATGAAGTGGCCGCCGCCGCTTTCCGTCAGGATGATGCGGGTGCCGCGGCCCGCAGAGGCGCCGCTCCCGCCCGTGCTCACCGGCGCGTCGCCGACCCGCAGGGTATGGCGTTTGCCGGATTGCTCAATGACAGCCTGGTCGCCCGAGGTGGACACGACCTTCACGCCCTGGTGCGTTTCGCCGGCCGCTACCGACTTCGGTGTGCCGCCATCAACCACCAGCAGGGCCTTGCTGCCCAGCATGCCGGCCAGCGCCACCGACTGGGCATAAGCCGCGCCGTGCAGCAACGTGAATGCCATCAGCAACCCTGCTACAACGGAAATACGCGAGGAGGGCAAAGTGCGCCGCGCCGGGCCGCCCCAAGCAAGCACAGCCCCCTCGGGGGGCAGCGCATTACGCGAAGCGAAAAGCGTGGGGGCCATATTTAATCCCTGAAGTTGTCAAAGCTCAGAGGAAGATCTTTCATGTCCGTCCGGATCAAGGCCATGGCGGCTTGCAGGTCGTCGCGCTTGCTGCCCGTGACACGGACTTTCCCTTCCTGGATGGCGGCCTGCACCTTCATCTTGCTGCCCTTGATGAGCTGCTGGATTTTCTTGGCCTGCTCGGTTTCAATGCCGTCGCGTACCTTGGTCACCTGCTTGACCTTGTCACCACCAATTTTTTCGACCTTGCCGACATCCAGAAAGCGTATGTCCACGCCAGCCTTGGTGAGTTTGTTGCGCAACACGTCGTTGATCTGATCGATCTGAAAATCACTGTCGCCAATCAGCGTGATGTCCTTTTCTTTCAGCTCGATCGAGGCGGCGGTGCCTTTGAAGTCAAAGCGGGTTCCGATTTCCTTGCTGGTGTTTTCAACGGCATTCTTGACCTTGACCATATCGGTTTCTAAAACGGTATCAAAGGAGGGCATGATGCGGGTCTTTGCTAGAAGTAAGAGAGAAGGACAGGTGAAAAAGGGGGGCGTAGAGGGCGGGCAGGGATGAGACAATCCCATGATGTTAGTCGAGAAAAACGTTCCGCTCCAGCATTCCAACAGCTTTGGCATTATGGCCAAGGCGCTTTCCCTCGTCCGGGTCAGTGCCGAGTCTGATATTGCTGCCGTGCTGCAGGATGACGCGCTGCGGGCCATGCCCAAGTTTGTGCTGGGCGGCGGCAGCAACATCGTGCTGACCGGTGACGTCAAACCCCTGGTGCTCAAGGTGGAGATCATGGGCAAGCGCCTGGTCGGCGAGACCGCCAAGGCCTGGATCGTGGAGGCCGGCGCCGGCGAGAGCTGGCACGAGCTGGTCACCTGGACCCTGCAAATGGGCTACCCGGGCCTGGAAAACCTCGCCTTGATTCCAGGTACCGTCGGTGCGTCGCCTGTGCAGAACATCGGCGCCTATGGGGTGGAGTTGCAGGACCGCTTCGAGTCGCTTGATGCCGTGGACTTGACCACCGGCCAGCGCTTTACCCTCAATGCCGCGCAGTGCGCGTTCGGCTACCGCGACTCCGTGTTCAAACACACCAGCATCGCCACCAGTGCGGGCACGCCCGGTTTCGGCCTGGCGGGCAAGGCGCTGATCACCCATGTGCGGTTTTCCCTGCCCAAGGCCTGGAAGGCTGTGCTGGGGTATGCCGATATCGAGAAAAAGATGCAGCAGTCCGGAGTCACCGCGCCGGATGCGCAGCAAATCCACGACTGGATTTGCGAGGTCCGCAAGGCCAAGCTGCCTGACCCCCGGGTCATTGGCAACGCCGGCAGCTTCTTCAAGAACCCGACCGTTTCACCCGAGCAGTGCGCTGACATCATCCAGCGCGAGCCCAAAATTGTTCACTACCCGCTGGCCGACGGAACAGTCAAGCTGGCGGCCGGGTGGCTGATCGACGCCTGCGGCTGGAAAGGAAAATCCGTGGGCAATGCCGGCGTTTACGACCGGCAGGCACTGGTGCTGGTGAATCGCGGCGGTGCCAGCAACCCGGTGACGGGCGGTGAAGTGATGACCCTGGCCAAGGCCATCCAGACCAGCGTGTATGAACGTTTTGGCATCCTGCTGGAACCTGAGCCCGTCGTCGTCTGACGCTTGCAAAAAACCAGGCCGCCCGGAGGCGGCCTGATTGGATGCAGCTATCTGCCAGTTTCCTGGCACGTGGCCCTGGAACGCCGGCTTACTTGTCGTCCTTGCCCTTCAGGCGCAACAGGTCGGCGCCAGTGTCCGATGACAGCAGGCCTGTCTTGGCATAAATGCCCAGCTTGTCGCGCGTGTCAATGATGTCCAGGTTGCGCATGGTCAACTGGCCGATGCGGTCCAGCGGCGTGAACGCGCCTTCGACTTTTTCCATGCTCAGGCGCTCGGGCTTGTAGGTCAGGTTGCCGGAGACGGTGTTGAGGATGGAATAGTCGTTGCCGCGGCGCAGTTCCACGGTCACCTCGCCGGTGATGGCGCTGGCCACCCAGCGCTGCGCCGTCTCGCGCAGCATGATGGCCTGCGGGTCGAACCAGCGGCCCTGGTACAGCAGGCGGCCCAGCTTGCGGCCATTGTCGCGGTACTGCTCGATGGTGTCTTCGTTGTGGATGCCGGTCACCAGGCGCTCGTAAGCGATGAACAGCAGTGCCAGGCCGGGTGCCTCATAGATGCCGCGGCTCTTGGCCTCGATGATGCGGTTTTCGATCTGGTCGCTCATGCCCAGGCCGTGGCGCCCGCCAATGCGGTTGGCTTCGAGGATCAGCTCGACAGTGCTGGAAAACGTCTTGCCATTGAGCGCGACGGGCTGGCCTTCCTCGAAGCGCACGGTGACTTCCTCGCGCTTGACCTCGACCTCGTCCTTCCAGAAGGCCACGCCCATGATCGGGTTCACGATCTTCATGCCGCTGTCCAGGTGCTCCAGGTCCTTGGCTTCGTGGGTGGCGCCCAGCATGTTGGAGTCGGTGGAGTAGGCTTTTTCGGCCGACATCTTGTAGCCGAAACCGGCCTGCGTCATGAAGGCCGACATTTCGGCGCGCCCGCCCAGCTCGTCAATGAAGAGCTGGTCCAGCCAGGGCTTGTAAATCTGGAGGTTGGGGTTGGTCAGCAGGCCGTAGCGGTAAAAACGCTCGATGTCGTTGCCCTTGTAGGTACTGCCGTCGCCCCAGATGTTGACGTTGTCTTCCTTCATGGCGGACACCAGCATGGTGCCGGTCACGGCGCGGCCCAGCGGCGTGGTGTTGAAGTAGGTGACGCCTGCGGTCGTGATGTGGAAGGCGCCGCTTTGCAGGGCGGCGATGCCTTCGGCGGCGAGCTGGCTGCGGCAGTCAATCAGGCGTGCCTTTTCGGCGCCGTACTGCAGCGCCTTGCGCGGAATCTCATCGTAGTCCGGCTCGTCGGGCTGGCCCAGGTTGGCGGTGTAGGCGTAGGGAAGGGCGCCCTTGAGTTTCATCCAGTGCAGCGCGGCACTGGTATCGAGGCCGCCGGAAAAGGCGATGCCGACTTTCTGGCCGGCGGGCAGGTTCTGGAGGATGGTGGCCATGAAATAGGTTCCTGAGGGGATGGGCGATTAACCGAAGTGGCAGATGTAGTGGTAAGCCTCGAAGCCTTCCGCCACGCGGATGTCGAACTTTGCATTGCCCGGCACGCTGAATTTTTCGCCCGCTGCGGATTTGATCCAGGTGTCGCTGCCAGCCAGCCTGTACTCGCAGGCGCCGGCCACGCATTCCATGATTTCCGGCGCGCCGGTATTGAAGGTCAGGGTGGCGGGAAGAATCACGCCGACGGACTTTTTGGTGCCGTCAGCAAAAGTGATGCCATGGCTCACGCATTTGCCGTCAAAGTAGACATTGGCCTTGGTGGTAACGCTGATGTTGTCGATTTTTTCGGTAATCATGAATGAATGGGGGTAAACAGAAAAACGTCGCGGACAGAGGTTGCTGCGGTAATCCCTGATTTTAGGTTACCCGGGCCTTGCCCTGGCCCCGTCCCCCACCTCTGCCGAATCCACCTGTCGCTGAAGCCGACAGGGGCATAAAAAAGGGGCATTGAATGCCCCTTTTTTTTGATTCGCCGAAAGCTCAGCTCAACGCCAGTGATGTCCGCCATAGCCCCGGCTGTAGCCGAAGTTCAGCGAGAGGCCAATGGGTGCGTAATAGGGCGCGTAGTAAGGCCGGGCATAGTAGCCGGGGTAAGACTGATAAACCACGGGGGCCGTCACCACGGGTTGCACATAGGTGGTGGGCTGCTGGATGTAAACAGGTTGCTGCGGCGCCGGCTGGATAAAGCCTTGGGGCTGGGCGGGCTGCCCAGGTTGGGCGGGGTTCATGGCCCCGACCGGTGTCACCTGCAGCCGAACGTAGGGACCCGGGTCGTTTGCCATCTGCACGTTGTACTGGGTACCCTGGTATTCGTACACGACGTTGTAATGGCTGGGGCGGTTTTCATAGAAGGTCTGCGTGCTGCACTGCTGCACGTTCTGCACCTGGTTGTTGGGCCCCTCGATGCGGTCGCCAATCATGGCTCCGCCTACCAGCCCGATGACCGTCGCTACCGCGCGGCCGCCGCCATTGCCGATGGCGTTGCCGGCAGCGCCTCCCGCCAAAGCGCCCATCAGGGCGCCCGCGCCCGATTTGGGCGCTTGCATGATGACCGCTTCGTTGCTGCATACCTGGCGCGGCACGGCAACCTGCTGCACCACCGGCGTGCTGGAAATTACCCGCGCCAGAATGTCAGTGGCAAAGGCGGGTACGGCGGCCAGGCTTGCTGCAGCCGCAACGGTGGAGATAACTAGTGTTTTTTTCATGACTCAACCCCTTTTTACAGCCGGTGGCTGAAGTTCACCTGTTTGCCGCCTGGCTCCCGGTGACGAATACCGTCCACCAGACAACCCCGCCCATTCACCCTGTTCGCCAGGAATAAATAGCCATAGCGGCTCAGGTTATTACTCTGATTTTAGTGAGTCAGAGCCGTTTTGGCCGGCGGAGTTCTGCAAATCAACTGTAAAGCTGGCGGTTTTGCCATGGCGGCTGCTTTGCCGCCCGTTTGCTCACGGTGAGGGGCGGTAGGTCGGTGAGGGGCACGCAAAAGCACGCACACCCGCCCATTTCTCAGGGACGCACCCTGGCGGGCCAGGCCGCCGCATCAAACCCTACCGTGATGTCCTGACCCCACTCCACGACCGGGCGCTTGATGATGCTGGGATTGGCCAGCATAAGCGCCTGGGCGGTGGCGGCATCCTGCACGGCCGCCTGCGTCGCCGGGTCCAGTTTGCGCCAGGTCGTACCCTGCCGGTTGAGCAGCTTTTCCCAGCCTGCGGCCTGCGTCCACGAGGCGAGTTTTTCGGGTGGGACGCCCTGCTTTTTAAAATCGTGGAACTGGTGGTCCACACCGTGGCCCGTGAGCCAGGCGCGGGCTTTTTTGACGGTGTCGCAATTGGGAATGCCGTAGAGAATGATCATCCGGTCATTTTGGCAGAGTTTTAGATAAGAACTGGCCATAACCCGCGTTTTATGGGCGCCAATAGCTATCAAATAAGTAGCTGAATCGGTGGGCCGAGGCGAACCCGAACGCCGGTATTGATGCCCGCGCTTCGATGCCCGGTCAACACTGGAATAATGCCAGCACGCGCCTGCCATGGCCCGTACTCTTTGCCGGCCTTTCCCCTGCGCTTCATTTTTGATGGAAGATGCCCCATGACCTCTTCGGCTGCCGATTCCCCGACCCCCAACTCTGGCCGCTCCAGGCCCTTTCTTTACCCGCCTGTCGAGCCTTTTCGCACCGGCATTCTTGAAACCGGTGACGGCCATTCGATTTACTGGGAGCTGTGCGGCAACCCGGCAGGCAAGCCCGCAGTGTTCCTGCATGGCGGGCCTGGCTCCGGCTGCTCCCCCGACCACCGGCGGTTGTTCGACCCCAAGCGTTACTGTGTGCTGCTGTTTGACCAGCGCGGCTGCGGCCGCTCGCGCCCCAGTGCCTCGCTGGACAACAACACCACCTGGCACCTGGTTGCCGACATCGAACGGCTGCGTACCCTGCTGGGCGTGGAACGCTGGCTGGTCTTTGGCGGCTCCTGGGGCAGCTCGCTGGCGCTGGCCTATGCCCAGACGCATCCCGCCCAGGTGTCGGCGCTTATCGTGCGCGGCATTTTCACGCTGCGGCGCGCCGAGCTGCTCTGGTACTACCAGGAGGGGGCTTCCTGGCTGTTTCCGGATCTGTGGGAAGAGTTTTTGGCGCCCATTCCGGTGGCCGAACGCGGCGACCTGATCGCCGCCTACCGCAAGCGCCTGGTGAGCTCCAACCGGGCCGAGCAGATGGCTGCAGCCCGGGCCTGGAGCCTGTGGGAAGGCCAGACCATCACGCTGCTGCCCGATGCGGCTGCCACCGCCAAGCACGCTGTCGATGATTTCGCGCTGGCATTCGCCCGCATCGAAAACCATTACTTTGTGCACGCCGGCTGGCTGGAGGAGGGCCAGCTGATCCGCGACGCGGGCAAGCTCGCCGGCATTCCCGGCGTCATCGTGCAGGGGCGCTACGACATGGCCACGCCCGCCAAAACCGCCTGGGACCTGCACCGCGCCTGGCCGGAGGCGGACTTTCACCTGATCGACGATGCCGGCCACGCCTTCAACGAGCCCGGCATCCTGCAGCAGCTGATGGCCGCGACCGACCGTTTCGCCGCTTGAACGAGGCTGTGTCGGAAGTTTTCAGCAGGGGCCGCGGTCCGGCTTTGCCGGCCGCAGGCGCCGCCCCCTGCAAGGGGGGAGGACCCTACACGCAGTGAGGGTCAACGGGGGTGTGCCAAAGTCTGCGCGACAATGCGGGCCTGTATGGAACAACTCAAGACACTGGAAGACTGGCTGGCCCACTGCGAGCGCCTGCACCCCAAAAGCATCGACATGGGGCTGGAGCGGGTGCAGGCCGTGGCCAGGCGCATGGGGCTGGCGTTTGCCTGTCCCGTCATCACGGTGGCGGGCACCAACGGCAAGGGCTCGACCTGCGCCATGCTCGAAGCCATCCTGCTGGAAGCGGGCTACCGCACCGGCGTCTATACCTCGCCGCACCTGGTGCATTTTGAAGAGCGCTGCAGGGTCCGCGGCGACATCGTCAATGCTGCTGAGCTGGTCGCAAACTTTGCCCGTGTCGAGACGGCCAGGGTCCAGAACGGCGATGAAATCTCGCTGACCTACTTTGAATTCACCACATTGGCCATTTTGCAGTTGCTGGCCGATGCGAAGCTGGACGTCGTCATCCTGGAAGTGGGCCTGGGCGGCCGGCTGGACGCTGTCAACATCCTGGACACCGACTGCGCCGTCATCACCAGCATTGACCTGGACCACATGGAGTTTTTGGGGAACGACCGCGAGAGCATAGGCCGGGAGAAAGCCGGCATCATGCGCGCCGGCAAGCCGGTGGTGGTGAGCGACCCGGTGCCGCCGCAAAGCATTCTTGACCAGGCGGCGGCAATGGGCGCCGACTTGTGGCGCTTCGGCCAGGACTTCAATTTCTCTGGCGACAAGCAGCAATGGAGCTGGGCGGGCCGGGGGCGCAGGTATGCCGGGCTGGCTTACCCGGCGCTGCGCGGTGCCAACCAGCTGGTCAATGCCTCTGGTGTGCTGGCGGCGCTGACGGCCCTGCGCGATCGCCTGCCGGTGACGGCCCAAGCGGTGCGCAATGGCCTGTCCATGGTCGAGCTGCCCGGGCGTTTCCAGATCGTTCCGGGCCAGCCCACGCTGGTGCTGGACGTGGCGCACAACCCGCACTCGGTGGCAGCCCTGGCCGAAAACCTGGACGCGATGGGCTTTTACCCCTGCACCCATGCGGTGTTTGGCGCCATGGCCGACAAGGACCTGGCACCCATGCTGGCGCGGGTCGGCCCGCTGATCGATAAATGGTATTTCACTGATTTGCCGACGGCCCGGGCCGCGAGCGGCGAAGAGCTGGCGGCGAAATGGCAGGCGGTGGAAAGCCGGCCAGACGTGACCGCCACCACGCACAAAGCCCCTGAACTGGCCCTGCAGGCGGCCGTGAGGGCTGCAGGGCCCGCTGATAGAATTGTGGTGTTCGGCTCGTTCTACACGGTGGGCGGTGTTTTGAAGGGCGGGGTGCCGCGCCTCATGGCCCCGCACCTGGCTTCTTGATGCCGGACAAACCTGTCTGACCCGGGGCCCGTGATGCCTGGAAATGCAGACCGACAGCCCACGTTAACCGTCAACGGATTCAAGCCACACCATGCCGTTTTTTAACTTCCGCCGGGGCGGCTCCAACGCTGCTCCCACTGCCGGATCAGCCGCTCAAACGGAAAGCGTGGAGGTGATGCGCAAGCGCGCCAAACACCGCCTGATTGGTTCGGCCGTGCTGGTGCTGATTGGCGTGGTGGGTTTTCCGCTGCTGTTCGATACCCAGCCGCGGCCGATTGCGGTGGACATTCCGATTGAAATTCCCGGCAAGGGCACGGTCAAGCCCCTGGCCGTTCCCGCGCCTTCCGAAAAAGTGGCCGCCACCGCCAGCCTGGCCCCCCAGGAAGAAATCCTGCCGTCCAAACAGGCCGCAGGCCCTGTGACGCCGGCGCCGGCAGCTACAAAAACCGAAGCAAAACCGGAGCCAAAACCTGAACCCAGGCCGGAAGTCAAGACCGAGGTCAAGGCCGATGTGAAGCCGGAGCCCAAACCTGCGCCCAAGCCAGCCGCCGGGAGCGACGAGGCGGCGCGGGCCAGCGCGCTGCTCAGTGGCTCGCCCGCGCCGGCCGGCAAGGCCGCCGCCGACGAGGCCGCAGGCCGTGTCGTGGTGCAGGTCGGAGCCTTTGCCGATGTGGCCAAGGCACGCGAAGCGCGGCTCAAGCTGGAAAAAGCCGGCCTGAAAACCTACACGCAGGTCGCCGAAACCAAAGACGGCAAGCGTATTCGTGTCCGCGTCGGGCCGTTTGCCAGCAGGGCCGAGGCAGAAACAGCGGCCAGCAAGATCAAGGCCCTTGATTTGCCGGCCGCCATCCTGACCTTGTAAACAGCGGGTCGGGACATTCGTGGCGGCTGTTGACTGGATTTTGCTGGCGGTATTGGTCTTCTCGCTGGTGCTGGGCGCCTGGCGCGGGCTGGTTTATGAGGTTTTGTCGGTGCTGGGGTGGGTGGTGGCGTTTTTTGCGGCGCAATGGTTTGCGCCCGAGGTGGCCGCCCGGTTGCCCATCCAGTCCGCCTCGAATCCGGTGCGCTATGCGGCTGCGTTTGTGCTGGTATTCATTGTTGCGGTGTTTGCGGCCGGTTTACTGGCTTTTTTGCTGAAGAAGCTGGTCGAAGCCGTTGGCTTGCGGCCGGTGGACCGCGTGATGGGCGCGGGATTTGGCCTGCTGCGCGGCCTGATCCTGTTGCTGGCCGCCACGGTGGTGATTGACATGACGGGGCTCAAGACCACTGAATGGTGGCGGGAGTCCAGAGGCGCGGCCATGCTGACGGCCACGCTCAAGGGTTTGCAGCCGGTTCTGCCGGAGAAGTTTGCGAAGTATTTGAAAGTATGACCCCCACGCTTTTCACTTCGTGTGAGGTGCGGCCCCCCGAAACGGGCGCATTTTCCCCGGGGCGGTCCAGCGGAAAATTTATGAATGGAAATATAAGCTTATGTGTGGAATAGTCGGCGTCGTCAGCAAAGCCCCGGTCAACCAGCTGATCTATGACGGCCTGCTGCTGCTGCAGCACCGTGGCCAGGATGCGGCAGGCATCGTCACGCAGCTGGGGCGCAAGTTCTACATGCACAAGGCCAAGGGCATGGTGCGCGACGTGTTTCGCACCCGCAACATGCGCGCCTTGCCGGGCAATGTGGGTCTGGGCCAGGTGCGTTATCCGACGGCCGGCAATGCCTACAGCGAAGACGAGGCCCAGCCGTTTTACGTCAATGCGCCGTTCGGGCTGGTGCTCTCGCACAACGGCAATCTAACGAATGCGGCCGAACTCAAGGCCGAGCTGTTCAATACCGACCACCGGCACATCAATACCGAGAGCGACTCCGAGGTGCTGCTCAACGTGCTGGCGCATGAGCTGGAAAAAACCACGCGCGGCCTTCCGCTCAACCCGGTTGATGTGTTCGAGGCGGTGCGCGGCGTGCACAAGCGCGTGAAAGGGTCTTACGCCGTGGTGGCGCTGATTGCCGGTCACGGCCTGCTGGCTTTCCGCGATCCGTTTGGCATTCGCCCGCTGTGCATAGGCCACGGCCAGAACGACGACGGCGCCACCGTGATGGTGGCCAGCGAGTCGGTGGCGCTGGAAGGCACCTCGCACCAGTTCGAGCGCGACATTGCGCCGGGCGAAGCGGTGTTTGTGGATCTGGAAGGCACCGTGCATGCCGAGCAATGCGCGGCCTCACCCAAGCTCAATCCCTGTATTTTCGAGTTTGTCTATCTGGCCCGGCCCGACTCGGTGCTGGACGGCATTTCGGTCTACCAGGCGCGACTGAATCTGGGTGAGACGCTGGCCAAGCGCGTGGTCTCCACCGTGCCGCCCAGCGAGATTGACGTCATCATCCCCATTCCCGAATCCAGCCGCCCCAGCGCCACCCAGCTGGCGCATCTGCTGGGCATTCCATACCGCGAAGGTTTTGTGAAGAACCGCTATGTCGGCCGCACCTTCATCATGCCGGGGCAAGGCGTGCGCAAGAAATCAGTGCGCCAGAAGCTCAATGTCATTGCGAGCGAATTCAAGGACCGCAATGTGCTGCTGGTGGACGACTCCATCGTGCGCGGCACCACCAGCCGTGAGATCGTGCAAATGGCACGTGACGCCGGCGCGCGCAAGGTGTATCTGGCCAGCGCCGCGCCGCCCGTGCGCTATCCCAACGTCTACGGCATTGACATGCCCACGGCGACGGAGCTGGTGGCGCATGACCGCACCGTTGAGGAAATCCGTCAGGTGATTGGCTGCGATGCCCTGATTTACCAGGACGTGGAGAGCATGAAGCGCGCCGTGGGCTCGCTCAACCCCAAGCTGGACGGTTTTGATGCGTCGTGCTTTGACGGCGTTTACATCACCGGCGACGTGACCAGTGAGACGATTGAAAAGATGAACGAACAACGCGTGGATACCAGCGAAGAAGGCGATGTGGATGTGTCGCGCCTGGCGCTTCCCAATCCGCAAGAAGCCTGAACATGACGACAAGAAAACTGCCCGATAACCTGCACCGCGACACGCTGGCCGTGCGCGTGGCGCTGGAGCCCAGCCAGCACGGCGAAAACTCCGAAGCGCTGTACCTGACCAGCGGCTTCGTGCAACCCGATGCCGAAACCTCGGCGCGGCGCTTTGCCAATACGACCGAGGGCTATAGCTACGGCCGCACCTCGAACCCCACGGTCACCAGTTTTGAGCGCCGGCTCGCCGCGCTCGAGGGGACGGAGGCCGCCATCGGCGCCTCCACCGGCATGGGCGCGATCCTCATGATGTGCATGGGCCTGCTGAAGGCCGGCGACCATGTCATCTGCTCGCGTTCCATGTTTGGCTCAACCATTGCCCTGATCGGCCGCGAGTTTGGGAAGTTTGGCGTCGAGACGACCTTTGTGTCGCAGACCGACGTGGGCGAATGGAAGGCCGCGCTGCGTCCCACAACCAAGCTGCTGTTTGCCGAGACGCCTACCAATCCGCTGACCGAGGTGTGCGATATCGCCGCCCTCGCCGATCTGGCGCATGGTGCCGGCGCGTTGCTGGCGGTCGATAACTGCTTTTGCTCGCCCGCCCTGCAGCGGCCCGCTGAATTTGGCGCCGACCTCATCATCCATTCCGGCACCAAATATCTGGACGGCCAGGGCCGTGTCATGGCGGGAGCGATCTGCGGCCCCTCGAAGCTGATCGTCGATGTGTTCGGCCCGATTGTCCGCACCGCCGGCATGACGCTGGCGCCGTTCAATGCCTGGGTCGTGCTCAAGGGGCTTGAAACGCTGGGTATCCGGATGCAGGCCCAGAGCGCCAATGCACTGGCGGTTGCGCAATGGCTGGAAACGCAGCCTGCGGTTGCGCGCGTTTACTACCCCGGCCTGGCCTCACACCCGCAGCACGCGCTGGCCATGCGCCAGCAGTCGGGGCAGGGCGGCGCGGTGCTGTCGTTCGACGTCCGCGGCAGCAGCCCCGAATCCGCGCGTGCCAACGCCTTTCATGTGATCAACAGCACGCAGGTGTTGAGCATTGCCACCAATCTCGGTGACACCAAGACCATCATCAGCCATTCCGCCACGACCTCGCACGGGCGACTGAGTGAAGAGCAGCGGCAGGCCGCCGGCATCGGACAAGGCCTGATTCGCGTCGCGGTCGGGCTCGATCACGTTGAAGACATCAAGGCCGACCTTTCTCGTGGCCTTGGCAGCCTGAGCAGCCTGACGTAACAGAAGTAATGACCCAAAAAACTAGAACCCGTTTCGCCCCGTCGCCGACTGGATTCATCCATCTCGGCAACATTCGCTCGGCCCTTTATCCATGGGCGTTTGCCCGCGCCACCGGTGGCGACTTCATTCTCCGCATTGAAGACACCGATGTGGAACGTTCCAGCCAGGAGGCTGTCGACGTGATCATCGAAGGCATGCGCTGGCTGGGCCTGAACCATGACGAAGGCCCGTTCTACCAAATGCAGCGCATGGACCGCTACAAGGCCGTGCTGGCCGAGATGCAGGCGGCGGGCCAGGTCTACCCCTGCTACATGAGCGTGGCCGAGCTCGACGCGCTGCGCGAAAAGCAGATGGCTGCCAAGGAAAAGCCGCGCTATGACGGTACCTGGCGGCCCGAGCCGGGCAAGACGCTGCCACCCGTCCCCGCTGGCGTGCAGCCCGTGCTGCGCTTTAAAAACCCGCAGGGCGGCTCGGTGGTCTGGGACGACAAGGTCAAGGGCCGCATCGAGATCAGCAACGACGAGCTCGATGACCTCGTCATTGCGCGGCCGGATGGCACACCCACCTACAACTTCTGCGTGGTGGTGGACGACATCGACATGGCCATCACGCATGTGATCCGTGGCGACGACCATGTGAACAACACGCCGCGCCAGATCAATATCTTCCGCGCGCTCGGCAAGGACGTGCCGGTCTATGCGCATTTGCCCACGGTTCTGAATGAACAGGGCGAAAAGATGAGCAAGCGCAACGGCGCCAAGCCGGTGACGCAGTACGCGGCCGAAGGCTATCTGCCCGACGCGATGGTGAACTACCTGGCGCGCCTCGGCTGGAGCCACGGTGACGACGAGATTTTCAGCCGCGAGCAATTCCTGCAATGGTTCAACCTCGATCACCTCGGCAAGAGTGCTGCACAGTTCGATGAAGCGAAACTGCGCTGGGTCAACGCACAGCACCTCAAGGCTACGGCAGACGACAAGCTGGCCGAACTTGTGCAGCCCTTCCTGGCTGCACGCGGCGTGAGCCTGGACACCGCACGCCTGGTTCGCGGCTGCGGCCTTTTCAAGGACCGCTGCAGCACGCTGGTGGAGCTGGCCGGCTGGCTGCAATTGCTGGTGACGGGTGGACAGCCGAGCGCGCAGGATATCAGCACGCATGTGACCGAGGCGGTTCGTCCGGCTCTCGCCAAACTGGCCGATGCGCTGGCCGGCTGCGAATGGAACAAGGCGGCCATTGCGGCGGCAATCAAGCAGGTACTCACCGAGACCGGCATGAAGATGCCGCAACTGGCCATGCCGGTGCGCGTGCTGGTCATGGGCACCCCGCAAACGCCCTCGCTGGATGCGATTTTGGAGCTCATGAAACGTGAAGATGTGATCTCGCGTTTGAAGATTTGAAAAACCTCGAATTTTCGGGCTATAATTCAAGGCTCGACAACTGCTGAGAAATCTGCAGAGTTTGGGGGTATAGCTCAGCTGGGAGAGCGCTTGCATGGCATGCAAGAGGTCAGCGGTTCGATCCCGCTTACCTCCACCAAAAATTGTTGAGAGAGATTTAGCAGAGTTTTTTTGTCAGGCCTTTGTGTAAAAACAATAAGTCTGTCCGGAAAGTTCCAAGGCTTTGACCCCATCGTCTAGAGGCCTAGGACATCACCCTTTCACGGTGAGTACCGGGGTTCGAATCCCCGTGGGGTCGCCAGCATTCATCACCCTGTGTGATGTACAAGGCGCAAGTCAGTAACAGCCAGCCCGCAAGGGAAGGCGACTTGGCTCGAAAGAGCGAACGTTACTGCTACCAGGAGTGGTAGTTCAGTTGGTTAGAATACCGGCCTGTCACGCCGGGGGTCGCGGGTTCGAGTCCCGTCCACTCCGCCAAACTTTCAAAAGGCCCGAGAAATCGGGCCTTTTGTCTTTTCAAGCCTCTCTCGAGGTGAGCCACATTTTGGAGTTCTCACATGCGAATTCCGGCTTATCTGCGCATCTCGCGCCACGGCATCTACTTCTTAGGTGTGCCTGGAACAAGAATTTTCAGCGCCTCGGGCGAAGAACTACTATCTGGTTGCTGGGGCCGTCCGATCGCAGCTCCAACGTCGGGCTGTTCGACATCACATAGCCGAGAGGCTGGTCGAGCAAGAACGGATAAAGCGCTGCCGTGGATTGCAGCGTGGCAAGCGCCGCGGCCTTGCCGTGATAACGTAGCGCCGCCTCGATCAACCATGAGACCTTCCTCGGATCCGCGACCGACTTTGGCGCCAGCCGCTTAATGCGATTGCCTTTAGCGACGCGACGTATGGCGCCCCAGTCCACCTGCGTCTGAATGACGGCACGGGTGGCCGTTGGCGCCGCACTGCGCCTGGCCACAGCCGTATTTGGCGCCGTTCAACTCAAGGTCGTTGCGCAGAACATAGAGTAGCGGCGTATCGGGATCGACCGTGACCGAGCGGGCCGCGCCGTTGACCCGTAGCGCTAATTTTTTTGGCATAGGACTGCTCCTTGACTTGATGTTGTTTGCCATGATTTCCGCCTGCGTTGAGTGATGCTTATTGCCGCTGGGAGAGAAAAGGGATCGTGGTGAACTTGATGCGCAGTCGGCGGCTTCTCAGGGGCGCGCCGCTGCCGGCCTGAGCCGGTACGCCTGCGCCAATGTGACGTAGCGCGGCGCGATGGCGCGATAGCTTGCGACTTCTGGTGGCTCGATCCGCCGCAGCAAACGGGCCGGGTTACCGGCCCACAGCTCGCCGCTGCGGACGATCTTTCCCGGCGTGAGCACCGCGCCTGCCGCGAGCACGCCGTCCGATTCGATCCGGCTGCCGTCGAGCGCGCGCGCGCCGAAGCCGACGAAGGCGTAGTCGTCCAGCGTGCAGGAATGCAGCACCGCGGCGTGACCGACTGTGCAAAAGCTGCCCACCTGCGTTGGCACGCCGCCGGTGCTGGCGTGCACGATCGTGCCGTCCTGGATATTGCTGCCTTCGCCGATGCGAATCGCCTGCACGTCGCCGCGCACCACGACGCCGAACCAGATCGAGGCGAGAGCTGCAATTTGCACATCACAGATCACCGTGGCGGTCGGTGCGATGAACGCGCTCGCATCGATGCGCGGTTCGGCGAAGAAATGCCTGGGGACATCGAGGTTGGTCATCGCTGGGCTCCGGCCGGTCTTGTCATTCGACGCGCATGCCGGCCATCTTGGGCGAGCAGCCCGGCCGTATTCGAGGCCGTTGCTCAAGACATAGAGCAGGGTTTGCGCAGCGATAGAGGGGTCGGCAAGGGAGTGTCGGTGGCAATGGGCATGGTGATCTTCAGCAAAATAGTGACACGAGGCGAGGCGGTAACATCAAATTAGAACAATCGATTGCCTTTGAAGATAAACAGTATTCTTGTTGTATTTCTTCGTTGAGCGGCATTTATTTGGCAGATGAATGCTGGCGTCAAGCAAAATAAAGGCAATCGATTGCCTCAGTATAAATACGCGCGCCACAACTTGCAAGGCAAGCTTTTATGGGTGTTTTCCCTTGTGTTGGCGAGCTTCGATCTCCCTGGCTGGCAATGCCATGAGTAGTCGAGGCAACATCGGAGCGGTGTTACGTGCGCAAGACTCGGCGAGGCCCCGCGTCACTCTTGAAGGCATCGCGCGAGAGGCCGGAGTGCATCCCGCGTCTGTGTCACGGGCTTTGCGGCATGGGGTCAAGGTGTCGCCAGAAGCGCGCCAGACGATTGGATGCATCGCGCAGCAACCGGGCTACCTCCCCAATGCCTTCGCCGCTTCGCTTGGCGTACAGAGAATCAATTTGGGGTAAGCGGCCCCTCCCGACTCCTGGTGGCCGAGGGTGACGCCCCGTGTTGGGTGCGGCTTGGCACGCGCATTTTTCATGCGGCTCGTCGAGCGCGGGTTCGGTGCGGGCCGCTTTCCCGGCGTCGTCAACTATGGCCGAGACAGTCGTGTGCTTCGTACTTGATCATCTTGTCGATCCAGTAACGCGGGTTGGCGCAGCCCACCCAAAGACACGGGACTACTGCACGCGAAGCTAGCTCGTCTTTCGAACGGATGCCGTGGACGATCTGACAATGAGCCTCGGTGTCAGCACGCGCATGCTCGGGTCCTGGTTAGGCGTCTTCAGATGCTCAAGCAGAAGCTGCGCGGCCTGTCGGCTCATTTGGTCCACCGCAATACGGACCGTGGTCAGCGGCGGTGCGATGAGATCGACAAATGGCATATCGTTGTGGCCCACCACCGAGACCTCACCCGGGACGGACAAGCCATGCTGATGGAGTGCGTCGAGCACGCCCATCGCAATCAAGTCATTGGCGCCAAAGATCGCAGTCGACGCCTTGGTCTGATTCAGCAACTCGAGCGTCGCCGCCAGGCCGGCCTGTCGAGTGAACGCCCGAGCTTCAACGACGAGGGCTTGGACTCCGAGGCTCGCGCTCAACTCTTCAAACGCCTGGCGGCGGGCTCGTCCTGTCGATGAGCTGCCCGGTCCCGCGATATGTGCGATGGCTCTGTGACCCAGCTTCATCAGGTGCTCGAGCACAAGGTGAACGCTTTCGCGATCGTCATTGACCACGCTGGAAAATCGTCGTTCGCCGAAGCCGCGGTTGACCAGGACCGTGGGAAGTGAAAGTTGCTGCGCGGCCGTTAGCATCGGATCGTCGCTCTCCGCCGCCAGGACGAGCAGGCCACCCACTTGCCGGTTGGCGAGGGCGACCACGACATCCCGCCTCTCGTCGGGGTCCTCGGGTGTCTGAATAACCAGGCACATCAGCCCCTGCTTTCGCAGTTCAACCTCCAGGCCCTGGACGATGGGGCCAAAGAGGGGATTCCCCAGGTCGGGCACGACGATGCCAATGAGATTCGTCTGCTTGGTCCGCAACGACGCCGCCACGACGTTGGGCCGGTAACCCATCTCCTTGGCTATCCGTTCGATCTTCTCCCGCGTCTGCGCAGACACCTTCTTGTCAATGCCGCGAAGGGCTCGAGACACGGACGCAGGATGGACGCCGGCCGCTTTGGCAATGTCCTCGATGGTCGTTGGATTTCCTGATGGGGTATCTGGGTGCATTATTTTGGACAAACGATTGGCTTTCGTAATATGAAATTTAAGCAGATTTATCGCATTATCTTGATGAAAACACCCGCTTCATGGGTTCAGTGTTTGTACTTTTTGAATTTCTATCGTATATTTAAGGCAATCGATTGCCCTAATCAGGACCTTAAATGCAAACATCGCCCGCCCCCAAAATCGCTCTGCCCGCGTCGGATCCCGCCGCATTGTTGCGAGCCGTCCTCGAGATGAACACTACGACCGCAAATCCGCGACTGCGGCACATCCTGGATTCGCTGATCAGGCATGTGCACGCGTTCGCACTGGACGTGGATCTCTCTCCGGCGGAGCTGGAGTACGGGCTGGATTTTCTGGTGCGCATTGGGCAGGCGAGTGGTCCGAAGAAGCATGAAGGTATTCTGCTCGCAGACATTCTAGGGCTGGCGACGTTGGTGCAGCTGCGCGACGCCCGCCACGCGCTGGAAGCGGGCGGGACCGAGCCTGCGCTGATCGGCCCGTTCTGGCGTGCGAATCAGCCGCTCCGGCAAAACGGCGAATGCATCACTTCTCCTGACACGCCGGGGGCGAAGCTGACCGTGACCGGCTATGTCCGGTCCCTGGATGGGACGCCAATTGCCGGTGCGCGAGTGGAGACCTGGCAGGCCTCGCCCAAGGGCTTGTACGAGAATCAGGATTCGACGCAGCAACCCATGAACCTGCGTGGGCGATTCGAAACCGACGCGCAGGGGCGATTCTCTTTCGTCAGCGTGCGGCCCGCCGGGTATCCCGTGCCCACTGATGGGCCATGCGGTGACCTGCTCGCCGCCCAGGGGCGCCATTCCATGCGCCCGGCCCATCTGCATTTCATCGTTGTAGCGCCAGGCCACAAGGTCCTGGCGACGCAGTACTTCGACGCCGAAGACCCGCACGCCTACGACGATGTTGTTTTCGGCGCCGTCGGTTCGCTCCTGCGGACTTTCGAGTCGGGCGGCCAGGGCGGTTTCAAGCTCGATGTCGATCTCCGACTCGAGCCCGGTGATACGCGCGTCCCGAAATGCCCAATTCCCTGACCTGGAGATCAACATGAATACAAGAACCTTCGCCCCGCGCGAGCGCCTGGACGGCGACATCGTGGTCATCACGGGTGGCACCGGCGCCATCGGACTTGCCACTGCACAAAGGGCGGCTCAGCTGGGCGCTCGGGTCGTTCTTCTCCATCGCGGGGGGGCAGGCGATGCGCAGCCGGCCTTGCGCGGGCTCGCCGGCTCGAGCCATTTCGCGGTCACGGCCTCCGTGACGGACAGTTCCTCATTGAGCGCCGCGGCCGAGTTCGTGCGCAAGGAAGCAGGCAATGCCAGCGTGCTCATCAACTGTGCCGGCTTCACCAAGCCCGTTGCTGCCGCCGACCTGGACGGCCTGAGCGACCAGTTGATCGACGACATCTTTGCGACCAACTGGCGCGGCACGTTCGCGGCCATCCGGGCTTTCGCCCCACAGATGAAGGCCGCGGGCGACTCCGTGGTGGTCAACGTCTCGTCAATCGCCGCCTTCACCGGCATGGGCAGCAACCTGGCTTACTCCGCAGCCAAGGCGGGCACGGATGCACTGACCAAAGCCTTGGCAAAGACGCTGGGGCCGCAGATACGTTGCCTGGCCGTGTCGCCAGGGGTCGTCGATACGGGCTTTGTTCCGGGCCGCGATGCGGCGTTCAACGAGCGGGTGGGGCAAACGATTCCGCTCAAGCGCGTGGGCGTGGCCGACGACGTCGCGGCGGCGATCGTGGCGTGCTGCACCTCATTGCGCTACGCCACCGGCAGCATCATCGTCGCCGACGGTGGACGTCACCTCGGATAAGCGCCCAACCATCGTTAGCTGGAGACCCCCGATGGAACAACCCACCATTCTGACTTGCGCCGTCACAGGCAACTTGACCACGCCGGAGCAGACGCCTCATCTGCCCATCACGCCGACCCAGATTGCCACCGCATGCCTTGAGGCGGCAGAAGCCGGTGCGGCGGCTGTGCACATCCATGTGCGCGATCCGCAGACGGGCCGGCCGTCCATGGACGTCGACCTCTACGCCGAGGTTGTTGCCGAAATCCGGACACGGCGTGCAGACCTCGTCATCAATCTGACCACGGGGCCGGGCGGAAGGTTCGTCCCGAGTGATGACGATCCGCAGGTGGCTGCGCCCGGCAGCAACCTGATGGTGCCCGAGCGGCGCGTCGCGCATATTGCCGCGCTGAAGCCCGATATCTGCTCGCTCGACCTCAATACGATGAACTCGGGCGACCAGGTCGTCATCAACACGCCGAAGAATGTCCGCAGGATGGCCAAGGTCATCCGTGAGGCCGGTGCGGTTCCCGAGCTCGAGTGCTTCGACAGCGGGGATCTCATGCTTGCCCAGGCGCTGATGGCCGATGGCAGCCTCGAGGGCCCCGGCCTTTACACCCTGGTGATGGGCGTGCGCTACGCCATGCCATTCAAGCCCGAAACCCTGTGGCACGCCCGCTCGCTGATTGCACCGACGGCCCAGTGGTCCGCGTTTGCCATCGGCCGTCACGCATTCCCCGCCGTGGCACAGACCTACCTGCTCGGCGGCAATGTGCGCGTTGGCCTGGAGGACACCATCTATCTGGACCGTGGCGTCCTGGCCAAGAGCAACGCCGAACTCGTGAGCAGGGCCCGAAGAATCGTCGAGGACCTTGGCGGCCGGCTTGCCACGCCACGGCAGGCGCGCGAGCGTTGGGGGCTGCGCCCCTCGAATCAACCGTGAGCGGCAACGCCCGGCTCCCTGCAATTTGCTTACTGCTTACTGAGAGGAATACACCATGAGAAACCAAGTTATCGGACGCGCCTTGCGCCTCACCCAAAAGGCCGTCACCCCGGATGCGCTGCTGCCGCAAATCGTCGAGATGAGCCTGCCCGAGCCGGCATCTGGCGAGGCGGTGATTGAAGTCCTTGCGGCCGCAGTCAACCCCAGTGACGTGAAGGCGGCGCTCGGACTGATGCCGCGCGCCATCTGGCCACGAATCCCGGGCCGCGACTTCGCCGGTCGCGTTGTCGCCGGGCCGCGCGAGTGGATCGGAGTTGAGGTCTGGGGCACCGGCGGCGACCTGGGCATCACGCGCGACGGTACGCACGCGCGCTACCTGGTGTTGCCGGAGCAGGCGCTGACGCGCACCGCGAGCACGATGTCGCTCGCCGCGGCCGCGACGATCGGCGTGCCTTTCGTCACCGCGCATGAGGGACTGCGCCGCGCTGGCCTCAAAGGCGCCGGCCAGACGGTGGTCGTGTTCGGAGCCAATGGCAAGGTCGGCCAGGCGGCAGTTCAACTGGCAACGCGAGCAGGCGCCACCGTGGTGGGCGTGGAGGTGGGCGCCGAAGCCTATGTGGGCCACAGCACGGGTCCCGTGAACATGGTCAACGGGTCGCAGCAAGACCTGGCCGCCGCAGTTCTTGGTGCGACGGGGGGGCGAGGGGCCGACATCGCCTACAACACCGTTGGATCGCCGTACTTCGCGACGGCGATGGACAGCCTCGCAGTGGGAGGCATGCAGATTCTCATCTCGACGATTGAGCGCCACGTGCCCTTCGACATCCTGGGTTTTTATCGACGCAATCTGCAGATGCTGGGCGTGGACAGCCTGAAACTGGACGTGAGCCAGTGTGCCCAGATCCTGACGCTGCTGCTGCCCGGCTTCGAGGACGGCTCGCTGAAGGCCTTCGACGTCGACGAGACGACCCTGCTTCCGCTGGAAGAAGCGCCAAACGCCTATCGCCGTGTGCTTGAAGGCACGCGCGACCGCATTGTTCTAGCGCCCTAAGGTCGGAGCCGCACCATGAATGTCGTCGAGCACAACAGCGCACCCCTTTACGACGCGCCCGGTCACCAAGGCATGGTGATGCGGCGTCTGCAGGGCAAAGAGGCCGGACCGAGCCAGAGTGTCTGGATCGGTCTATCCGTCATCGAACCCGGAGGGGGCACGACATCTGCTGCCTCCGATGTGGAGAAGTTCTATGTCGTGCTATCGGGCGAACTGACTGTCGTCGCCCGCCAGGGCGCCATCGTGCGGGAAGCCAAGTTGAGGCCCCTGGACAGCTGCCGCATCGAGCCGGCAGAGGCACGGCAGCTACTCAACCAAACCGATTCACCCACCACCGTGTTGCTGGTCATGCCCAACAAGGCCTAGCAGTAGCAGTCAATCAATTTGCATTCGAGGAACGAGGAGACAACCATGAAATCAAATCCAAAAAACCGTCGTCACGCGCTCAATGTACTGATGGCCGGCGTTGTCGCCGGGCTCGTCGGTCACTCATCGCTCGTGCGGGCGCAAGACGGCTATCCGAGGCAACCCATCAAGTTCCTGGTCCCATTCACTGCGGGTTCCGGTACAGATGTCATCGCGCGAACGATCAGCGAGCAGTTGGGGAAGGCGTTCAAGCAGCCCATCGTCATTGAGAACAAACCGGGAGCAGGGGGCACCTTGGGCGCCTCACAGGTCGCGAGCGCCAACGCCGATGGGTACACGGTGCTCATTCACTCCGCAAGTCACGTCGCCAACGCTGCGCTGTACCCGGCGCTGAAGTACGACACATTGAAGGACTTCACGCCGATCACGATGCTTGCGACCTTGCCAAATGTGCTGGTGACAGGGCCGGGCAAGGACTTCAAGACGGTGCAGGAACTGGTTCAGAAGGCGAAAGCCGCTCCAGGGACGTACATGTACGCCTCGGCGGGCAACGGCAGCGCTACGCACATGAACGCGGAGAAGTTCCGAGCCTCGGCGGGGATTAATGCGAACCACGTCCCGTTCAAAGGTACGCCCGAGGCGTTGAACGAGGTCATGGCGGGTCGGATCGACTGGTTCTTCGCCCCCCTGGTCTCTGCACTGCCGCTGATCAAGGGCGGCAAGCTGGTCGCACTCGCGGTCGGGACCCCCAAGCGCTCCGTTGCGCTGCCGAATGTGCCGACGACGCTCGAAGCGGGCTTCACCGGGTCGGACTACACCTTTTGGGTTGGCATGTTTGTGCCAGCCAGGACGCCGGCGGACGTGGTGGAGCGTATCCACGCAGAAACGGCCAAGGTTTTGAAGTCAGACGTCGTGCGCGAGCGCCTGGAGACGCTCGGCGCTGAGGTCGCTCTCATGCCGCAGTTGCAGTTCGCCGCGCTGGTCAAAGCCGAAGCGGGCGACGCTGCAGCGCTGATCAGGAAAGTCGGCATGAAGGTGGACTGACCCGTAACGTCGAGACATGCCTTTTTTCTTTGCATGTCGACAGGACCGTCATCTCGCCACGCTTGGTCGCGTTCCGATCGCGCCGGACCGCCCCTGACCGCCCCTGACCGCTCCTTTCCCCTCGTCTTGCCAGCGCTGAGGCAATCCACTTCCACTATCCAAGAGAACTATCATGAAGAAACCACTCGTCGCTATTCTTGCTTTTGGCGCCCTGGGCACCGCATTTGCCCAATCCACCGTCACCATCTTCGGCAGCATCGACCTCAACCTCACGTACTCGAAGGCTGGCGGTAATTCGGCCACGGGAATGGATCAAGGCGGCTACCTTTTGCCGAGCCGCATTGGATTTCGCGGCGTCGAAGATTTGGGTGGAGGTCTTTCGGCAGGATTCTGGCTCGAAACCGCAATACTGCCGGACACCGGCGCCATACAGGGCGCGTTGTTTGGCCGCCGTTCCACCGTCAGCTTGATGAGCAGGGACTACGGCGAGTTGCGTCTCGGACGCGATTACACGCCCGTGTTCTGGAACATTTCCTCGTTTGCTCCCTTCGGAACGGTGGGCGTAGGCGGCAGCAGCAACATCATTGAAGGTTGGCCGATCGGTCTCGGCAGTGCAAAAACACTGACTCGGGCGAGCAATTCTGTGGGCTACTTTCTGCCCGGCAACCTTGGCGGCTTCTACGGACAGTTCATGTTCGCGGCGGCTGAGGGCGTGAAYGGCGCGCGTCACACCGGTGGCCGACTTGGCTACCAGTCCGGGCCGCTCAACGTCGCCACGGCATACGGCAGAACGGCTGCAGGCGCGAATAACTACACCACKGCTACGGTCGGWGGAAGCTACGACTTCGGTATCGTCAAGGCTTACGCAAACTACCTGCAGCATAAGCTTGGCAGCGACAAGCAAACCAATGTGCTGGTTGGTGCGGCGGTTCCCGCGGGCGGTGGCCAGGTCAAGGTGTCCTTTGCCCGTTCCGATCGCTCTGGCCCAGGGGTAGACGCGGACGATGCCCGGCAGGCGGCTGTTGGGTACACCTACGCCCTGAGCAAACGGACGACGCTCTATAGCGCTTACTCGCGCATCACCAATTACGGCAATGCCGCGTATGTCACGGCTGACTCGTCACCGGAGGGCATACCGGGGGCGAAGGCGTCCGGTATCCAGATGGGTATCAATCACGCCTTTTGACGCTTGGCGAGTCGGATCTGGCCGGACTTGGGCTGCTTGCAGTCCAGGTCCGCCTAATGGTCAATGCCCGTCAGCTGACTTCCTCGGCTGCGCCGAGCAGGGCGTAGCCGGCATTGCTGACCACCACATCAATGCGCGTCAAGTCTACGAACGCTTCATCGACGACGCGACGGACAGCGGCACCATCAACTACGTCGAGGACGCCCACCCAGAGGCGGCCACCGTACAGCGACGACAGGTCGGCCAGCGCGTCAGGCTTGCGCACGGTGGCGGCGACGCGGTCGCCGCGCTGAAGAAGAATCTCGGTGAGCTGGCGACCAAACCCGCTGCTCGCGCCTGTAATGAACCAAGTTTTCGACATATCGAATCTCTCTTTCTGGTAATTCGTTGAATTCAGTAGACCGGCAGTCGCGTCACGCGCGGCCGCTACACGCCGTCCGTCATCAACTCCGCCAATTCGGCGCGCAGGGCGCCGACCTTTTCCTTGCCGTTGAGCCGCTCCACGCGACATTGCGCCTCGCTCCAAAGTGGTTCAGCCTGTTCAAACAGCCTGGTGCCTTCGTCGGTCAGTTCGACGATTCGAGTACGCCCGTCTGTCGGGGACGGCCCAATCCGGACCAGACCGTCACGCTCCAACGTCGTAGCCATCTTTCCCATCGCCGTCCGCTCGGTATCGAGCTTGTCGGCGAGAGCGTTGACCGATGCACGCTTCCTTTCCTTCAGCGCTGCCAGAATCAGAAACTGTGTGATGCGCAGGCCGGTGGGCTGCAGGTGCGCGTCATACAGTCTGGAGATTTGACGGGCAGCTCGCTTGAGCGCAAAGCAACTGCATTGGTCCAACGTCGGTAGCTGATGGATTGATGGCATGCTGGGAACCACGACCAAATATCAGACGAAGGCTGCGCGGTTCTGGGCAATGAACTCCGGAATCGACAGCGGTGACGTGCCTGTGACTTTCTCGACAATGTCGTTGGTCCCGGAGAACACGCCGTTTTGGTAGTCCTGAGCGACCTCGCAAAGATGTTGCACGAGGAATGGGTTGAACTTGTATGACTGCTCCATCCTTTGCCGGAACGCTTCAATCGACAGAGGCGAGTACGAAATCTTTGCGCCGAGCACCTCGCTCATGTCCGCAGCAATCTCGTCATGGTCCATCTCGCGTGGTCCGTGCAACGGGTAGATTTTCCCACCGTGGCCCTCTGGTGCGCTCAGGATGTGCGCAATGACGCGCCCCTGGTCGTCCGTGCTGATGGGCGCATGCCGCCCTTTGCCGAAGGGAAACACAATGTTCTTGCTCGCCCAAATCTCCTTCGCGAAATGCGGATAGACCAGCCAGTCCGCGAAGAAGGTGGGACGCAGGTGGGTTGTCGGGACACCAGACCAATCGAAGACGCGCTCCGACATCCAGTGGTCCCGGGCCGCGTTGCTCTTCGAGTCACGGCGTGCCGAGATTTGCGACATGTTGACGATGGCCGAGACGCCAGCCTCCTTCGCCGCCTGCGCGAAGAAGGCGCTGGCCTGGACGATGCCCGGACTTATGGGGTGCAAAAAGTAGGCCGAGCGGATGCCCTGCATGGCGGCCTTGATGGTGTCGATATCAGTGAAATCGCCGATGGCAATTTCCACACCTCTCTTTCGAAGTGCGGCAGCGTCCTCGCCATCCTTGCGGACGTACGCCCTCACGCGCTTGTCCATCTTTAACAGCGTGTCGATGGCAACGCCGCCGGTGCGGCCGGTTGCACCGCTCACAAGAATGTCTGCTTTGTTCATGATGATTTCTCCATTAAGTTAAGCGGCATCGGCACCAAGTGCACTGCGCCGACAAGGGACACAAAATCCCGCGCCTCGCGGGGTTCAACTCTCAAAGGGGGCATGGTCGAGCAAGTCGCATACGTCGGGAATCTCGAATCCATGGACATGGCGACGTCCGATATCGGCCAATCCTGTGCCGATGGTTGTATGAGGCTTGTTCCGGGCCACTTCCGCCAGAGCCTGCTGAAAGGCCGCTTTGAATCCGACACGGGGGTACAGGGCCAGCGTGTCGTCGATGAGGGATGGCGTGATTTCGTCCATGCGGAGGCCCATCACATCCACATGCGCGCCCATGTGGACCAACGCGACTTCCGGTTCTCTGCGTTCGGCGATGCCCGCGCTCGAGTGAAGCGCAATCGCATCCCAAACCAGTTGAGCCGATGATTCCGCGTAGCCGTCCGCCATGAGAATGCGGCTTGCCGCGTCTGCGCCATCGACCTCAAAGCGTTGGTCGGCCATGTACTCGCTGGTCAGGCCCAGGTCGTGAAGCAGGGATGCGAGGTACACGGCCTCGCGGTCGTATTTCATGCCGCGCTTGCGACCCAGGAATTCAGAGAACCACCACGTGCGGTGGACATGGTTCTTCATTGCTGTTGAATGAACGCGGTCCACGAGGGATGCAGCTTTGCGGGCCAGCACGGAACTTGGAGCGCCGATTCCTCCGATGAGAATTGGTTCTTCCATGATGCTTACTCCTAAAAGGTATCGGTGACTGGCTTCTACTTTAGGAGCATATGCAGCGGCATAAATGACATTTTTTGGATGTTTAATGCCAAAATGGGATGTGCTTGGCGAAGGAAAAACCGATGACAAAACAAAAAAATCCTGGCAAGCCGCTCGAAGGCGCGGCGCAGAGGCGGGTTGTGATTTTGGGCTTGCCCCCGGTAGACGCGCTCGACGTCATAGGCCCAGCCGAGGTCTTTACCTTTGCAAATTACCTGCGCAGTGGAGAACGGGCTCCTTACGTGTTGGAACTCGTATGTGCTGGGCCGGAGTTGTACATGGAGAGCGAGACAGGCATCGGTTTCAGAGGGCACAAGACACTTGAGCAAGAGAGTCGTTCGAACCGACCTATCGATACCTTGATTGTTACGACGGGTGCCACACCCATTGACCGGTTGGACGACTTCGTCGCGGACTGGATTCGTGCTTGTTCGCGGAAAGTGCGGCGAGTGTGCTCGATATGCGTCGGAGCGTTCGCGCTCGCTGAGGCGGGGCTTTTAGACGGCCGCCGGGCCACGACGCATTGGTCGATGGCACGTCGTTTGGCTGAGCGCTACCCCAGGGTGCTGGTTGATCCGAATCCCATCTGGGTGAAGGATGGCAACGTCTACACCTCGGCCGGCATATCAGCCGGCATTGACCTTGCACTTGCCCTTGTTGGCGAGGACCTGGGCAACGACATCGCCCTGGACGTCGCCAAGAACCTGGTTCTCTTTTTACGGCGCCCCGGCGGTCAGGCGCAGTTCAGCGTCTCCCTGCAGGCACAGCATGGGCTCAGCCCCAATCTGGAGCAACTGCGGGTCTGGATAAGCGAGCATCTGCAACTGGACCTCTCGGTCGAGGTTCTAGCGGACCGTCTATCCACGAGCGTGCGTACGTTGATTCGAACCTTCGAGCGCGAGTTGAATACAACGCCAGCAAAGTACGTCGAAGAGGTTCGACTCGAGTCCGTCTGCAGAGCGCTGGAGCTTGGGGGCCGCTCCTTGGCGGAGATTGCCCGCCGGTGCGGCTACAACAGCGTGGATGTGCTGAGAAAAGCATTTGCTCGGCGACTTGGGGTGAGTCCCAAAGAGTATGCGCAACGTTTCGCGAAGGATTAGTAGTGGCTTGAAAAATTTCCTGATGGCAAGCCCAGAATTACAACGCGCTTGCATGCTGCGGCCGTGAGCCGGTCGCTTGGAGCTACTTCGTTTTCATCAATGCCCCTCGGCAAACCAAATTTGCGATTTTGGCAAAAGTCATCCGACAATATTCATTCCTGCCGCCTCGATGCTGCCTAGGATAGAAGGCTAATAAACGCACACCGAAGTAGCACTCAACATGGACGCATTGGCCTCCATCGGAGGCGTCAGGGCTGCCCTGCGGAAATCGGCCTTAGGCCTTTCGGCGCCAAGGAAGATGCTATTCCGACCGCTGGCCCACAGACCCTCGGCCAACTGCTCCTCACGACCGTGACGGTGTTGCGCGATGCGGTTGGCAACCGTGCGTTCTGGGTGCTTTTTGGAACCTTTTCATCTGCGGTGCGTCGACCAATGGCCTAATCCAGACCCACTTCATCAGCATGCGCGGCGATTACGGCATTGCCCCGGTATCCATGTGGCTTTGCTTTCTCTGGCTTGCTGCGTCATCTGCGTTCGTTCTCTGCACACGTTTTGTTAGCCGCTCTAAGTACTCCTGGGGCTAAACGTTCTGGGGAAGTAAACCGCGGATTCACGGGTTTTGAGGCGGTAGCCCATCGCCGGCCGGGGCGATCCTACGTCGAGGAATCCGTCCTCCTTCAGGAAATCAGCCGCCAGGGCGCGCGTGCGAAAACCACTCTTGTCGATGGCTCGTCCCAGAACGACTTCATAGACCTTCTGCAGTTGTGGAAGCGTGAACGGTTCGGGCAGAAGGAACGCGGGCAGCGAGGTGTACTCCACCTTGCTCCGCAGGCGCTCCAGTGCCGCCTGCAGGATGTCGCCATGGTCAAACGCCAGCCGCTTGCGGGGTGATGGTTCGTCCACCGGGTGCCACTTGGCCGGTGCGGCCTCGTCCTGCGCCAGTTGTACGGAGTCAGCCGGCAACAAGGCAAAGTAGGCATGCGTTGCCGACCAGCCGCGCGGATCGCGGCTCTTGCCTCCCCAACTGCCCAGTTGCTCCAGATAAGGACTCTTCACGCCTGTCTTGTCGAGCAGCTTGCGCCTGGCGCAGGCCTCCAGCGTGTCGTCCTTCCTCACGTCCACAAAGCCGCCAGGCAGGGCCCAGGCATTCGGGAAGGGCTCCGCAGGCCCATCGGGCCGCTTGACCAGCAGGACCTGCAAGTGGTCATCCAACACGGTGAAGATCACCACATCGACCGTGGTCAACGGTCGTTCAAAGCTCAGCTTGCTTTCTTTGGTCGCCATGTTTGCGCTCCTCGTTGACAAACCTGAATTAAGTTGTATTATGCAACTTATATTGGGTTGTTCAGTACAACCTATTGAATTCAACAGCCGGTTCAGCAACCAAAAGGAGAGCGCACCATGTTAGGCATCAGATTCATCAAGTCCCAACCGACGGTTCACCTGATCCAGTTCAAAAAGGGGAAAGTGGTGCGTGAGGGCGCCGGCCAGTCGTTCTACTACTACGCGCCCACTTCCACCGTGGTGGCGGTACCCGTGGCCAGCGCCCATCACCCCTTCATGCTGACCCTGGTGACGTCCGACTTCCAGAATGTCACGGTGCAGGGTCAGGTCACCTACCAGGTCAAAACGCCCCAGCTGACCGCCCGCCTGATGGATTTCTCCCTCAAGGCCAATGGTCAGGGCTATGCATCGGACGATCCGCTCAAGCTCGGTGACCGGGTGGGCATGCAGGTCCAGGTGATCATCCAGCAAAAAGTCCAGGCCCTGGCCCTCAAGGAGGCCTTGCTGTCCTCAGCCGAAATCGCCCGGCATGCCGAAGCCAGCCTTGGCACCCAGCCCGAGATAGCTGCCCTGGGCCTGCAAGTCCTTGGCGTCTCCATCCTGGCCATCAAGCCCACACCAGATATTGCCCGGGCCCTGGAAGCCGAATCCCGCGAGGCCAACCTGAAAGCCGCGGATGACGCCATCTACCTGCGCCGCATGGCCGCGGTCCAGAACGAGCGCTCCATCCGGGAGAATGAACTGGACACGGAAGTCGCCGTGGAAGACAAGCGCAGCCAGATCGAAGATGCCAGGATGGCGGCCAAGGCATCGGTCATGCGCAAGGAAAACGCGCTGCGCACTGAACAGATGGACGCGGACGTTTCGCTGGAAGAAAAGCGCAAGCTGTACGTGAATGGCCAGGCCGCCAACTCGCGCACCCTGGCCGAGGCCGAGGCTGCCCGGCTGGACGCCATCATGAAAACCTTCCAGGCGGTGGATCCCCGCACCATCCAGGCCTTGGCCTCCGCCGGCATGGACCCGGCCCAGTTGATCGCCCAGGCCTTCGGCGGCATTGCCGACAAGGCCGAGAAGATCGGCCAGCTGAACATGTCACCCGAGCTGCTCAATTCACTGCTTGCCGGTGCAAGCGCCAGCACCCGGCTCGGGCAGGCAGCCGCGGCCCGCAAGTAAATAATTAAGTAAGTGAAAGGAAGCAAGCATGTCTGCAGCCGAGAACCGCAAGGTCGTCCTGGTGACCCGCCAGACCCGACTGGAAGAGCTGGTGGCGCGCTACCAGACCCTGGGCCAGGCCAGGTTCTACCTGGAGCACCTGGGTGCGGACTTCACCGACTACCTGCGGGAAAACGAGGCCTATGCCTCCAGCCTGCGAGTGGTGGTGGAGGCGCTGCAGGCCTGGGGCCGCTACCAGATCATCGACCGCGCGCACCTGACCAACTACATCTTTGCGCCGGACGACATCGTGGTGACGCTGGGCCAGGATGGCATGGTGGCCAATACCCTGAAATACCTGAACGGCCAGCCGCTGGTCGGTGTCAACCCGGAACCCAAACGCTGGGACGGCGTATTGCTTCCCTTTGAACCGTCGCAGGTGGGCGCGGTACTGCCCGGGGTGGCCAGGGACAGCCGCTCCACCTCGCTGGTCACCATGGCGGAGGCCACGCTGTCTGACGGCCAGGTGCTGCGAGGCGTCAACGATTTGTTCATAGGCCCGAAAAGCCATACGTCGGCGCTCTACGACATCGAGTTTCGGGGAATGAAAGAGGCGCAGTCCTCTTCCGGCCTGATCGTCTCGACCGGACTGGGCTCCACGGCCTGGCTTAAAAGCATCGTCACGGGTTCGGTCGGTATTGCCAGGGCCGTGGGGCATGGGCAGGGCGATGGCTACGAACCCATGCCCCGCGACACGGATCATCTGATCTTCGCCGTGCGGGAGCCTTTCGCCAGCCGGGCTTCCCAGACTTCCCTGCTCTATGGCGAGATCGGGGAGTCGGAAGTGCTGACGCTGCGTTCGCGCATGCCGGACAACGGAGTAATCTTCTCGGATGGCATGGAATCGGACTTTCTGCGGTTCACTGCAGGTATGGAAGCCAGAATCGGTGTTTGCGCCACCAAGGGAATCCTGGTGGCGTAACCACTACCCGCTACCGGCTGCTGCGAGAGTCGACGGCGTTGCACCAATTCACGTTGTACCCATTCAAGATCAATGGAGGACCACATGAAAAAAACCATACAGCTTCTGATCATCGACCCGCAAAACGACTTTTGCGACCTGCCGGCCGACTGGCGGCCCATCGACCCTGTCACGGGGGCCGCCACTTCCCCCGCCTTGCCTGTGGCAGGCGCCCACGCAGACATGCTGCGCCTGGCGAAGCTGATACGGGAAGGCGCTTCCGGCATCTCCGCCATCGGTGTGACACTGGACTCCCACCACAGGTTTGACATTGCCCACCCGACCTTCTGGAAAACCGGCGCGGGTGAAGCCGTGGGGCCGTTCACGCCCATCACGGCCGCGCAGGTGCGCAAGGGTGACTATGCGCCCAAAGACCCTTCAATGCTGCCGAAAGCCTTGGCCTATATCGACGAGTTGGAAAAGCGTGGCCGCTACACCCTGATGGTCTGGCCGGTGCACTGTGAAATCGGCAGCTGGGGCCATAACGTCCACCCCGCGGTAAAGGCCGCCTACAACCATTGGGAAGACAGCCGGCTGGCCATGGTGCAGAAAATCAGCAAAGGCAGCAACCCCTGGACGGAGCACTACAGCGCCCTGCAGGCCGAGGTGCCGGATGAAGAAGACCCCGCGACGCAACTCAACACGGCCTTGATTGCTTCCCTGGACCAGTCGGACCTGCTTGTCATCGCCGGCGAGGCCAGCAGCCACTGCGTGAAGGCGACCACCGAGCACATCGCCCTGAACCTTCCCTCCGGCAAGACAGGCAAAGTGGTGTTGCTCACCGATTGCATGAGCCCTGTCGGCGGCTTTGAAGTGCAGCACCAGGCGTTCCTGGATGACATGGTTCGCCGCGGCGTGGTGCTGTCAACCAGTGCGCAAATGCTGAACACTTTGCAAGCCAACGTCTGACCAGCGTCCCATTCAATCATTCATTCAATAAATAACAGACATTATTTTGCAGCGATCCCGTCGTCCCGCCTCGAGGCTGTCGGGGTCTCGACGCAGATCGAGCCAATTACCTCGCGGCGGCCCCACCCGCAGCGCTTCGCCAGCACGGCAGACACAGTCTCCAATAGATTCAGCTCCCGGCAAGCATCTGAATAAAATGAATCAAAACTGAGCCATCCATTCAACAGCTGTCAATTCAACAGCCATCAATTCAACAAAACCAGCGCTCCGTTGAATAGGCCACTGAATAAAGAGTAACGTGCGTGCCAGACAAAAACAGATGTCCCGCTTGATCCCTTCCGCAAGGTCCTTGCTGACCTTGGTGAGACGGCATTCGGCAGGGCGCGCCACTTTGACGGCCTTGGTACTGTGGACGATTTGTGTCGGCCCAGCTTTCGGTGCGTCCGGTGCCGTGCCTTCAGAGCGCGTGACGCTCCAACTCAAGTGGCTGCATCAATTCCAGTTCGCTGGCTATTACGCCGCGCAAGCGAAAGGTTTTTATCGAGACGAAGGGCTTGAAGTCACGATCAATGAGGGTGGCTTGGACAGACAGGTCCTGGCCAAAGTCCTCAGCGGTGACGCCCAGTTCGGTATTGGCGATTCCGATCTTTTAATAAGCCGGATCAGTGGGCGTCCCCTTGTGGCGATGGCGGCCATTTTCCAGCATTCGCCTTATGTGATCATGAGCCGGAAGGATCGCAATATTCGCAAACTGAGCGACCTGGTTGGCGCGAAGGTCATGATGTCGGAAGACCAGGGCGCCATCCAGTTGCGCGCCATGTTGAAAAACAATGGCATTGATCCGAAGCTCGTCAATATTCTTCCCCAGACCTGGAGGCTCGAGGACCTGATCGACGGCAAGGTGGACGCCATGTCGGCCTACGCCACGGCGGAGCCAGCGCAGTTGAGCGCCCGTGGCGTTACGCCGGCGACCATCAAAAGCGCTGACTACGGCGTGGACTTCTACGGGGACATTCTCTTCACGACGGAGTCCGAAGTCGAAAAAGCCCCCGGGCACGCCGCCGCGTTCCTGCGCGCCAGCCGCAAAGGCTGGGACTACGCCATGAGGCATGAGGATGAAATCGTCGGTTTGATCCTGGGTATGGACGGTGTCACGAAACGGGGGCTGACGCGCGAGACCCTGCTGCGGGAGGCCCGGGAGATGCGTCCATTCATGCTGCCGGATGTCGTGGAGATTGGGCATATGAACCCGGCCCGATTCGAGGCCATCGCGCAGGCTCTGGCGAACCTGGGTCTGGTGCGGACGGACTATTCGCTGGACGGGTGGATGTATGAGCCCTCACCGGGCATCGATCCCGGCCTATTTCGTTGGATGAGTGGCATTGGCTTGGCCATCATCGCGATTACGACGCTGGTGCTTGCCTGGAATATGCAGATTCGCCGCCGTGTGCTTGTGCGAACGCAAGAATTGCAGGCAGAAGTCACCCACCGGGCTGAGGTGCAGCAAAAGCTGAAAGTCAGCCAGGAGCTTTTTCAGCTGATGTTTGGTACCGCTGCATCCGGCCTCGTGATGAACACACCCGATGGACGGCTGCTGATGGCCAATCCCACCTACTGCGCGACCCTTGGCTACACGGAGGCCGAGTTGCGAACGATGGATACGCGTGAGCTGACGCATCCCCAGGACCGCGCCCGCTATGACGCTCTGAGGGACCGTATGCTGGCGGGCGAATTCGATAGCTTTACCGATGAAAAGTGTTATCTGAAAAAGGGTGGTGCTGCCGTGTGGGTTCGCTCAACGGTATCCCTTGTACGCTCGGCGGACCGGCGTCCGACGCACATCATTGCCGTGACAGAAGACATCACGGCACGCCGGGCGACCGAGGAAAAGTTGCGGCTTCTGGAGACTGCCGTGTCCCGCCAGAACGATATTGTGCTGATCACGGAAGCCGAGCCCATCGACGAGCCTGGACCGCGTATTGTGTTCGTCAATGACGCTTTCGAGCGACGCACCGGCTATCGCCGCGAAGAGGTGATCGGCCAGTCACCGAGGATTCTTCAGGGGCCGAACACCCAACGCGCTGAGTTGGACCGCATCCGTTCCGCAATGGAGAAGTGGCGGCCGATTCGAGCCGAACTGATCAACTACACCAAGGCAGGAGAGGCGTTCTGGCTGGAGATTGACATCGTGCCCATCGCCGACGAAAAGGGCTGGTTCACCCATTGGGTGGCAGTCGAGCGCGACATCAGCGAGCGGAAGCGGGCGCAGAACGAAATTCTTCGGCTCAATGCCGACCTTGAAGAGCGTGTGCAGCAGCGCACAGCCGAGCTGGAAACTGTGAACAAGGAGCTGGAAGCTTTTTCGTATTCCGTGTCACACGACCTGCGCACGCCCCTGAATACGATCGATGGATTCAGCCATCTGCTGGAGCGAATGGTCGGGGATAAGGTTGGCGAGAAGGAAAAACACTACCTGAACCGGATTCGCGCAGGAGCCCGGCAGATGGGCGAGTTGATTGATGGCCTGCTCTCGCTTGCGAAGTTGTCACGCGATCCGCTGCGGCTCCAGGAGGTCGACCTTGCGGCCATCGCGCGGCGGGTAGAGCAGGAGTGCAGAGAGTGGGAGCCGGAGCGCGTGGTGCAGGTGCACATTCAGGACGGTTTGCGGGCGTATGGCGATCCTCTCTTGTTGTCGGTCGTTATTCATAACCTGCTGGGCAACGCGTGGAAGTTCACCTCAAAGCAGGCGGCGGCACGGATTGAGATCGGCTGCGAGCCTGCAGTTGATGGCGCGACAGTCTATTTCGTCAAGGACAACGGCGCCGGATTTGACATGGCTTACGCCGACAAGCTTTTTGACACATTCCAGCGGCTTCATTCGTTTGCGGATTTCTCGGGGACCGGTATAGGACTGGCCACCGTCCATCGGATCATCACCAAGCACGGCGGGCGGGTCTGGGCGCACGCCGTCGAAGGACAAGGGGCAGAGTTTTACTTCACCTTGGGTTGATGACTGAGCTGCAGAAATCGTTTTGTCGCTTTGTCGCTTTGTCGCCTTGTCGTCTGCGCGTTATTTTTTTAACGCTCCCTGGCCATTGATGATTGAAAGCTCCACGCCGCCCCAGCCCTGGCGTTTGGCTGGCGTGTATTTGACATAGAGTCCACCCAGGTCGAATTCACCGAGGTTCGTCAGCGCCGCCAGGACTTTCGCTCGTGTGGGTTGACTGCCGGCCCGTTGCACGGCTTCTGCGGCTATCTTGGCGCCCAGGTAGCCCTCAAGGCTTGAGAAGGAGAGTGGCTGTCCTGCCGCATATTTATTCATGTCCGTCAGGTATTCGTTGATGACGGCCTTGCTTGGAATGAAGGGGTAGGGAACTGCCTGACTCAACACGATACCCCGCGCCTTGTCTGCGCCAACGGCGTTGACCAGCGCGTCGTGCAACAGCACGGACAAGCCATAGATTTGCGTGGCGCCACCAGGTGCCTCGCGGAAGGCCTTGATGAATTCAGAGGCGGGTTTGCCGGCTGCCAGCACCAGGACTGCTTTCGGCTGCGTCCTGGACACTGCTGCAACCGCCGCTTTAACGCTGGCGTCAAATGCAGCGGGGCTGACATCAATCACTTGATGGGTTGCGATTTTCAGGCCTTGCGCATTGGCCTGCTGGATTGCCAGTTGAGCCAGGGGCGGTCCAAAAGCAATGCTCATGTTGACGATCGCTACTTCGTTCTTCTCCCAGTTCTTGGCTTCCTTGAGCAAGGCAGTGACTTCGTCGGCGTAACCACTGCGCAGGGGAAACACGTTCCCGGCGCTGATCACGTTCTTGTCACCCTGAAGCGGTGTGATCAGTGCGATGCCCGCCTTCACAGGCAAATCCTGTTTGGCTATTTCAGCCAGCCCGGCGCTGTTGAGGAAGCCCAGCAGGCCAACAATGGAGGGGTCGGCAACCAGCTGTTGGGTCAGTTCCAGCATTTTCGGGCCCTGCAGGTCATCGTCAAGCGTCACCAGCTTGAGCTTGTTGCCCGCGATGCCGCCTTTGGCGTTGACTTTGGCAAAGTAAGTCTGGATGCCCACGACAAGGCCTTTGGCGTTGGCTGCCGACGCCGGGTTGGTTTGCGATGCGACCTGTCCAAAAACAACTTCCTGCGCCGCGTTGCCGGCGCCGGGAAAGGTGCAGAGTGTGGCCAGGAGAAACGTCGTGAGGACCGAGGAGAAGATTTTTTTCATATCAAAGTTTTTTTGAAACCAGCCAGATTATCCAGATTGCCAAACCAGGCACGCAGGAGCCCGCTTTGTCGATTGCGCCTGCGCGCTTCTCAAACCCCCAGGTACAGCTCCAGCAGTTCAGGCCTGGCATGCAGCTCGGCCGAGCTGCCCTCAAAGACCACCTCCCCCTTGAGCAGGATCACATTGCGGTCGGTGATCTGCGTGACATGCTTCCAGTTCTTGTCCACGATCACGCTGGAGATGCCGGTTTCCCGCACCAGCTGGCAGATGCGCCAGATGTCCCGGGCAATCAGCGGCGCCAGGCCCTCGGTCGCCTCGTCCAGGATCAGCACATCCGGATTCGTCATCAGCGCCCGGCCGATGGTCAGCATCTGCTGCTCCCCACCCGACAGCTGCTGCCCGCCATGGCTAAGGCGCTCCTTCAGGCGCGGAAAGGTCTCCAGCACCCGCTCATAGGTCCAGTCGCGCTGGCCCCGCGTGCCCGCGCGCGCCGCCATCTTCAGGTTCTCCACCACGCTCAGGTTGCC
>NZ_JBFUJT010000042.1:0-46493 GCF_056401235.1 Polaromonas sp. P4_F9 | reverse complement strand
GAGGTTCACATATGTTGGTCGTATCCGCTCATCCCTGGCCCCTCTCCGCCGTAGTGCTAGCAGAAGGCGTCTCTCCTCGCGGTTTGACGCCCCGAATAAATCGGAGGGTACGTTGTTCCTGAAGCTTCACACCATGCCGTTGCCAGCATCGCATGTCCAGGTAGGGAACGGTTGGTGGAACAACCGGTTTCATCAGTTCATAAGTCCTCCTGTGAAACAGAAATCCATGCGACTTGCAGGTCGCACTGCCGAAATACCATTGTTTGCCCTTGCGGGTTTGATGCATCTCGGGGTCGCGCGCCTTGTCCGCGTTCTTGGTCGAACTGGGCGCACCGATGATGGTGGCATCCACGATGGTGCCGGTGCTGAGCTTGAAGCCTCGAGCCTGCAGTTCCAGCATGCGCTCCAGGCCAATGGGCGGGCGTCCGTTGCCGGCTTTGGGATAGTGCGGCGCGATGACTTCGCACAGGGCTGACCATGGCACGATCGCGTCCATGGTCTTGAGGAACTCTTCCCGCCGCGTGGGCTTGCGGAACTGTTCGAATCCCAATCCTTGATCGGCTGCCATCGCCAGGCTTTGTTGTTTCATCGTCAAGTAACGCCTCTCCCTCAATTGCCGTGGACCTTAATCAGCATTGCCCTAAGTTAAGTAGTGAATGGGACGGACGGAATACCCGCCCCGGGGTGTGTGGCGAGCTGTTACAGCCTTCCCATATCGCCACGTTGGTAAGCGGCGGTTGCCGCGGTCAGGCTCTCCTGGCTTGCAAAAGCCATCGGCCCGTTGGAAAGAATGGGTTGGCGCAGCGGTTCGCCGATGAACACGGCGACCTTGGCCCCCCCGGCCTTGCCGACGAGTTTGTGCGTCGTCGCTTCGGTCGCGGGCGGCAGGATCGGGGCACCGAGGTCGTCGAGGCCGAAGCTCTCGCCATTGAGTTCCGCGCGGCCGTTGATCGGCATGAAGAAAGCGCGCTGACCCGCCGGCACCGGCAGGTCCAACTCAGCGCCGGCCTCCAGCGTGATGTCCAGCAAAGTCACATCGGTCGGCGGCGTCAGCGGCGATTGCACGCCGTCAAAGCTACCCAAGGGCACGCGAACCCGGACACCGGGGTGCTGCACCACAGGCACGTCCTGCGGGGCCAGGGTCAACGCGAACGGCGCGGCGTTCTGCCGATCCCGAGGCAGGTTGACGAAGATCTGCAGCAGATGCGTGGTGCGCCCCAGCACCGCCGGGTTCTCTTCATGGACCACCCCGCGTCCGGCTGCAGTCCAATGCAGGCCGCCCGGCTCGATCAGTGTCCTGTTGCCTTGCGAATCGCGATTGGCAATGCCAGTCTCCGAGTCGAGGAACAGGTAGGTCACCGCGGAGAAGCCTGCGTGCGGATGCGGAGGAAATGTGGGCGCGCTCATCCAGGCATGGTCGATGCCCATGAAGGGATCAAGCTGTGCGGGATCGGAGCCATGCAGGCGGAACGCCTGGAACTGGCTTCCCCGGTTGGCGTGCTGCATGCGAGCGATGGTGGTCATGGCGATTTGCCTTTCTTGGCTTAGGCGGTTTCGGCCACCGCCAGCGCCGGATAGTCGATGTAACCCTGGGCGGTCGGCGGCGCGAAGAAGGTGTTGCGGTCGGGGGCGTTGAGCGAAGCGCCAACACGGAAACGCTCCGGCAGGTCGGGGTTTGCGAGGAAGGCGCTGCCGAACACCATGGCGTCGGCCTTGCCCCCCGCCAGCACGGCTTCAGCGCTATCCTGGGTCAGCCCTCCGCCGATCAGGTACGCGCCGTCGAAGCGCGCGCGCAGCAGGGCGTGGTAGTCGACCTTCGGCGTGCCGAACAGGGCAACGTGCAGATAGGCCAGGCCCTGGCCACGCAGCTGGTCGACCAGATAGGTGTAGGTCTCTTGCGGCGCGGCATCCGTGATGCTGTTGTAGTTCATCTCCGGCGAGATATTGATGCCGACCCGGTCGGCGCCAGCCTCAGCCACCATCGCGGCCAGCACTTCCAGCACGAAGCGGGCACGGCCTTCGACCGAACCGCCGTATTGGTCTTGCCGCTGGTTGCTGCCCGAGGAGAGGAACTGCTCGGGCAGGTAGCCGGAAGCTGCATGCAGTTCCACGCCGTCGAAACCCGCGTCCATGGCACGGCGGGTGGCCTGGCGGTAGTCGTCAACGACGCTGGCGATTTCGGCCAGGTCCAGTTCACGGGGCGTGACGAAGTCAACCTGGCCGGCCGGGGTCCACGCCTGACCGTCGGGTTTGATGGCGGAGGGCGCCACGGGCGTTGCGCCACCGAGCAGCGAGGGATGCGAGACCCGGCCGCAATGCATCAGCTGCATGAAGATGCGGCCGCCGCGGGCGTGCACGGCCCCTCGGTCACCTTCTTCCAGGCGGCGACCTGGGCCTCGGTTTCGATTCCGGGTGTGTGCACATAACCCTTGCCCATGGCCGCAGGGAACACGCCTTCGGAGATGATCAGACCGGCACTGGCGCGCTGGGCGTAGTAGGTGACCGTCAGGTCGCTGGGAACGCCATCGCCATCGGCGCGTGAGCGGGTCATCGGGGCCATGACGAGACGGTTCGGCGCCATGTAGCGGCCAATACGAACGGGGGTGAGAAGTTTGTTCATGGTCAATTCCTTGGATGTGAATGCGATGGACGCATCTTCGATTAATCTACCGAAGAGATAAAGACGGTAAACTGGCAATCATTGATCCAAAAATGGCGCAATCCAGATGGAACTGCTGAACGACATGGCCTTGTTTGTGGAGGTCGCCCAGACGCGGAGCTTTCGGCGCGCGGCCGATGCCACGGGGGTGCCGAACTCGACGCTGTCTCGGCGCATCAGCGCTTTGGAAAAGGCCATCGGCCTGCGTCTCCTGCATCGCACGACCCGCAAGGTCGAGCTGACCGAAGCCGGACAGATCTACTACGAGCGCTGCCGGCGCATCGTCGACGAAGCGCGGATCGCCCACGAGCAGTTGGGGGAGATGCTGGCGCAGCCCAGCGGCGTGCTGCGTGCGTCACTGCCGGTGGACTTTGCCACCGTCTACATGGCGCCACTGATGGCGGAGTTCGCTCGCCGCTACCCAGGCATCACCTTTGATTTGGACCTCACGCCCCGGCGGGTGGATTTGGTCGGCGAACCCTTCGATGTGGCTATCCGCATGGGCGAGTCAGCGGATTCAAACCTGATTGCCCGTCTGCTGGCCCGCCTGTCGGTGCAGGTCTATGCCTCGCCGCGCTACCTGGAGCTCTCCGGCGAGCCAACGCATCCCGCCGAGCTGGCGCGGCACGAGTGCCTGGGCTTTCCCAAAGCCGGCAAGTGGGCACTGCATCGTGGAGCAGAAACCGTCGAGGTGGAAGTCGGGGGGCGGTTTCTGGTCAACAGCGTCGGCATGTTCCGGCGTCTGGCGACGCTGGACCTGGGCGTGATACTGCTGCCCGAGGAGATTGCCGCCGAAGACTTGGCGGCTGGCCGCCTGCGTCGGGTGCTGCCCGAGTGGCAGGGCAACCCGATTCCCGTTTACGCGCTCACCGAAACCCGTTTGCTACCGGCGAAGACGCAGCGCTTTATCGAATTTTTGCAGGAGCATTTGGGCCAGCAAGCCAGCCAACGCAGGTAAGGGTTGTCACGGTCAGAGACCGGCGGTGGTCGCCATCACGAACATCAGGAAGATGCCGTTGCACATAAGTGCCGGGAGCACGTCGGACCACAGGGAGGCCTCGCCGTTCAGGCGAGAGAGTTGCCACCCGAACATGGCAAGAGTGTGCGTGAAAAAACCGGGGCAGGCCATCGTTTTCAGTGGCGCAACAGGATGGCGGCCAGAACAAATGCGGCCATCCACAGCGTTTCGACCAGTAGCAGCACAAAGGGCCGCCAGCCGGCGCGGGCCAGTTGCCTGAATGAAGTCTTCACGCCCAGCGCGGCAATGGCAACGACCAGACAGGCACGCGAGACATCGTTCAGGCCGGTTTGCACCGCCGCCGGTACGCCGCCCATGGAGTTGATGATCACCAGACCGACGAACACCCATAGAAACCACGGCACCAGGGGCTGCTTGGCGTCGGCGGACGTGCTCTCGCTCGCCTCGCGCTGCCGCTTGAACAGACTGGACACCACCACCACCACCACAGCCAGCATGGAGACACGGAACAGCTTGACGATGGTGGCGTAGTCGCCGGTTTCCTGGTTCAGCATGTAGCCGGCGCCCACCACCTGCGCAACGTCGTGGATAGTGCCCCCCAGAAAAAGGCCAGCCAGCTCGGGCGGCAGGTGCAGCAGCTTGGCAACCAGCGGATAAATCACCATGGCCAGGGTAGACAATACGGTCACGGTCACCACCACCATCAGGGTGAAGCGTTCACTGTCCTTGTTGCGCGGCAACACCGCCGAGATCGCCAGCGCGGCCGACGCGCCACAGATGGCGACCGCACCGCCGGACAACACCGCTTGCGCGCGGTTCATGCCCAGACGACGTCCCAGCAGCACCCCACACAGCAGCGTGGTCACGACAGCGGCGATGACGATGGCCGCAGTGCTCCAGCCCAAGCCCGCAATTTGACTCGCCGTGATCCGCGCACCCAGGAGGCCGACGCCCAGGCGCAGCACGGTACGCGAGCAAAATTCGATGCCGGGCCTGGTGTTGGCGTCATGGCTGAGGTAGTGAAATCCCACACCAAAGAACAGCGCATACAAAAACTGGGGCCCGCCGTGCAAAGTGGACACCAGGGTGGCGGCCATCGCAATCACACAAGACAAGGCGATACCCGGGAGAAGTTGCAGCCGGTGCTGCGGCAACCAAGCGGGGTGGGCCGAGTCGGCGGCTGACGTTGGCGACAGGAAATTGAACACAGGAAAACCTCTTTCGAACAGCGCGCGTGGGGTACGCGCGGGAGGGTTATGCCCTCAATGAATTAGATAATAGGTAAAAGTCATTAAAGAAAAAAGCGGATAATATCGTTAAGAATGATCGATAAATTCAATCAGCAATCCTTCCAGCGCCTGCGCCTCAACCTGCGTCAGCTCGAAGTTTTTCTGGCCACGGCGCGCGGCGGCAGCACACGTGCGGCGGCCGACCGGATCGCACGCTCGCAATCTGCGGCCAGCACCTCGCTGGCCGAACTCGAGGCCGCGCTCGGCGTCGAACTGTTCGACCGCATCGGCCGACGCCTGCTGCTCAACGAGAACGGGCGCGCGCTGTTGCCCAAGGCCCAGGCCCTGGTCGAACAGGCGGCCGAAGTGCAAGCCCTGTTCACGGACGAGCACGCCGCACCTTTGCGGGTGGCTGCCAGCTTTACGATCGGCGAATATCTGTTGCCTAGCCTGGTGTCGCAATGGACGCAACTGCACCCCAAGAGCCAGATCCATCTGCGCATAGGCAATACCAGCGACGTGATAGCTGCGGTAGCTGCCTTGGACGTCGACATCGGCTTCGTCGAAGGGTCACAGACGCATGCCGACCTGGTCGTGCGGCCCTGGCTGGATGACGAAATGGTGATCCTCGCGGCTCCGGGTCATCCGCTGGCGAATCGCTGCGCGACGGCCCGCCAGTTGGCCGACGCCACCTGGGTGCTGCGGGAACACGGTTCCGGCACGCGCCAGATCGCGGATGAATGGTTGCTGAAAAACCTCGACCGGGTGCGCGTCGGCTTCGAACTAGGCAGCACCGAAGCGATCAAGCGCGTGGTGGCGGCAAGCGATGGCCTGGGCTGCCTTTCGCGCTACGCGGTGGCGCAAAGTGTGGCAGACGGGCACCTGGTCGAACTGCAAACACGCCTGCCCAGGGCAAGCCGCCAGCTCGCCATCGTGCTGCACCGCGAAAAGCGGCTGGGCCGCGCAACCACAGACTTCCTGGCGCACTGCAGCGCCGCCGCGTAGCACGGCGCCCGTCACAACCACTCAACAGGCCCTTGACGCATCTGTCCGGGGCGTACTTCGCCTCCAAGGCGGGGTCCCTCGTTTTCAGTGCAATAAGTGACGGATCCCGCCCAACTCGATGCTCGGTTCCAGCTGGACCGCGGGCTCGCGCATAGCTGTTTATCCGACTCGAGCAGCTGCCCGAGGTTCACGCAGGCCACATGACCCAGATTTCAGTCGAAGCGCATACAGTCGGCATGAAGTTTCAGCGGTGGCCGCTTAGAGATGACGCGTCATCTGTCCAGGCTGTAGCCGATATCTGCTCTGGTATTCTCGAAGTTACCGCTATTGGAAGCACATAACCTCATAACCTGGGTAACGTCATGAGCCTTCAAACACCACATGCCAGAGACGAACAATGCGTGCTGTTACGTTCAGTCTTGTTGGACTTGCATCGCACCTTGATCGAGCTCGAGCGACGCGAGTATGAAAAGGTGCATGGCAGGCAGTCAGCTGGCGACTTCCTGCAATTGGTTGCGTTCGGGGAGTCTATGCGGTGGCTGGAGCCCCTGAGTCGCTTGATCGTCATGCTTGACGAGGCACTGGACCCCAAGGGAGATCTCTCGATGGCGCCTGTGATCGTGGCGGAGCGAACGCGTCAGTTGCTGCGTTTGGACGGTGGGCAGGAGCAAGGGCCGGTCGATGATTTTTCATCTCACTACATGCGCCATTTCCATGGGTCACCTGATTTGGCCGTCGAGCATGCGGCCGTGCTCCGCGTCTTGAACGCGCAGCCGTAGAACCAGTGGTGCCAGCCATCCTTGGCAACTTGCGAGTGGGCTGCGATCCTGCGCCGCGCTGCCTTCACTGAGTACCCCCGCTAGCTTCGCCCCTGGATCTGGGTTTCCTGGATGCGGGCCGGCAAGTGGATCATCAAGTGGATCATCAAGTAGTCGATCAGGCTGCGCACCGATGGCAGCATGCCCGTGGCGGCGGGTGCCCTGGATCGGCATTCCCTCATTCCATGATCATGGTACTTACACACCGAGTGCATACTTCTTCAGTCCCTCGAGGTCCACTACCTCGATCGATCCGTATTGCACCCTTATCAAGCCGGCATTTTCAAGTTCATGCAAAGCGCGGTAGGCAGTCTGCCTCACCATGCCGGTAAGTCGACCAATCTCCTCTTGGGAAATGTCTATGCGGAGTTGCGTGTTCGGATAGAGCTGTGGGTTGAAGAGTTCGGCCAGGCAGTACGCCACCCGGGTATTCACATCCCCCAGGCGCAGGCCTTCGACCAGCGCCACGTAGTAGCCTAAACGGGCGTTCAGTTGGTCGATAAGCCAGCGGCTGAACGAATGGCTGTTATCCAGCAGCCAGAGAAAGGTGGCCCGCGGCACGAAAGCGACCGTGCTGTCGCGAATGGCCACGACGGCATACGGGCGCGGTTCGCCTTTCAGTACGGCTCCTTCGCCGAACCACGCGCCGCCGGGAACGCCGGCAAACGTCGTCGCCCGGCCATCGGCGGAAACCGTGTCAACCTTGACCAGGCCATCAACGACGGCCAGCCAGTGCTCAGAGGGTGATTCGCGAAGGCAAATCGTAGCCCCAGCCGTGAAGGTGCGCGTCACGGCGTCGCCACAGACACGATCAAACTGATCCTGGGAAAGTCCCTCGCGCCATGGAGACGAGGCGAGAAATTCCAGCAGTTTGTTGCGTTGTGTTGTCTGGTGAGCATTCATTTCGTTACCACCGATCGAAAGTTTTACCGATGAATGATCAGCTTGCAAGGCCGTCCAATCACCCCGAAGCAGTATCCGATGCTGGGTAGCGGCAGGACTGCTAACGATCGCAATACTAACCAGCAATGGCAGCGTCGCCAGGAATGTTATCCAGAGGACATTCATTTCCACCCATTTCTCCGACAATTTTCTCTCGGACCAAATCACGTACGTTTTCGATGGAATTTTGGTGACGACACACCAGATCGTGTTGATTAAATTTTTGCCTGGAAGATGAGTATGAGCAGCCGAATTGCCTCACCGCCAAGTATCCCGACCGACGTGCTACGAAGCGCTGTTGATTGGGCACTTGTGACACGCCGTGCCACGCGCGCCTTCCTTCCTACGCCAGTTCCACGCACGGATGTGGAGGCTATCCTGGATGTGGCGCGGTATTGTGCTTCCGGGGTGAATACGCAGCCCTGGCATGTTCACGTCGTCATGGGGGCTGCAAAGCAGCGCTTGAGTGAAGCGATCATGCACATATATGACGATCCATCGCTGGCGGCCCAACTCGACGAACCCTACGACTACTACCCACAAGAGTGGATCTCCCCCTACATCGACAGGCGGCGCAAAGTCGGTTGGGACTTGTATGGCTTGCTTGGAATCCAGAAAAGTGACAAGGAGCGCATGCATGCTCAGCATGGCTGCAACTACCGCTTCTTTGGTGCCCCGGTCGGACTCATGTTCACCATTGATCGGGGCATGGGGCGGGGTAGTTTGATCGACTACGGAATGTTCCTGCAAAGCATCATGGTCGCTGCACGGGCACGCGGCCTTGACACCTGCCCCCAGGCGGCGTTCACCACGTTTCACCGCATTATTTCCAGGGAGTTGGCTATTCCGGAGCAGCAAATGTTTGTCTGCGGCATGAGCCTGGGTTACGCGGATCCCAGCCGCATTGAGAACTCACTCGTTACCGACCGTGAGGTGGTCAGCAATTTCACCACCTTTCACGAAACTACAAATAAGGAGACAGAGTCATGAGTGCAAAAGCCTACGCAGAGGGCCTTGACAGGAATGCCGCTAACCATGTACCTCTGACGCCGCTAAATTTTCTCGATCGTACCGCTGACGTTTTTCCGCATCGAACCGCCATCATCCATGGAGCCTTCCGGCAGACTTGGGCTGAAACACGCGACCGCTGTTACCGTCTCGCTTCCGCGCTCGTCAAGTTCGGAATACAAGCTGGCGATACGGTGTCGATCATCGCGCCGAACACGCCCGCCATGCTGGAGGCTCACTTCGGCGTTCCTTTGTCAGGGGCCGTTCTCAATGCGATCAACTGTCGCCTTGACGCTGACGGGATTGCGTTCATCTTGCGCCACGGTGAGTGCAAACTGTTGATGGTGGATCGTGAATTTTCTCCGCTGGTAGTTAAAGCTCTTCAAGGCGTACCCAACCCACCCCGTGTGATAGACATCAACGATCCCGAGGCGCCTGCCGGCCCTGCCATCGGCGAGACCGATTACGAGTCATTTTTGGCCAGCGGAGACCCGGCATTCCCCGGCCGTTGGCCAACTGATGAGTGGGCACCGATCGCGCTCAACTACACATCAGGCACGACGGGTGACCCCAAAGGCGTGGTGCCAAGCCACCGGGGTACCTACCTCATGAGTCTCCTGCAGATGACCGACTGGGCACTACCGCGCGCGCCGGTCTATTTGTGGACGCTGCCGATGTTCCATGCCAATGGCTGGTGTTTTACCTGGGCGATCACCGCAGCGGCAGGCACGCATGTGTGCCTCCGCAAGGTGACGACGGCTAATGTCTTCACGGCTATTTCGGAACACGGCGTTGATCACTTCTGCGCCGCGCCGATAGTGATGGCTGGCATTGCGAGTACACCGGAGACGGAGCGCCGGCCGCTGCCGCGCCGCGTGCGTGTATTGACAGCCGGGTCTCCTCCGCCCGCGACGGTTCTTGAGGCCGTCAGGGCCATGGGCTTTGATGTGGACCACGTCTTCGGCATTACCGAGATCTCCGGCACTCCGGTTAGTTGTGCCTGGCAGGCCGAATGGGACGAGCTACCCGCTGACCAGCAAGGTCGCCTTCAAGCACGCCAAGGCGTGCGTGCAGCAGCCCTGGAGCATCTTCGGGTTGCCGACCCTGACACACTCGAACCCGTACCAAGAGATGGCGTCGCCACGGGCGAAATTCTGATACGTGGCAACACCGTGATGATGGGCTATCTGAAAAACCCTGGTGCTACCGCCAAGGCTTTTGCGGGCGGCTGGTTCCACACGGGCGACGTGGCTGTCGTGCATCCGGACGGCTATATGCAGATCACGGACCGCTCGAAGGACGTCATTATTTCTGGCGGAGAGAACATATCGTCGGTAGAAGTGGAGGAGGTGCTGTACCGGCTCGCCGGTGTGCTGAATGCCGCGGTAGTCGCGCAGCCTGACGACAAATGGGGCGAGGTGCCATGTGCCTTCGTGGAACTCAAACCGGATGCGCCGCTCCTCACTGAGGCCGATGTGATCTCATTTTGTCGTGACCGCCTGGCGCACTTCAAGTGTCCCCGTCGCGTGGTATTTGCAGAGTTGCCGAAGACTGCCACGGGCAAGATTCAGAAGTTCCGCTTGCGCGAACTGGCTGGCAGCCGCAATGCGATTACACAGTTGGCTGCATGAGTGTAGGGCTGCGAAGGGGTACCCGGTTGCGGGGAGTCAGGATGTCCGCTCTGGGCGGCGGATTCAGCGGCTGCTGAATGCGATCTGGTAGGCAATCCCTATCTAAAGGTCTCCGCAGGCGGTTTGCCTTGTTTGCACCTGGTCCGCGCCCGGCTTAATTGCTCGGACCTGCTGCCAGCCCTTAAAAGCGTTGTCGTTCAAACGACAGATGTGCGACTACGCTGGGTTTTAGTAGGAATCGAACGAACGCTGAGGCAAGTGATTTCGTGGTCTGTCGCTCGTGAACGCATCAACTGATACCGGTTTTAATTAAGAACCGCTAACAAAACCCTCCTGGCGTCGTTGTGCCGCCTTGCCGTGCTAGAGCACTGTCTACGGCGGCACGCCTATCCAGGACCGCTTCGCTGGGTTTTGTTCGCGGCTCTAAATCAGTATTGAACTTTTTTCATCCACCCCTGTCAGATTCCCTTTTTAACGGAGGGAATCCATGACTTTTGCCAACAGCAACGAATTCACTGCACGCGCACTCTCAGTCCTGCGCATAGTTTCGGCTTATTTGCTTATTCAGCATGGCGCGGCCAAGCTGCTGGGCTTTCCTCATGTGGCCTTTTTTGACGGGCTGCAGATTTTTTCCATGCTCGGTGCCGCAGGCGTCCTTGAACTCGTTGGCGGTGCGCTGCTGTTGATCGGCTTGTTCACGCGTCCCGTGGCTTTTGTGTTGTCTGGCTTGCTGGCGTTTGCCTACTTCATCGGCCATGCGTCCAAGGGCTTTGTGTTGTCGCCCATGCTCAACCAGGGTGAGTCTGCCGTGCTGTTCTGCTTTGTCTTTTTGTTCCTCGCGGTGGCAGGTGCCGGCGTCTGGAGCGTGGATGCCATGCGCCTGGCGAAGAAGCCTGCCTAAAGCCAGACCGTGCGCAGGACTGAGCAAGGGTCCGCCAGTAAATATTGAGTTCGACCTCGAATCGGACGAGGCCTGCATATCAATCTTGGTAAGCTGGTCCGATGCGAAGGTCGGCACACTCGCATACGAATCCGTCGGGTTAAATAAAGGTCCGTTGGCTGCCTGACGATCGTCGCTCCTGGGCCGCTCCTGGGTCGTTCTGGAGGGGCAATTTTTCAGACCGCTGCAAGCTCGCGGGCTCTCATTTCCCGAACATCCGGTCGCGTGCGTTTTCCAGATGCGCACGCATCGCCGCAGCCGCACCTGCTGCATCGCGGCGGCGCAGAGCCTGCACGATGGCTTCATGTTCGGTCTGCACCAGCTTGCGGCGCTCCAGGGTCTTCACCAGCGAGAGGTTTCGCATCAGGTTCATGCTGAACACAATCTGCGACTGTATCGACCCGATGGCCGAGGTAAAGAATTGGTTTTTGGATGCCCGCGCCACCGCCAGATGAAAGTCGAAATCTTCTTGAACACCCAGCGCATGTTCGGTAATGACGGTATCGAGCTGGCGAAACCTGTGCTCGATGTTGGCCAGGTCCGCCTCATCGGCCATGGTGGCAGCCAGCGCAGCAGCATGAGACTCGATCACGATGCGAAACTCATAGCAGCGCTGAATGTCCGAAATCGTTTCCAGTGGCGTGAAGCGCGACAGGTCCGGGTCGGGCCGACGGACCACCACCGTACCTGAGCCCTGGCGGGTGGCAATAATGCCGTCTGCGCGCAGGCGGGACAGTGCTTCGCGGACGGTCGGGCGTGATGTGGAAAAACGTGTGGTGAGTGCAAGCTCCGTTGGCAATTTCTGGCCTTCCACAAGTTCTCCTGCCACGATACGACCCAAAATGTCGCTATACACCCGGTCAACAAGACCGGTCGCTGGGGAACTGGCTGGCAGATGCTTCATGGTGGCTAAGGCGTGCGCGTAAATTCCTGATCGTAATCCAGTAACTCACGGGCGACCGACTGGATCTCCGCGTGCCGATCGGCCGGCGAGGCGGTAAGCAGCGGCAGGTGCGGCCCCATATCCGCCAAACCCGACAAGCTGACCGCGTCGTGCAGCACTCGAATCAGCGAAATGCTGTCGCGCAGTGTTTCCAGCGGCATGAAACGGTCATAAATAGCTCGTGCAGCCGCCAGGTTGCCGGCTTTCAAGGTCTGAAAAAGCTGCTGGCAGGCGGCAGGTGCGATACAGCCGGAACCGGTCGTGAACGAAGCCAGGCCAAATTGGGCCATATGCACCAGCGTTGGCCGCTCACCCATGCCGCTGACAATGCGCCGCGGCGTGATGCGTTCAATCAGCGCCTTGAGGTAGTTGTCGTCAGCGGCGTCCGGGCGAACGATGGCGTACTTCACGACCAACACACGCCCCTCGTCGACCAGCCGGCCAAGCGCCTCGATGCCAATCGTTGCTTCGCTCTTGAGATACAGCGTGACGGGCATGCCCATGAAGTCCACCACGCGAGCGATGCCTTCGGCCACACCTTCCGGCGTGGTGAAGCCTTGCATCGGCAGAACCATGGCTGTGCGGTAACCCGTGCCGCGCAACAAACGCGCCTGATCCATCATCTTGCCGAAGTCGGGCCCGATGGCGGGAATCACGCGCGTCGTTTCGGCCGCGCTGTCGGCCAGCAGCGCCAGCAAGTCGCCATATTCATGCACCGAGGTGTGGTACAGGTTGGCGTTGCCGCCATACAGCAGGGTGCGCAGCCCGCCAGACTCGATATGGCGGATCAACTTGCGGTTTTGTTCTGCATCCACCGTCAGGTCGGCCCGGCGCGCCAGCGGCGGCACGGCCAGCACCGAGCTGGAGAACTCCTCGACAGACAAAGGAAATGTATTCATGAGGTCTTGCGGTATTAATTGATTGAAAGTAGTTGAAAGCCAGACTGTGCAAAATAATTGTAAGACAACTTTACTTGTTGTCAGTCAGATTAATTTGCCTGAAGCGCTGGAGACCCCGGGATTTACCCTTGGTTCCTCGTGTTTCTGCTGGAAATCGCATGATGTGAGTCTATTGTTGATTGACAACTAAAGAAGTTGTATTACAAAATCGCGACGCTTCAATCCACTATTTCAGGAGACAACGTGATGCATCCCTCGATCATTCCGCGCACCTGCCGCACCCTGCTGGGCGCAGTGATGGGCATGGCCCTGTCCAGCAGCGCGCTGGTGCAGGCGCAGAGCCTGCCCATGCCCAAGTCACCCGTAGTCATCAATGTGGTGGATGCCGCCGGCAATCTGGCACTGACGCAAGGCGCCATAGATGCCTATCTGGCGCAAAACCCGAAGCTGGTGTCAAAGTTCACCTTTACCAAAGCGCCGGCACCCGAAGTCCCGGCCAAAGTCAAGGCCATGCAAGGCGCCGGCCGCAGCGACGTCGACATGATCATCGTCGGCACCGACGCGCTTGCTGCCGGGCTGGAACAGAATTTGTGGGTCAAGCTTTTCCCGAATTATTCGGACAAGTTTCCTGGGTTGAAAGACAACTACCAGCCCAACGCCGCCAAGATGCAGGAGTTGGCCAAGGACCACGGCATGGTCATTACCTTCATGCCTTCAGGCCCCCTGGTCGAGTACAACCCTGAGAAAGTCAAAACGCCGCCCACCACCCCGCAAGAATTGCTGAGCTGGTGCAAGGCCAATCCCAATCGGCTGATTTACGCCCGCCCCGCCAATTCCGGCCCGGGCCGCACTTTTTTGATGGGCCTGCCTTACTTGCTGGGCGACAAGGACCCGTCTGACCCGATGAAAGGCTGGGACAAGACCTGGGCCTACCTGAAGGAGCTCAATTCCTGCATCGAGTACTACCCCACGGGCACCGGCGCCCTGATGAAGGAGCTGGGTGAAGGCTCGCGCGACATGACGCTGACGGTGACCGGTTGGGACATCAACCCACGCGCCCTGGGCATCGTGCCTAAAAATTTTGGCGTGGTGCCTTTCAAGAACATGACCTGGGTCAATGATGCGCATTACATCGTCATTCCCAGGGGTGTGCCGCCTGAAAAGCAGGCCGTCGTGCTGGACCTCATGGCTTTCCTGCTCAAACCGCAGCAGCAGGCCATAACCTACGACAAGGGTTATTTCTACCCCGGCCCCGCTGTTAAAAATGTGCCCCTGTCGCTGGCGCCCCAAGCCAGCCAGGACGTGATCAAGGAATTTGGCCGGCCTGAGTATGCCCAATGGCTGGCGCAGTTCCCCCATGCACAGCCGCTGGAAACCAAGGCGATGGTTGACGCTTTCCGTCGCTGGGACCAGGAAATCGGTTCGCAAAAAACCAAGTAGGCCTTCGCGCCCTTATCCATGCACTCAAATTTCTCCGAATTGCGGCTTGACCGTATGACGCGCCGCTTTGGCCTGGGCAAAGGCGCGCCGATCTTCACCGCACTCGACGCGCTAAGCATGACCATCCAGCGGGGCGAATTTATCGCCTTGCTGGGGCCGTCCGGGTGCGGCAAGTCGACTGCCCTGAACTGCATTGCCGGGCTGTTGCCGGTGTCGGATGGCGGCATCTGGCTGGACGACACGCGCATCGATGTGCTGCCGCCCGAAAAACGCGGCTTTGGCATGGTGTTTCAAAACTACGCGTTGTTTCCGCACATGACAGTGGCGCGAAATGTGGGCTTTGGTCTGGCGATGCGCGGTGTGTCCAACAGCGAAACCGCACTGCGCGTCAGTCGTGCGCTTGAACTGGTGCAACTGAACGCGCATGCCAACAAGCTGCCCGGCCAGCTTTCCGGCGGCCAGCAGCAGCGCGTGGCGATTGCCCGTGCCATCGTGATCGAGCCGCCGCTGGTGCTGATGGATGAGCCCTTGTCTAACCTCGACGCCAAGCTGCGCGTGGAAATGCGCGCCGAGATCCGCCGTATCCACAAGGAACTCGGCCGGGCCACGATTTACGTCACCCATGACCAGGATGAAGCGCTGTCACTGGCTGACCGCGTGGTGGTCCTGAAAGACGGCGTGGCGCAGCAAATTGCTTCGCCGCATGAGCTTTACAACCAGCCTGCCAACCTGCACGTCGCCCGGTTCATGGGCTACCGAAACCTGCTGCCCATGCAGGTGCGCAGCGCGCAGGGGAATTCAGTGCAGCTTGGGAGCAATGGCCTGACGCTTAAGGGGCGCTCCATGCAGGCCCCGACCAGCAACATGGTGGTGGCGATTCGTCCTGAACAATTCGACATCGTACCGACAGTGGGCGACAACGCCTTTGCGGTGGAGGTGACCAACGTTGAATACTGCGGCCACGACAACATCGTCGACGTGCGAACTTCCAGCGGCCTGCCGCTGATTGTGCGCACCACCGCACGTCTGCAAAATGGCGAATCAGTGGTGCTCTCGGTTGACCCGGACAAAGCGCTGGCTTATCCGGATGATGAAGCTGGCGCCGCATGATGGCCGGCCGGTCTTCTCCAGCGTCCTCCGGCAACGCCGGATTCGACGGCTCCATGTTGCTGCTGCTGCCGGCCACCTTGTTCATGGTGGTGCTGTTTGTCTATCCTTTTTTATATGGTCTGCAACTGTCTTTTCGGCCCATGGAGGGGGGCTGGCTCGCCAACTACAGCAAATTTTTCACCACGGACAACCTGTGGGGAACCATTGGCACCACGCTCAAGCTTTCCGTCCCGGCGACGGTGATCAACCTGGGCGTGGCCCTGCCCATTGCGTACCAGATGCGCATCAAAAGCCGTTACCAGAAATGGATCACCACGCTGCTCGTGATCCCGCTGACCTTGGGCACGGTGCTGATTGCCCAGGGCATGCTGGGCTACTTCGGCCCCAAGGGCTGGCTGTCGCAGGCGCTGCAGTTTTTTCACCTCTATGAAGGGCCGATCCGGCTGACGCATAACTTTTGGGGCGTGCTGATCTCGCTGGTCATTTCGGGCTTTCCGTTCGCTTTTCTGCTGACGCTGTCGTATGTGACCGGCATTGACCCGACACTGCCGCGCGCCGCCGCCACGCTGGGTGCATCGCCATGGAATCAGTTCCGCCACATCTACCTGCCGCTGCTGGTGCCGGGCCTGGCGATGGCGTTTGCGCTGTCATTTGTGCAGGCGTTTTCCGTATTTCCCTCGGCCGTGCTGCTGGGCTCTCCGGCGGGTGCAACACGGGTGATTTCGATTGCGGCCTATGAAGCTGCCTTTGAACAGTACGACTATTCGATGGCCTCCGCAGTGGCGATGGTGATGGGCTTTGTGCAACTGGTGGTCGTGGTCGCCATTTTGAGCGCGCGCGGCATGTTTTATCGCGGCCCGGTCACGGGCGGGAAGGGCTGACATGACGCTGAACAACACGGGCGCCAACCAGCTCCTGACCAAGCTCTGGAAAGCATTGATCGCGCTGGCCATGACTTTCTTCCTCATCAACGTCGGCTTGATGATCGCCGCGGTGACCACCAGCTCGGTCGCGTTCCGCTGGCTGGGTACCTGGCTGCCCGACGGCTATACGCTGAATTGGTACCTCACCGCATGGAATGAATTCCAGCTGGGCAGCGTGCTGTGGGTCACGGTGGAGGTGGTCGCCGCCGTGGTCTTCCTCTCCATCCTGATCGGCGTGCCAGCTGCCTACACGCTGGCGCGGCGCGATTTTCGCGGTAAGCGCTTGTTGATGGGCCTCTTTCTGCTGCCGCTGATGGTGCCACCGATCACTTATGGCATACCGCTGGCGACCGTGATGTACCAGGCCCATATCGCAGGCACCATTTTTGGCGTTATTTTGTCGAACATGATTCCGGCCGTGCCTTTCATGATTCTGGTCATGACGCCATTTATCGAGCAGATTGATGGCAACCTGGAGTCGGCCGCGCGCGTCTTTGGCGCCAGTACCTTCAAGCTGTTCTGGCATGTGCTCTTGCCGCTGTTGGCGCCCGGTATTCTGGCCGCGTCGCTTCTGGTGCTGGTGCGAACCATTGGCATGTTCGAGCTGACGTTTCTCACGGCCGGGCCTGATTCCCAGACGCTGGTGGTCGCGCTGTATTACGCCGTATTTGCAGCGGGCGTACGCGCACCCCAGTCGGTGGACGCCATGGCCATTATTTATATGGTCATCACGCTGGTATGGTTGCTGATTGCGCTGCAGTTCGTGAATCCGACCCAGCTGGTCAGCCGCGTCAAAGAGCATCCTCAAACGGCCTGAAACGCCCTGAAGCGCCCTGGCACCTTTATGAAAATCACACAAATCGACACGGTTCATGTGGCCGCCTACCCCAACATCACATGGGTGCAAATTCACACCGACAGTGGCCTGGTCGGCCTCGGTGAAACCTTTCGCGGCGCGCAGGCGGTGCAGGCGCAAATACACGAGCTGACCGCGCCCTACCTGCTGGGCAAGGATGCGCTGGCCATCGAGGCGCATCACCACCACCTGCTGCACGGCTACATCGGCTTTGCCAGCAGCGGCGTGGAGACCCGCGCCGCATCGGCCGTCGACATTGCGCTGTGGGACTTGCTGGGTCAGGTGACCCGGCAGCCCTTGTACCAATTGCTGGGCGGCGCCGTGCGCGACCGCGTGCCGGTCTATAACACCTGCGCCGGCTACACCTACAACAAGGCCAGCCAGCGCCGCGTGGTCACCGACGGCAGCGCAGAGCTCGCACCCGAAGGCCCGTACGAAGATCAGGAAGCTTTCGTCAAACGTCCCGCACAACTTGCCGAAAGCCTGCTGTCCGAAGGCTACAAGGCCATGAAAATCTGGCCGTTTGACCCGTTTGCGATGGCCAGCCGGGGGCAGTCCATTTCGGCCAAAGACCTGGACACCGCGCTTCGGCCGTTTCGTGAAATCCGCCGCGCCGTGGGCGAGGAAATGTACATCATGGTGGAGTTCCACTCGATGTGGAATTTGCCAATGGCCGTTCGTATCGCGCAGGCATTGGAAGAGTTCAAGCCCTACTGGGCCGAAGACCCGATCCAGATGACCAACCTGGACACCATCGCCGAGTACCGCTCGCGTGTGCGCATCCCGGTCTGCGCCAGCGAGACCCTGGCCACACTGCAGCCTTTTCTGCACTTGCTGAATAACAATGCGGTCGACTATGTGATGCTGGACCTGAGTTGGGTGGGCGGGATTTCCGAGGCTAAAAAAATTGCCGCCATGGCGCAAGCCTTTCACAAGCCGGTCGCGCCGCACGACTGCACCGGGCCGGTGGTGCTGGCCGCCTCGCTCCATCTGGCGATGAGTACACCCAACGTCGTGCTGCAGGAAGTCGTACGCGCCTACCTCTCGGGCTGGTACCGCGATCTGGTCACACAACTGCCGGAAGTGCGCGACGGCTTTGCCACGGTACCAGCGGGCGCCGGACTGGGTCTCGCCCTGGCGCCGGCCTTGTTGCAGCGGCCGGACGTGACGATTCGCAGCAGCAAGCTATAAGCTATAAGTAGCTCGCTATGAAGTGACGCCATGATGCATCTGCAAGTTCTGCCTGAAACCCGCCTGCACCATGGCACGCTGCATGCGGTGCTGGCACCTGCCGGCGGCGGGCGCATCTCGCGCCTGTTTTCATCCGATGCCGCAACAGGCCAAACTATCGACTGGCTGGTGCCGCTCAGCGATGCGGTGCGCACCACCGGTTTTGAAAGCACCTCCTGGCCCAAGGCCGGCCTCTACCCGTTGATGCCGTACTCGAACCGCATCCAGCACGGAAGCTTCGCCTGGCCGGGCCGCACCGTGCAGTTGCCACTGCATCCCGGCGAACGTCACGCTTTGCATGGCGGCAGCCAGCAGCACCCGTGGACGTTGACGCAGCACGACGCCAGCAGTGCCACCATGGCCTATGACCACCAAAAAAATCAGGACGGCTGGCCATGGTCTTACCGCGCCGGGCACACGGTCACGCTTGACCATGAAGGCCTCACCCTGCACATGCACGTGACCAATGCAGATGACGCGCCCATGCCTTGCGGCATCGGTTTTCACCCCTACTTTCCAAGCCGGTTTGCGCACCGCGTCGGCTTCAGCGCGCCTACCATCTGGCCACCCGACGCGCAGTTTTTGGGCAGCGCACCGCGGCCTGCCGGCGCAATGGACGACTATGCCGAACCGCGTGAAGTGGCCGACGCCGAACTGACCCAGTACTACAGCGAATGGAACGGCAGCGCCACCCTGGCCGCGGCGGATGGCGCGACCATCCAGATGACCGCCAGTAGCCCGATGCAGCACCTGGTGCTGCATCGTCCGTCGGGCGCGCAATATTTCTGCGTCGAACCCGTGTCGCATGTGTCCAATGCAGCGCATCTGGCGCAACAGGGGTACGCAGGCACCGGCTGGCAAACGCTGGCGCCGGGGCAGCGGCTGGAATGCCGTTTACGGATTCAGTTGCGCGCCCGGGATCTCAGCTGAGCCCTTTCGGCGCTTCCACCGTGCACCGAGAGAGGATGGCTGGCCGAATATCAGACGAGTTTGGCCGAGGGTGAGTGCTTCGCCTTTTGTGACGGCTTTGGCGGCAGCGTGACAGCCGCCTTATCCTGCAGGCGTTCAGTGATGAAGTCGATGAATGCCCTCACGCGCGAGGGCAAAAGCCGTCCATGCGGATACAGCAGGCTGTAGGGACGTGAACGCCCGCCGAACGACTGGAGCACCTCTACCAGGCTCCCGTCGGCAAGTTCTTTCTCGACGATGAAGCTGTAGGTCTGGAACAGGCCGGCGCCGGCCTTCGCCAGGGTCACGCCGCCGAGCACATCCTCGGAGCATGCGTAGTTGCCGGTCGTGAAAATCTCCTTCTCGTGGCCGTCCTCGTGGAACAGCCATGAAATCCGCCTTCCGCTGCTCGGCAAGTCGAACTGGATGCAATCGTGCCGTTCCAGGTCGGCGAGCTTCTGTGGCACGCCCGCGCGCTTCAGGTAGGCGGGACTGGCGACCACCACCAGCGGCGCATCCTCCAGCAGGCGCGCGGTCATGGTCGAATCCGGCTGGGTGCGGACGCGGATGGCGAGGTCGTAGTTCTCGTCGTGGAGGTCAATGTTGCGGTTGCTGATGTGCACCTCCACCTTGATCAGGGGGTACTTCGCACGGAACGCCGGCAGCAAGGGCAGAAGGCGGTGGTGGCCGTACGTCGTCGGCGCGCTGATGCGCAGGGTGCCGGCCGGCTGCACCTGTTCGCCAGTGACCTTGCGCTCGGCGTCGACCAACTGGTTCAGCGCCTGGCGGCACTGCTCGAAATAGGTCTTGCCGCTTTCGGTGAGGCGAATGCTGCGCGTCGAGCGCACGAACAGGCGCACGCCCAGTCTTTTCTCCAGGCGCGACACCGAGCGGCTCACCGCGGCGGGCGTCACGCTGGCGGCGAGAGCGGCCGCCGTGAAGCTGCCGGTCTCCGCGGCCAGGCAGAACAGTTCGATGCTCCCCAGGAGGACGTTGTCAAAGTGACGCTTCATGCTGCTTCATTGCCGCTTCATGATTGATTACATGATGTATCAATACAAGTGTAGCAAAGCCAGTTTATTGATTCGGGCAGCAGCAATACAGTTGCTGCAGGCCCGGAAGCGAGTTCTCTGCTCAAACCCGGGGCCTCATCCAGATCGTTTTTCAACCCCCATTTCGCAGAGGTGCATCCATGAGCAAATCAGACAAAACCGTCGTCATCACCGGCGCCACCAGCGGCATCGGCCTGGGCCTGGCCGAGGCCTTTTTGAAGGAAGGCTACAACGTGGTCGGCACCGGCCGTTCGCCAGAGCGTCTGCGGGCTACCGCAGCCCAGTTGAATGCGGGCGACCGCTTCCTCGGCGTTGCTGGCGACGTCGGCAAACCCGAGTCGGCCCGGGAGGTGTTCGAGCAAGCCATCGAGAAGTTTGGCAAGGTCGACGTGCTGGTCAACAATGCCGGCATCTTCACCGCCAAGCCGTTCATCCAGTTCACGCCGGCCGAGGTGGAAGAGCAGATCTCCACCAATCTGAAGGGTGTGCTGTACCCGTCGCAGGAAGCGGCCAAGCACATGTCCGGGCGCAAGCAGGGAAAGATCATCAACATCACCGCTTCGCTGGCCATCCAGCCCGCCAGTAACGTCCCCGCGCTCCTGGCCGTGACCCTCAAGGGCGGCATCAACCAGGCTACCCGCGCGCTGGCGCTGGAGCTGGCGCCGTACGGCGTAACGGTCAACGCAGTCGCCCCCGGTGTGGTCGCCACCCCGATGCACCCCGTCGAGACCCACGCCGCACTGGGCCAGATGCACCCGCTGGGCCGCATCGCCAGGATCAGCGAAATCGGCGAGGCCGTGCTCTACCTGGCGAAGTCCGACTACGTCACCGGCGTGGTGCTGCCAGTCGACGGCGGCGCGAGTGCCGGCAAGTAATGGGCCTCCAGTTGCGACCGGATCCTGTCTTCGGCCGCAGCCGGGATGCCGAACAACAACCCGCGCATTGCCATTTCATTTCCATTTCTTTAGCCAGTACATCCCGGTACACCCTATAGGAGCCCCTGTCATGCCCTTCGTCAGCATCCGCATCACCCGTGAAGGCACCACCCCCGAGCAGAAAGCCCAGGTCATCAAGGAAGTGACCGAAACCCTGGAGCGCGTGCTGCACAAGCCGCCGGAGTGGACTCACATCGCCATCGAGGAAGTCGATACCGACAACTGGGGCTTTGGCGGTCGCACCACCACCGCCATCCGCAAGGACGGCACAGGCTAGCCCTGCCGCGGCCCCGAGCCGATGACCTGGAGGCCGAGGCCACTGTCAGCGGGGACCGACGTGTCCGGTTGATCGACGGCGCGACATCAACCCAGCCCCTGCGCAGGATAAAAGCCGCGCTGGGCAACATGCTGCGAGGCGCGCGTCTGTTCGTCAAGCGCGACGACCTTATGGTCGTTGGCGGACCCTGCCTGTCATCCGCATGCCCGAGCACTACGGTGCGCGCAGCCCCCTCGAGCATGGGCAGGGCGCGATGTGCGCCGGGGATTTTCTTTGGAGGTCAGCGCACTTCGCAGTCGACGGTGTTGCTTTTGTTGCCGCCCATGGAGCCGGAGGTGCGGCTCATCGACGAGGCCGAAAACGCCGGCGGCGGGGTGAATTGCATGCCCGGGTTGACCGGCAGAATGACCGGCGGCTGCTTGAAGGAGGGGGTGTAACCAAACTGCCCGGCCGAAAAGTTTTGCGTTCCCGCTGGGTTCTTCATCTGGATGAGGCCGTCGATCACGTGCACATACAGGCCTGGCGAGAGGGAGGGCGCTGTTCCGGGCTTGGGTAAGGAGGGCGAGAGCTGCGCAACCATCTCCCAGACGGGCAGGGCTGTCCCGGCATCGCTTTGCACGGGGCTGGCGGCCGAGGCCAGGCTGGCCCGTGCATAGGCACGCTGCGCGAGGGCGGCGGCCGGGTCCGGCCGGTAGAAGAGGTTGAAGCTGGCCGTGCCGGCGTCCACGGTGGTTTCACCCGCCTCGATGCTCAGGCGGCCGGCGCCGGGCTGTGCGCCGGCGAGCACCTGGAGCTGGCCGGTCGCCAGGCTCAGCGCGGTTGCGCTGGTGATGGTCAGCCGCGTCTGCGGGCCCAGCACGGCCTGGCGGCCGTCGGCCAGGCCGATGCGAACGTAGGTGTTTTCCTCGCTCATCAGCGTGTCGCCCGCTTCGACCACGGATTGTGGCGAGAGCACTTTCAGCGCACCGCTTGCCTTGACGGCCATGACGAAACCGCTGAGCTGGGTCACTTCGCCGGCCGGCGTGCCGGCGTAGGCCGCCTGGGCCCCGAAGAGCGACAGCACGAACAGGAGGGAGGTAATGGAGGTAATGGCAGGGGAATGGTGGTTCATGGTCAGCCCCGGTTAGTTGCAATACATTTTCTTGACCGCCGATTCGTTTTTGACCACGGACGGCTTGTCGGAGTCATCGCTCTTCTTGTCCGTCTTTGTGTCGGCCGTCTTCGTGTCAGTTGTGTCAGTCGTCTTTGTGTCAGTCTTCTTTGTGTCGAGAAATGCGACGGCAGGCGATGTAGTGGTCAGCTGGGTCAGCAGCATGGTGCTGCTGGCGTTGATGGTGTTGACCGTCGTATTCAAAGCCTGGAACACGGGCGTGTTGGTACTGGTCTGGGTTGCCGACAGGATGGCGGAGCAACCCGCGATCGTGGGCGTGCTGGTGCATTGAGCCAGGGTTGGCAGCACGACGGAGCAACCTGCGGCCGAGGGTGTGCTGGTGCATTGCGCCAAGGTCGGCAGTACGTTGGAACAACCTGCGGTCGTGGGTGCGTTGATGCATTGGGCCAGGGTCGGCAGCACGACAGAGCAACCTGCGGCCGAGGGCGTGCTGGTGCATTGCGCCAGGGTCGGCAGCACGGCAGAGCAACCCGCGGCCGTGGGCGTGCTGGTGCATTGCGCCAGGGTCGGCAGCACGGCAGAGCAACCTGCGGTCGAGGGTGTGCTGGTGCATTGCGCCAGCGTCGGCAGCATGGCGGCGCAGCCGTCCAGCGCCGGGTTGGCGGTGCAGTCGGCCAGGGAAGATTGAAGTACGGTGCCCTGCACCGTCACGCGGCCGCTGGTGGCGCTCACGGTCGACTGGTTGACGAAGGTGCCTCCGGAGGCCAGCACGATGTCGCCCGCCTGCGAGCTCACCGGGCTGAGCAGCATGAGGTCGCCTGCCGTGTTGATGTTGATTGCACCGCTGCCGAGCGACGTGATGCCACTTTCCGGACCAGCCAGGCCGATCAGCAGCGGCGTGCTGTTATTGCGGAAGCTGAATCCACCGGCGCCATTGGCAAAGCCGGCCAGCTGCTGCACCTGGTTGCCCGCGTTGGTGAGGTTGACGGAGCCGGCGTCCGCGCGGGCCGACAGCGTCACTACAGTGATGGGTGCCGTCTGGTTGATGTCACCCGTAGCCGTGCGCAGCTGGAGCCGGCTGCCGGGCCCGCCGCTGATGGCGCCGTTGATGTTGATGCCCGCGGCGGCGTTGAGCGTCAGGCTCGTGTCGCTGGTCCACGTCACGGGGTCGACCACCTGGATGATGCCGGCGCCCGTGCCCGCCGCGTTGTCGGTGGTGACGACCACCATGCTGCTGGCAAGCGCGGCCTGCAAAGTGCCGACGGTTAGCAGCGAATCGCTCACGGCGCCGCTGGCGACGAAGATTTCGGCCGAGGTGTCGCTGCCCACCATGCCCGCACTGGTGGCGCTGGTCTGGTCGTTCGCGATGTAGATGTTGGTCGGGTCCAGCAGCAGCGTGCCGGTGCGGCCATTCGGCGCGCGCGTGTCGACGCGGCCCCGCATGTCCAGCGTGTGGCCCGAGGTTTCGATGAAGCCGCCGTCACCCGACTGCGCGCCGCCCCGGGCGCTGATGCTGCCGTAGACGCGCGTGGTGCCGTCGGACCAGGCAATCACCGTGCCGCCGTTGCCGGACGCCAGGGCGTCGGCGCTGATGGTGGCGTCGCTGGAAATGTAGACCTGCTTCGCGTTGGCGATGGCCGGGTTCTGGCCGCGCAAGTCGCCGCCGACCAGCACGGTGCCGCCGCCGGACTCGCCGCTGGCGTCCACGCGGGCGTTGCCCGTCAGGCCCACGCGTTCACCCAGAAGATGGATCGTGCCGCCGGTGCCAGTGCCGGCGCCGCTCGCGCTGGTCAGGCTGCCGGCCTCCAGCAGCAGGTCGCCGCTGGCCTTGAGCACGATCTGCCCATTGGCGCCCACCGCGGCCGTGTCGGCGCTGACCAGGCCGCGCTGGTTGACCAGGTTGCCGTAGATGCCGATGCGCCCGCTCTGCGCCACGATCTGGCCCAGGTTGACGGCCTGGTCCTGCGGCGCGCTGACCACCACGTGCACGGCCGGGTTCTCGCTGTCGGCCAGCTTCACGCTGCGGCCCGCGGCCAACACGATGTCGCCGCCGGGCGAATGGATGAGGCCGCTGTTCTCGACCTGCGGCGCGATCAGGATCACCTGGCCGCCTCCGGGTGTCGAGATCCGGCCCTGGTTGGCGACGCGGCCCGCCACGGTGCCGGCGCTGAAATTCATCTTGCCGGCCAGGAAGTCGCTGTTGGAGATCGCCAGGCTCGAGGCCACCAGCCCGTTCACGTCTACCCGCGAGGCGGCGCCGAATAGCACGCCGTTGGGGTTGATCAGGAAGACGCGGCCATTCGATTGCAGGGCGCCCAGGATCAGCGAAGGTTCCTGGCCCGTGATGCGGTTGAGCACCGCGCTCGTGGCGCTTTGCTGGACGAAGCGCGTGACCTCGCCCGCCGCGATCGAGAAACCGGGCCACTGGATGATGGTGCCGGGCGTGTTGGTGATCGTGCGGACATTGCCAAGCTGCTGGAAGCTGGCCTGGCCATTGATGACGGTCTGGGCGCCGGCGCCGGCCGCGCAGGCGGACATGACCAGGGCCGCCAGCAAGGCCCGTGCAGGGTGTGCGTGGGTTGTTTTCACTTGCGTTTCCTTTGGGTCATGTCAGTAGGAGAGGGTCAGGGCGACGTGCACCCGGCTGTCGCCGGCCGCGCGGGAGCCGCCGCCGTCGAGCACGCGGCCGTAGTCCACCTGCAGGCTGGCGCGCCGGTCCAGGGCAAAGCGCAGACCCAGGCCCGCGCTGGCAATGGAGGTGCGCTGCTCTTCGCCGGGCAGGGCCTTGTTGCGCGAAACGCGGGCCGCATCGACGAAGGCCAGCGCGCGGCATTGCACCGCGATGGCTGCGGTGGCCGGGCACCAGTTGGGCGTCTGGATTTCCGCGCTGGCAAACTGGCCCTGGTCGCCGGCGACTTCACGCTCCCTGAAGCCGCGCACCGAACTCGCCCCGCCAGCGCCGAACTGCTCGCCGGGCACCAGTGCGGCGCGGGTGGCCTGGCCGTTGAACTGCAGGCGCAACTGCCAATCGTCTTGCAGCCGCTGGTTGTAGCCCAAGCCGTAGCGCAGGGCGCGGTAGCTGGCCGACGCACCGACGCGCTGGCGGCTGAAGTCCGCGTCACGGCCGTTCGTCCCGCCGGGGATGTTTTGCAGGCCCGTCAGCTGGACGCCCAGCATGGCGGAGGGCAGGGCCAGCTGGCCGGCATAGGTGAGCGATAGCGGATGGACTGTGACGTCATCGCCCAGCTGCAAGCCGCCGAGGTCGATGTTGTTCTTGTAAGCCCGCCAGTCGGCGCCGTAGATCAGCGTGGAGCTCAGGTCGCCCCGCTGCGGCAGGTTGTGGTTGTAGCGCGCACCGAAGACATTGCCCTTGCCGCTGACTTGCAGGTTCAGCACACCGGCCGTCAGCGTGCCGGAGTCCACGTCCGAGTGGCTGGCAAAGAAATCCATCGAGTCGCCCAGCGCATACAGCGGCACGTGGTACCCCACGCCGAACACGTTGACCTTCGACGGCTCTTCGGCCGAGGTGGTGTACTGCAAGGTCATCACGTGGTCCAGGTCCCAGAGGTTGGCATGCTGCAGGAGTACGCCCAGGCGCGTGCGGCCGGTCTCGACGTTGCCGGAGTTGTCGGCGGTCAGGCCGATCCGCCAGGGCTTGTCTTCTTCCGTCACGCGGATCACGGCATCGATCGCATCAGGTTGCTCGGCGGCCTGCAGCGCCAATGTGATCTGCTTGGCCGGGTTGGTGTTGGCCACCTTCAGGCTGGCCGAAATGTCCCGCATGTTGGGTATGGTGCCCTCGCGCAGCGCAGGCAGGCTGGCGCGGATGTTGGCGGTCGAAAACAGCCGGTTGCCCTCCACCTGTGTGCGGCCGATGCGCGGCTCGATCACCTTGATGCGCACCACGCCCTGGGCGAGTTCCTGCTCGGGCAACTGCACGAGGACCACGCTGTAGCCACGCCGGCGGTAAGCCTGCTGCAGTGCCTCCGCCGCGCGCCGCACATCGCCGAAGCTGCGTTCAGGGCCGGCGAAGGACGCGAGCAGCCCTTCAACTTCGGCGCCCGGCAGCAGGCTGTTTCCCTCTACGGCGAAGCGCGAGATGGCAAAACGCGGTCCGCTGCCGCCCGCCTCATCGGCCGCCTGTGCGGCCAGTCCGGCAGCTGACAAGGCGGCGACTATCCAGAGTGCGCGGGTACGGCGTAGCCACGCCCCATTTTTGGTTTTTTTCATGGGATTGGTCGGGTTGGGTCTGCTGGCGATCCGGCATCGCGAAAGGCCGCATGAAGGCCTTCATCGCAAACCCCGCGGGAAAAGAGTTAGGTGTTACAGGTTGTTGCATGCTACCCGAAAAGGCGGCGGGCCAAAAAATGGCCCGCAGGCCTGGAAGCCTGCGGGCCGATATGCCCGTCGGGACGGAGGGCCGGACCGGCTCACCCCGAAGGAGGAGGGGACTCAGAGGCGTCGGAGTGCCTCGTTAGTAGTTAGTAGTTAGTAGTTAGTAGTTAGTAGTTAGTAGTTAGTAAAACGCTTCGGTAACCATGCCGGTCTGGCTCAGACCAGGTTGATCACGACGCCGATATTGCCCCGTGTGGCTTTGGAATACGGGCAGGTTTGGTGCGCGGCGTCCACCAGTGCCTGCGCGACCTGGGCGTCCAGGCCTGGCAGGCTGACGTTGAGACGCGCCTGCAGGAAGTAGGCGCTGCCTGCGGTGCCCAGGTCCACTTCAGCATCGACGGCCAGGTCAGCCGGGAGCGTGACTTCCAGTTTGCGGGCTGCGTGGCCCATGGCACCAATGAAGCAGGCCGACCAGCCGGCGGCGAACAGCTGCTCGGGGTTAGTGCCGTTGCCCGCGCTGCCAGGAGGCGAAAGCTGGATGTCCAGGCGACCATCCGAACTGCGGGACGTGCCACTGCGCCCGCCCGAGGAGGTGTGGGTTTTGCCGGTGTACAGAACTTTTTCGATTTGGGTGACGGTCATGTGAATTTCCTTATTGAAGAGATGTATGGGGAGATGGATGGGGTCTTAAAGCGTATCCGATTAAATCGGATACGATGAATAATACGTGAGGATCGGTAAATGTCAAGTCGTGCGATTAAATCGCATTCGATATAATTGGGGCTTGCCGGACTTCGGCCATGCCTATCAAGGACGCACATGAATCTCACCCATCCCGCCAACGCCACCAAGCCCGGAAATCCCGGAGATCCAGGGACTCCCGGGAATGCTGTTGCTCCGGCGAACCCGGCGAGCGAAACAGCCCAGACAAACCCGAAGCTCGCTGACTTTCTGTGCTTCGCGATCTATTCGGCCAATCTCGCCTTTGGCCGGGCCTATAAGCCGATCCTTGAGGAGCTCGGCCTCACCTACACGCAATACATCACGATCATTGCGCTGTGGGAAGAAGACAACCAGACCGTCAGCGGCCTGGGCGAAAAGCTCTTTCTCGAATCCAACACCCTCACGCCGATTCTCAAGAAGCTGGAAGCGATGGGTTATCTCAGCAGGCAACGGCATGCCGAAGATGAGCGCCGGGTGTTGGTCAGCCTGACGGATGCCGGTCGGCGCCTGCGGGAAAAAGGTTTGGGGATGAACCTGGTGAAGGCTTCCGGCCTGACGGCTGAAGAGTTCCCCAAAATGCAGAACGCCGTCGCCACGCTGCGCGACAACCTCATCAAGGCCGTGCACGAAGGGAAGTGAGGGCAGGAACCATCTGAACAACTGCCCCTTACGGTCCCTTACGGGCGCTTAAGCAATCTCGGGCGGATTGAGATAGAGGGCCGTGTCGGTGGACAGGCTTTGTTTTACTTCCTGGGTGAAGCTGTCCGCCAGCACTTCTTCCTTGCCGGCCTCAATGCCCACGAGCGCCGCCTCGGCTACCTGCTGGGGGCTGGTCTTCTTCATGTCGAAGCCGTGGGTCATGTCGGTGTCCATGAAGCTGACATGCAGGCCAAGCACGGCGGTATTTTGTTTGCGCAGTTCAATGCGCAGGGCGTTGGTGAAGCTCCACACGGCGGACTTCGAAGCGGAATACGCGGCGAGCATCGGGCGTGCGAACCATGTCGCGTCCGACAGCACATTGATGACCGCGCCACCGCCATTGCTGGCCAGAATGGAGGCAAATGCCTGACTCAGCCGGATCGTCCCGTAGTAGTTGGTTTCAAAAATCTCGCGGCTGAGATTGATCATCGACGCATCGAGCACACCGCTGTTCAGGCGCGCGATCCCGGCGTTGTTGACCAGCAAGGTGGTGTCGCCGCATTGCGCTGCCGCGGCAGCGACCGAAGCGGCGTCGCTGACATCGAGCTCGACCTGGATGATGCCGGGCGTGTTGATGTTCGTGGGATTTCGCACCCCGGCATACACCTTCCTGGCGCCTCGCTTGAGCGCCTCCTGGGCAAAAGCCAGGCCCAGACCGCGGTTGGCGCCGGAAATAAACACGACGGAATTTTGAATCTTCATTTCATTCTTTCTGGTGGAGCGCATCAGGCGCGGGGCAAACAAGGCCAGGGGATTCCGGGCCTCCTGGGTTTTGGGGGGACGCCCCCGAGATCAGCGAACGGGGCACTGGGCGGCCGCTCAGACGGACGCGGAAAGTGCTGTCAGTGCGCTCTCACGTTCGACATGGCGGAGATGGAACGGAGATAGCGCGCTGCCGGTACTTGCCTCGAGAGGTTGGGCATCAGCTTTTGGCGGGCCGCTTCATAAGCCTGCAAGTCCGCGATGTCCGGCAGGGAAGGGATGGTCACGAACTCGCCCATGTCCAGGCCCGCCAGCGCGGCATCGACCATGGCGTCGGCCGTCATGACGATGTCGCCGGGCAGATGCTGGATGGGTGTACCGGCGATGTCCCAGAAGTCGGTGGCGGTGGCGCCCGGCGCGACTGCCTGAACGCGGATGTTCTTGTCCGCCAGTTCATGCTTGAGCGACTGGCTGAACGCCAGCACAAAGGCCTTGGTGCCACCATAGACGCCGTTGAGGACCTCGGGCGCGATGCCGACAATCGACGCAATATTGATGAGCGAACCGCCGCCCCGCGCGACAAAGCCGGGAACCGCGGCATAGGTGAGCCGCGTCAGCGCCGTCACATTCAGGCTGATCATCTCGGCCATCTTGTCGATGTCGGAGGCCAGCAGCGGCGCCGTTGCGCCCAGGCCTGCGTTGTTGACGAGCAGGGTGATGCTGGCATCGGAGCGCAGCACATCTTCGACACGCGCCAGGTCGGACGTCTTGTTCAGGTCTGCGGCAATCACCTCGATGGTGCGGCCGGTCTCGTCGGCGATACGCCGCGCCAGGGCCTCCAGGCGTTCGCGGTTGCGGGCCACCAGAATGAGGTCGTGGCCACGGCGGGCCAGGCGGTCGGCGTAAATGGCGCCGATGCCGGAGGAGGCTCCCGTGATCAGCGCGGTGCCGGGGTGGGTTTCAGTGTGGGCTTCGGTGCGGGTTTGTGAGGCCATGTTTTCTCTCCAATTCGTTCGGTTAAACGCCAGGAACGGCGCTTCTGTGAAGGTTAGGACGCCCGGGCATGTCTTGAATGTCATATATCAAGCGTTTTAGGACATAATGGCTTTGCCGCCCGTTCTCGTCGCCTTTGCCGTCTTTGTGTATCCGCCCGAAAGACCCAAACCCATGCACACCCTCGGTTTTGTTGTCTATCCCAATTTCCAGGTGATGGGCTTTGCCGCCATCACGGTCTTCGAAATTGCCAATCTCACCGCCGAAAAGACGATTTACCAGGTGAGCCTGCTGTCCGAGGCGGGCGGCCCGGTCCGCGCCTCGGCGGGCTTTGCGGTGGAGACCGAAGCCTTTGGCGCCAAGGTGTTTGATACCGTGGTCTTTGGTGCGGGCACGCAGATCGAGCCGGCGACACCGGGGCTGCTGGACTTCGTGCGGCACTCGGTACAGGCGTCCAGGCGGGTTGCCGCACCCTGCGTCGGCGCCTTCACCCTGGCCCAGGCCGGCGTTCTGGACAACCGGCGGGCGACAACGCATTGGGCTTATGCCCGCGAGCTAAAAAACCGCTATCCGCTGGTGAAAGTGGAGGGGGACAGGATCTTCATCATTGACGGGCATGTGTGGACCTCCGCCGGAATGACGGCCGGCATTGACCTGGCCCTGGCGATGGTCGAGAAAGACCTGGGGCCCGAACTCGCGCGCACGGTCGCCCGCAAGCTGGTGGTCTATCACCGCCGTGGCGGGGGCCAATCGCAGTTCTCGGCCTTGCTGGAGCTGGACCCCAAGTCCGACCGCATCCAGAAAGCGCTGGATTTCGCGAAACAGCATTTGCGCAGCGCCCTGACGGTGGAAGAACTGGCGGATGCCGCCAACCTGAGCCCACGCCAGTTCAGCCGCGCCTTTCGGGCGGAGACGGGCCAGTCGCCGGCCAAGGCGGTTGAAAACCTGCGCGTGGAGAGTGCCCGCCTGTTGATGGAGCAGGGGCGGCTTTCCATGGACATGATTGCCAACGAAACAGGCTTTGCCGACCGCGAGCGGATGCGCCGGGCTTTTCTGCGTGCATTCGGCCAGCCACCGCAAACGGTACGGCGCAATGCCAGGATGCCGGCCTGACCTGGGGCGCGATGAACTCAAATTGCGCCGGCGCAAAGCCATCCTTGCGAATCGGGCTCGCTACTCGCCAACTTGCGCAATCAATTCGATCTCCACGCAGGCGCCGAGCGGGAGCTGGGCGACGCCGAACGCACTGCGCGCGTGCTTTCCGCGATCTCCGAAGACCTCGGCCAGCAGGTCGCTGGCCCCGTTCGTCACGAGGTGCTGTTCGGTGAAGTCCGCGGTCGAATTGACGAGACTCATCAGCTTGACGACCTTCACCATCGCGTTTAAATCGCCGGTCGCCGCATGCAGGGTGCCGATCAGATCAATGGCCACCGCGCGGGCGGCCTCTTTACCTTGTTCCGTGGACAGGCCTGCGCCGAGTCGGCCGACCCAGACCTGGCCATCCCGGCGGGCCAAATGGCCGGACAGAAAGATCAGGTTGCCGCTGCGCATGAAGGGCGCATAAGACGCCGCCGGAACCGACGCCGCGGGCAACGGGATGCCGAGGGATTGAAGCTTGTCGTAAACGCTCACTGGAATTTCTCCGTCAAGAATGGCTGTCTGTTGTGGCACGCGGGCGAAGGCACCCTGGTCGAGCGAACCATCAAGCTCCCCTTTGGCGTGGAGTGTTCACGTCGCGTCGCGTCGTCGCTTGAAGTCAGGCGCACAGCGCGCCCCCGCTGGCTAGGCCGCAGGAGTCGCCAAAGAAAAAGCGGTCCCGCCTGGACTGGTGCGCAGGCCTTCCTTGAGGTGCTGCCAGGGCAGCTCCGCCGGATCGGCGATGAACGGACCAGGGGCGCGCACGACAAGAATTTCTTCCGCGATGTGCGCGAAGTCGGCACGGAAATGAACCGAACTCTTGTTCACCAGGATCTTCATGTCTTCGGGGTTGATGCCGACGGTGCGGTACATGTTCCGGTCTAGCAGCTGCGCCTTGGCCGAGCTCACCGCGATGCGAACGCCATCGATCCGCAGGCATGCCATGGGGCCGAGGTCAGCTTCCTTGCCGTTCATCATGGGGCCGCCATAGACAAACCTGCCATCCGACAGCGCCTCGACTTCATACCTGGCCTGCAATGGCTCGTCTCCGGGAACCTGCGGGCATCCGCCCAGGCCGATGTCGACCCGTGCCCCTACGCCCGCGGCGTGGGCCGCTGCGGCAGCCGCAGGGTCGCAAATCAGTCCGATGGCCGCGTCCTTTGCGCCGAGCTTGAGCAGGGCGCGCAGGATGCCCGTGGTGTTCGAATCCCCGCCGACGCCGGGGTTGTCCTGGGTGTCGGCGATGATGACCGGCCGCGAGGCCGTGGCAGCGATTTGCATGGCCCGTTGAATGGCGGTGTCCGGCTCGTCAAATTGCACGGACCACTGGCCTTCGGCGTGCAGCACGCGCGAGAACAAAGCCTCCACGTCGCGCTCAATGCCTGCCTTGTCGCGCCCATACCCCCACACCACGGAGCCGCACTCCGCAAAATCGGCGGCCGGAAAACCAGGCGTGAACGACAGCGAGAGCGGTTCCCCGGCCTCGAGATCTTCCAGCAGGTCGTACATGCCGCGCGCGGGCTGCATCATGGTGGACATGGCGTTCACGGGGATGAGAAAGGGCAGGCGCCGCACCGCGAGGTGCACCGGCTCCGTCGTGCTGGTCACGTGGAGCAGCAACTGTGCTGCGCGCCGTCCGGTGTCTGCCATGTCGATGTGCGGATACGTCCGGTAGGCGACAAGCCCATCCGCCAGCGTCAGCATTTTTTCGGTGACGTTCGCATGCGAATCCACTGAAACAACGATCTTCATCGCGTCGCCGACAACTGCACGGACGCGGGTCAGCAATTCACCTTCCCCGTCATCCAGGAGTTGGGTGACCATGGCCCCATGCAGGTCCAGGTAGATGGCGTCGAAAGATTCTGTCCTGACAGCCTCGACGATTTCCCCGGCGATGCGCTCGTAGGCATCGGTGGTGACATGGGCCGATGCACCGGCGCCCGCCCAGATGACGGGGGTGACGCTGTGGCCATGCTCGCGCACACATTTGATGAAGCCGCTGATCGGGATGTTGACGTTCAGCAGGCCGAAGATCTCATTGCCGCGAGCCAGGCCCGGAAAGTCTTCTCCATTCACAAAGCTGTTGTAGGTGGCCATGGTCGGCGCGAAGGTGTTGGTTTCATGCTGGAAACCGGCAACGAGGATGTTCAAGGGAAGCTTTCGGTTAGGTTTTTGTCGAAACTGCGACGAGGCGCGGAAGCACCGGGCGCTGGATGCTCATTGCGGCGTCAGCTTGATGGAGCGCGCCATTTTTTTGAACTTGTCGATTTCGCTGGCATAGAATTTTGCGGAGACCGGCAGCGACTGAGGGCCCATGGGCGAGCTGCCGGAAGGCTCCAGCACCTTGGCGATTTCCGGCGATTGAATGCCTTGCTGGGATGCCTCCAGCAACAGCCGCGCGCGATCGGCGGGAACGCCGGTCTTGGTCATGACCGCGAGCCATATCGAATGCACCAGCTCTTCCTTGTGGTCAATTCTGGTTTCGGAAATCGCCGGCACGTCCGCAAGGGTGCGCATGCGCTTGTTGTCCAGAATGTTCAGCGCCTTGATCTTGTGGTTCTCGAGCAGTTGGGTCGATGAACCGAGGTTGGGAAGAATGGTGATGTCGATCTGCTGACCCATCAGGTCCTGCATCATCGGAGTGGCGCCCTTGTAGGGCACATGCAGCAATTTCGCACCGGTGGTCTGGGCCATGTATTCGGAAACGATGTGGTACATCGACCCGTGGCCCGGGCTTCCGAAGGTCACGCTCTGGCTGCCGGGTTTCTTGCCGGCGGCAATCAGTTCTTCCAGCGACGCGAATGGCAGGCCGGTGCGGGCCATCACCACGAGAGGATGCGATGAGATGGGCGCAATCAGGTCGAGGTCTTCCGGCTTGTATTTGGCCGATGCGTTGGAGAGCGGTGCCAGGATCGCTTCGTTGGGCGAACCCATGATCAGGGTGTAGCCGTCGGCAGGGCGGCTTAGCAGCCGTTGCACGGCGAGTGCGCCGCCCGCGCCGGGCAGGTTTTCGATGATCACCGGCTGCCCCAGTGTCTTGGCCATGGCGCGCTGCATGGCGCGCGCCAACACATCGGCAGGACCTCCGGGTGGAAAGGCAACGATCATGGTCACCGGTTTGGATGGGAACGCCTCTTGCGCCTGGGCTGCTCCTCCAACCATGGAAATCGCCATGAGCGCAATGGCAAGGACGCGTTCGAGCCGTTTTCCGGTGGGCTTGGGCGAGTGCGCAATGGTCAGCGCTGCGCGTGGCTGTTGGGCTGGGGGGCGGTGTGGCATTTCATTTCTTTCAAAATAAATCTGGCAGGGGTGAGCAAATTATTTGATGTAGGATGCGTTCGAGTGATAGCAATTTACTGACAACATCGTTGCTCAACGAGCAACAGTCATGTCTTATGTCATACGGCTGAAAAATGCGTGAAATCAATCAGAAACGGTTGAAGTACTTTCAGGAGGTCCTCGCCCACGGATCGATTCGCGGAGCCGCCGAGGCCCTGAACACCGCGCCGTCCGTCATCACGCGGCAGATTGCATTGCTGGAAGAAGAGCTTGGCCTGATGCTTTTCGAGCGGCAGGCACGCGGGGTCGTTGCGACCGATGCGGCTGCCCACGTCCTGGAATATTGGCGGGGGTGCCAGGCGCAGCAGGAACGGCTGAGCGAAAAGCTTCGCGCTATCGGTTCAATGGACGAAGGCGCTGTGAGGCTGGTGGCCAGCGAGGGGTTTATCGACGGCCTTCTGGACCAGATCCTGGCGCCCTTTTGCGACGCTCACCCGAAACTTTCGGTCACATTGGACGCGATGCCGGTCGACGCGATCATGAGCGATGTGGCGGACGACGCTGCGCACATCGGTCTGGCCTACAACCCTCAGGCCGATGCCAACATTCGCTTCGTGACGAGCGCGGCGGCGCCCCTGAAACTCCTGGTCCGTGCGAATCACCCCCTGACGCAAATTGCAAGTCCGCTGCATCTCCACCAGATCGTGAAGTACCCCCTGGCATTGATGCCGCCCGGTTATGGCGTCGGACGGCTGGTGGAACTGCTTGAATATGCGGAGCACGTGAAATTGCAGCCAGCGTTGCGCTGCAATTCAGTGGTGGGGCTCAAACGCTTCGTGCGATCCACGAACGGTGTCACTTTTATCGGTGCGGGCGTGGCCGCGGCGTCGGAAATCGCGGCCGGGCACCTGGTGGCGCTGAGCATGGCGCACCCGCTTTGCCAGACGGCGCAAGTGAGGCTCATTGTTCGGCAGGGGCGGCCGCTGCCGGTGGCGGCAAGCGCTTTGCTGACCGAAATTCAGCGCAACTTTTCCATCTTTGATGCCGCCTGAACACTGACGGCCCGGCGATGCCGGACCGCCGCAAACAGGCTGTCGCCGACAGCGTCAGCGACGGCGACAGCGATATCCAGACACGGCATATCCCGGCCCAGCGAACAGCTTGGGGGTTGGCGACTCTTTTGACTCTTTGTATGCCTATGTATCCGGACCGCCCATGGATACAGCCGCATGCCAATGGGCCGTGTCCGCGACACAGCACGGATACGAACACGCGGTTCAATCGCTGATGTCCGCAGAACACATCGGGATTTCGAGCACCAGGGTGCATGTCTTCTTTTTCCTGGCATTGCGGGCTGGCGTCGAACGCGGTATCCGGCCGATTCGAGTTCCTCCCGATCCTTGAACCATCCAGACCATGACCTTTCTGATTCTTGCCTTTGTCGGCGGTGTCCTGACCATTGTCAGCCCCTGCATTCTTCCGGTATTGCCTTTTGTCCTGGCACGCGCAGGCCAGCCCTTCCTGAAAAACGGATTGCCCCTGTTGCTGGGCATGGCCCTGGCATTTACCGCGGTGGCGACCCTGGCTGCCGTCGGCGGCGGCTGGGCTGTCGAGGCCAATGAATATGGCCGTCTTGCGGCGCTTGCGCTGCTTGTCGTCTTTGGGTTGGCGATGCTGTTCCCGGGCTTGGCGGAACGGTGGTCACGGCCGCTGGTGGCGCTGGGCGCCCGGATCGCCACGTCAGCCGATGGTGGCGCGTTCGGACATCGCGCATTCGTCTCGTCGCTCGTGCTCGGCGCGGCCACCGGGTTGCTCTGGGCGCCGTGCGCGGGGCCTGTCTTGGGCCTGATCCTGACGGGTGCGGCGATTCAGGGCGCGAACGTCGGCACGTCGCTGCTGCTGCTGGCGTACGCAGGCGGTGCCGCCACCTCGCTGGCGCTGTCCTTGCTGGTCGGCGGGCGGGTGTACGCGCTGCTGCGGCGCTCGCTAGGCGTCAGCCAATGGGCACGGCGCGGCATGGGGGCCGCGGTGCTGGTCGGCGTGGCCCTGATCGCCACGGGCCTGGACACCGGGCTGTTGAGCCAGCTGTCACTGAGCAGCACCTCCAGGATCGAGCAGAAACTCATCGACACCTTGAAGCCGCAGGGCATGAGCCAGCACGGGGAATACGGGCTTGGTGCCGAACCCCGTGCGCCCGAAACAGCATCTTTGGTTGCTGCCAAATTCGATGCCGTCAGCGAGCCTGCAGCCAAGGGCGAGAGCGGGAGCGAGGGGGCGTTTCCCTCGCTGGCCGGAGCGGTCGGCTGGATCAATTCACCCGCCCTGCAAAGCCAGGACTTGCGCGGCAAGGTGGTCCTGGTCGACTTCTGGACTTATTCCTGCATCAACTGCCTGCGAACGTTGCCATATGTCCGGGCATGGGCAGACAAATACAAGGATGCCGGCCTGGTCGTCGTGGGCGTGCATTCGCCGGAATTCGCGTTTGAAAAAAATCAGGACCACGTGCGCAAGGCCGTCAAGGATTTGAACATCACTTATCCCGTCGCCATCGACAGCAACCATGCCATCTGGCGCGCGTTCCAGAATCAGGCGTGGCCGGCGCTGTATTTTGTCGATGCCCAGGGCAGGGTGCGCCACCACGTTTTTGGCGAAGGGCAGTACCAGGAATCAGAGAAGGTGATCCAGCAGTTGCTGGCGGAGAACGGGAAAGCTGCCGCTGCCGGCGGACTCGTTTCGGTTGAAGGCGAAGGGGTGCAGGCTGCACCGGGTAACGACGTGCTGTCCAGGGAGACGTATGTCGGCCATGAGCGCGCGGTCAACTTCGCGCCTGCGGGCGGCATCCAACCCGACCGATTACACCGTTACCAGCCCGCAGCCACCCTGAAGTTGGACCAATGGACGCTGGGTGGCGAGTGGACGATAGCGCCCGAACGCGCGGTCGTGGCGCGCGCCGGCGCACGTCTGGCGTACCGGTTCAGCGCGCGAGACCTTCACCTGGTGCTGGGGCGGGAAGCTGGCGGAGGGCCTGTGCGCTTTCGCATTCTGATCGACGGAAAGCCGCCGTTGAATGGTCACGGGACGGATGTGGATGCGGAGGGAGCAGGCCTGGTCGACGCGCATCGGCTTTACCAGCTGGTCAGGCTGCCGTCTTCGGCTGGTGAGCATCTCTTTGAGATCGAATTCCTTGATCCTGGCGCCCATGCCTATGCCTTCACGTTCGGCTGAGCGGCTTGAACGTTCAGGGCCTACTTTCATGAAAAAGTTATGGTTTGCGATGACCTTCTTTCTGGGCGGTTTTGCGCATGAACTGCGCAACCCAGTCAATTGCCAATGCATCGCCTCCCGGCCGGCGATTGTCTGGCGCTCGCGTGACCAAAAAAACACCTGAGCGGCTTTGGCACGCGTACCGTGCGGGGCTCGGCGAACACGATTTTGTACGCCATGTTGTACGGTCATGTATTTGCCTCAAGGCTGATACGTTGACATACAAGACTGGGCCTGACTCGACACACCGCAAATACATGCGGCTTCTCTAATGCAAGGGTGCTGGACCGGGCGTCAGCCCGCCAGCGCTTTCAGTTCAAACCCGTCTAAAGGAACCCACATGTCAGAAGAAGTGAATCGTCAACGCCGATATTTCCTGGGAAGTGCCGCAGCAGGCATCGCCGCCGCCGAGATGGCTTTCATGGGTGGAGCCCATGCGCAAAGCGCCGCGCCGCCTTCCGTGTCAGCGTCAGCGTCCGGAACCGTCCGGAGACTTGAGCCCATCAAGCAAATCAGAGCGGGCGAATTGGACGTCGGCTACTACGAAGCCGGACCCGCCGATGGAATTCCGGTGCTGTTGTTGCATGGCTACCCTTACGACATCCACAGCTATGCCGAAGTCGCGCCGATGCTGGCGGCTCGCGGGTGCCGCGTGATCGTGCCGCATCTGCGCGGACACGGCACCACCCGCTTCCTCGACAGCGCGAACCCGCGCTCCGCCCAGCAGTCCGCCGTGGCGCTGGATCAGATCGCTTTGCTCGATGCCCTCAAGATCGACCGCGCCGTGATGGTCGGTTACGACTGGGGCGCCCGCACGGCCTGCATCATCGCGGCGCTGTGGCCGGAGCGATGCCTGGGGCTTCTTTCGGTCAACGGCTACATCATGACGAACCTTCCGGCCAACAAGCATCCCCTGCCCGCAAAGGCGGAGCATGGCTGGTGGTACCAGTACTACTTCGCCACCGAACGGGGTCGAGAGGGCCTCGAGGCGAACCGACGCGATATTGCAAGAATTTTGTGGAAGACGAATTCCCCGAAGTGGAACCATGACGAGGCCACCTTCGAACGCAGCGCCGCGTCGTTCGACAATCCGGACTACGTGAACATCGTGATTCACAACTACCGCTGGCGCCTGAGCCTCGCGGACGGCTTTCCGAAGTACGCCGAGTGGGAGAAGCGGCTTGCCACGCTGCCGGTGATAACGGTTCCCACGATCACCATGGATGGCGACTCGGACGGTGTCGTGCCGGCCACGGATGGAAAGGCCTACGCCTCGAAGTTCACCGGCCCGCGAACGCATCTGATCGTGAATGCTGGCCATAACGTGCCGCAGGAAGCACCGCAGGCATTTGCCGATGCCGTCTGGAAGCTGGCGTCCGCACCTCGCTGAGCGAAGCCGGCCCGTCACGGACCTGGCCTGCCCATGTTGATCGGGCAGGCCAGCGCTTGGGATTTCAGGACGGCAATACCAGCCGGGCCGCCAGGCCGCCACCAGGCCGGTTTGACAGACTGAGACGGGCGCCGATGGAGGATGCCAGCTGCTGCGCGATGGCCAGGCCCAGGCCGGTGCCTCCGGTCGTTCGGTTTCTGGAGCTTTCCAGGCGGTAGAACGGCTGCAGGACGGCATCCAGTTCGGATTCAGGAATGCCGGGTCCCCGGTCCAGCACACAGATCTCGATTTCTGCGCCGGGAGTGGCTTGCACCGTCAGCTCCACGTCGTGACCAAACTTGAGTGCGTTGTCGGTCAAGTTGGTCATGATGCGCCGTATCGCCAACGGCCGGCTGATGACGGGGTGTCCGATCTGCCCAAGCACCCTGATGGACTGTCCCGCGTCCTCGTAGTCGCAGCGAAGGCTGTCCAGCAGGGCATCGAGGTCAATCCGGCAGGGGGTCTCGTCGGCGCCATGCAGGCTGCGGGCATAGGTCAGCGCCTCCCTCACCAAGGCCACCATTTCATCGAGGTCGCGCTGCAGTTTGCCCCGCTGTTCTTCGTCGTCCATCAGGTCCGTACGCAGCCGCATGCGGGTGATGGGGGTTTGCAGGTCGTGGGAAATCGCAGCCAGGATCTGGGTCCGCTCCTTCAGGTAGCCCGCGATCCGTTTTTGCATGGCGTTGAACGCCGTGGACGCGCGCGCCACCTCCGTCGGCCCATCTTCAGGCAATATCGTCCCCTTGAGATCAGGTCCCAATGCATCTGCGGCATTTGCAAGTCGCCTTAACGGCTGGGTGGCCACCCGTACCGCAAAGAAGGCGCAGATGGCGAGCAGCGCCAGCTGGAGGAGCTGCAGTGTGGGCAGCCATTGCGACACGGGCATGCCCGCGGCCTTCAGATCAATGGTCAGCGGGGCGCCATCGCCCAGCAGCAAATGCACTTGCACATGCTTCGGATCGCCGGGAATGGCATTGACGGTGACCTTGTATCGACTGCCGATGGCGTTGACGATGGAAGCGCTGATCCGCTCGGCGATCTCATTGCCGGGGCCCTGCGCGGTGATACCCGCGTCAAGGAGGTATCGGTAGTTGTTGCGCTCCAGCAAGGGAAGCCAGGATGCCCGTTCGCCCGCGGGCACCCGGTCGAGGATGGCAACGGAGCTGGCAACGTCCTTTTCCAGGTTTCCGAGCATCATGTCCCGGCCCGCCAGTCCCCGCTCGTACATCACCAGGGCATACGACATGGCCTGGGCGGCGACGATCCCGACGAACAGGATCAGCATCAACCGGGCAAAAAGGCTTCCTGGCCAGCGCAGCCAGGTGCCCGGATGCGCTTTCATTTTTCCTCCTGCCGGGCCTGAACGGTGGCGCAGAACACATAGCCTTCGCTGCGCACCGTCTTGATGTAACGCGGCTCTCGCGCAACATCCTGCAGGCGTTGGCGCAGGCGGCTCACGAGCAGGTCAATGGAGCGCTCAAACAGCTCGGCATCGCGTCCCTGGGTGAGGTTCAGCAGCTGGTCGCGGTTGAGCACACGCTGCGGGTGGTCCAGGAACACGCGCAGGAGGCGGTACTCAGCGCCGCTGAGGGGCACCACGGTTCCGCTGGTGTCCAGCAGATGGCGCCCGGTGGTGTCGAGCTGCCAGTCTCCGAACGACAGCAGGTTCGATGGTTCCTCGACTTGCAGATTGGGCGGCAGCATGCGTGTGCGGCGCAGCACCGCGCGAATGCGGGCCAGCAGCTCGCGCGCTGCGAAGGGCTTGGCCAGGTAGTCATCGGCACCCATCTCCAGGCCGAGAATGCGGTCCGCTTCCTCGTTGCGTGCGGTGAGCATCAGAATGGGAATGGCTTTGAATTTTCCGACGCGCAAGTCTCTGCACAATGTCAGGCCATCCTCGCCGGGCAGCATCAGGTCGAGCACGATCAGGTCGACGGCGACGTCGTCCAGCGCGGCGCGCATGTGCCGCCCCGATTCCACCTTGGTGACCCGCAGGCCGTTTTTCTCCAGATAGCTTCCCAGCAGTTCCCGGATCTCGCGGTCATCGTCAACGATGAGAATATGGTCTGGGTGCATGGATTCGTCCTGAAAATTCATGGTCTTGGCATTTGGCCGCTCACGGGCAGGTTCGGCGAAGTCTGGCGAAGAAGGCCTCACTGGGCAAGCAGCGCCTGAATCATTTTTTCGGTTTCCTGGTAGCGTCCCTCGCCGAAATGGTTATAGACGATCTTTCCTTTTTTATCGACAAGGTAGATCGCCGGCCAGTAGCGATTGTTGAAGGCCCTCCACGTGGCGTAGCTGTTGTCCTGCGCCACGGCATGCTGGATACCCAGCCGCTCAATGGCCGACTGTACGTTCCTGGTCGACTTCTCATACGCGAATTCGGGCGTGTGGACACCCACGGTAACGAGGCCCTTGTCCCTGTATTTTTCATGCCAGGATTTCACGGCCGGCAGGTGATTCAGGCAATTGATGCAGGTGTAGGTCCAGAAATCAATCAGTACCACCTTGCCCTGTTGATCGGCCATGCGCAGCGGCGCCGAGTTCAGCCATTTATCAATGCCGGTGAACTCCGGCGCAACGGTCGGGCTGTTGCCCAGTGTGTTGCCCAGCGAAAGGAAGGCTGAAGCATATGGCGTGGCACAAGCTGCGGCAGCCGCAGCTAGAAATCGACGGCGAGAGGTCATGGTCGGAGTCCTTGAGGTTGGGAGAAAAGGCGGCGCCACGCGAAAAAGGGAGTGGCCATACCGGAGCACAGGTCATGGCAGGGAGGATGTCCGCGCCTGATGGAGCATTGGAAGGCGGTCAGGTATCACCCATGTGTCCTGTGAGCGCCGGCGCGTAATTCCGGGTATCGCGGACCTGCGTCGATACACTGAAATACAAAAAGGTCGCTTCGCAGCTCGCGGTCGGTCTTGCCTGAAGACCGGCCAGATGCCGAGTGCCCCATGCCCCATGCCCAATTCGGGTGATTGACTGCAAACCAATCAAGTGCGGAGCTACGCCGCGCCACATCTTCGATGACGGCTTCACATGAGGTTTCGACGTATCCCGAGGGCTATGTCGCACCATCAAGCGCTTAAACCGGATTTGATGTGAGCGCACGCTAGCGCCGAAGGTGGCATTCCGACGCTGCTCAAAGCGCCGGAGCAGTGGATCGTGTTCCTCGCGGTCGTTCGGGCGGCGGCGCGGGTCCGATGGAACAGATCCCCGCGCCGCCTCCCCCAAACCGAGGACGCGCTGGTTCGATATTTGCTTCATACTCCGCAAGTTTCCGGATGTTCCCAAAAACATGCGGACCGAACGGTAGCGACGTGCTTGTCAGGACTCATGACAGGTTTCACTTCTACGAGGGCGGGGTATGCGGGAGCTGATAAAAATAAATCGCGCCGATCTGCGGGGCGGCATTCAGGCGTCACTGCGGGCCATGACGACCACAGTCGCCCCCGTGCTGCTTTTCATGAGCATGCTGGGGCCGGAGGCCATGGCCGCGGGCTTTTGGGCAACCGTGATCACCGCGACCCTGATACCCGCCATCAACCTCCTTCTCAGGGGGCAGTCCGCGGTGATACCGGGCGCCCGGATGGCCTCTCTGGCAGCCTACGTCTGGCTCGTGATCAGCATGACCATCGCAGCGGACGAGGCGGCAGGACATGCGCCCCAATTGCACCTGACGGCAGCGCAGCTAACCATTGGGCTGGCGGCTGGCAGCCTCATGTTTCTGGTGGCAAGCGCTCTGGTGTTGCTCTGCGGGCTGCTGAAGTTCGGCAATCTTTTCAAGATGATTCCCATGCCTGTCACCGCAGGTATCAGCAATGGCACCGCCCTGCTTTTGCTGATGCTGGGCATTCAGACGATAAGGGGCAGCGGCGTGACGGCTGCTGTCACGGCCGTGGGCATGGTGGCCTGTTTTGTTGTCTGGCCCCGTCTGCTGGCGCGGGCGAAAAAGCTGACGTTCATCCCCGGGGTGGTGGCGGCCCTGTCGGTGGGGCTGGCCATCGCCATGCCGCTGGAGGTCCCCTTTCCATCCTCCAGCACATGGGTCGCGCCCGACTGGGCATGGATGTCCGTGCGGCTGTGGCCTGAACTGCCCCAGCACGAATTCGCGCGCCTGCTCAAGATCGGCTTGCCGGGCGTCATGACCCTGGCATTGGTGATGATCCTGGAAACCTTCACGGCCGCCAACGAGATGGAGCAGCGCTTTGGCGTCCGCATTAATCCAAACCGCGAATTGATGGTGCTGGGGGGCTCCAACATGGTCAGCGCCCTGCTGGGGGGCGTGCCCTGCACGGGTCACAATTCCCGAAGCATTTCCAGCTGGCTGGCCGGGGGGCGCGGCGTGCATGTTGCGCTGGCGGGTCTGGTGTTCACCGGTGCGCTGTTACTGACGTTTGGCAATTGGCTGGTGGCCTTGCCTGTTGGCGTGGTGGCCGGCATATTGCTCCTGCAGGCCCTTCTGATGGCGGAGCATGAATTCTTTCATCGGCTATGGGAGATCGTGCGCACGCGGCACTGGCGCCGTGAAGGGACGTCCGATCTGGGTTTCTGGACCACCGTGGTCATTTCAGTGGTGGAGTACTTCGGCAACATGATCTGGGCCTGTTTCATGGGTATCGGCTTGTCGTGCCTGGTCATTCTGCGGCGTGTGTCCGACAGCCTCACCACGAAGTGGAATTATCTCGATCGCTACCGCTCGCGGCGGGTCAGGACCTTCGAGGAAAGCAACCTCCTGACTCAGACGACCGACCGGGTGGGCATTTTGAAGCTCAATGGCCATCTGTTTTTTGGCAACAGCATCCGGCTGACTCAATTGGTCGATGAACTGAACCCCGAGGCAACGGCCGTTGTCATCGACGTGAGTCAGGTTCTGGATGTGGATCCCAGTGGCCTGAATGCACTGACGTGGCTCATCCGGGCTGTTGTGGAGCGGGAATTGACGGTTGTCCTCACGGGCATGAACCGGACCCGGTCACCGGAACTGCACGAGGCCCTGCAGGCAATACCCGGGATTCAACGCCGCGTCGACATGGACCGCGGGCTGGAGCTTTGTGAGGATGTGGTTCTTTCGGCCTTCTCCACAAAATCGGCTGCAGTGCTTTGCGTACCGCTCCCGGAAAACAGCCTGCTGGACGGCCTGACTGCGGAGGAAGTTACCGAGGTGTTGATGCTGGGCGAATTCCGTGAGGTGGCCAAGGGTGAAGTACTGTTCTTCAAGGACAGCGAGGCGGATGGCGTCTGGCTGCTCGAAGAAGGCAATGTCAGCATCTTGTCGGGCGGCGATGAATCCACCCGGCTGTCCACGTTGGGGCCAGGCCAGTTCCTCGGTGAAATGAGCCTGATCGACGGAAAACCTCGCTCTGCGACTGCGCAGGCTGATAGCCCGGTGCGCGCCGTGTTACTGGACAAACAGGCCATCGCGGCACTGATGAGCCGGGAGCCCGAGGCCACCCTGAAGATCATGCGCAATATTGTGAAGTACCTGTCTTACCGGATACGCAGTACCTCGGCCCTGCTGGCCGAAGGCACCAGCGAACCCGTCTCCGGCTGGGCGAGCAGCGTACAGAGCAATTTTTCCCGGCTGTGAGTCGGCCGAGAGCGCGCCGATTAGGGGATGGCGGGCTGAGAAAACGTTTTCCTTGCGCATGCGCGGAAGGAAAGCAAGGAGTTACGGGCATTAAATGGCGTGAAAATTGACTTGTGCAGTACAGCCAAGTCAACAAGAATGGTTTTTTTGATGGAGTTATATGCAAATGAATGACCTTAGAAGCATTTTGAGTGCGTTTATGGTTTGGGGTTGCGCCTGGGCGCCGTTGCTGTCCCATGCCCAGACTGAACCTGTTGGTTTCGTGAAAACCGTGAAGGGCGACGCCTGGATCACCACGGCAGGGCAACGCGTTCCGGCGCAGTTGGGCACGCCCGTTCTGCAGGGCAGCCAGCTCAAGACGGGCCCCGCCGGTACGCTGGGGGTCACCTTCAAGGACAACACCGTGATGTCCTTCGGCCCCGATACCGAACTGACGGTGGACGAATATCTGTATGCGCCTGCGCAGGGCCAGCTCAAGCTGGGTACGCGCCTGGCGAGGGGCAGCCTGAACTATGTGTCGGGTGTGATTGCCAAGCTCAAGCCCGATGCCGTGACGGTCAAGACGCCGGCCGGCATCATCGGCGTGCGAGGTACGCAGTTCGTTGCCACGGTACAAGTGCCTTGAACCAACCGCCTGCCTCGGTTTGGCGCTTGGTTGGGTGGCCTTGCACAAGCCCGCTTTGACTGAATTCACTGAGGTTTACTGAGATCTGCTGAGATCTTGCCCCGCACTTTCGCCTGATCCGCCTGGCGCGCAAGAGCAAGACAGTCTTCGAATATCGAGTCGAGAAAAAGAACAGCGCAGTCCGCGTGACCGTGTTGTGCGGATCGCGGTGCGCCGTTTTTTGCGCCGCCTGCCTCCTGATGACCTTGGGCATCGCTTCGCACGCGAGCCCTTTCGCCTGGAACTCGAGGCGTTGACCAGGTTGGGTTTCCCGTGACCGATCTGCTGCCCACAGGACTCCGGGCATTGAGGTCGATTCGCCGTTCGGAATGGCGCGTGAAAAGCGGTGAAAATTAACTATCTGTTGTTAAATAATGTAAAAACTGATAAAAATACGCTAACTAACTGCATTGCAGAGGGATGGTCGGAATGGTCAAGAAGAAAAAATGCTCGCTGCTCACGCTGGCGCTACTGGCTGGTCTTGGCGTGCAAGCCCAGACATTGCCTGAGCCCATGGTGGACGCAGCACGCAAGGCGGTGGTCAGCAACCCCGAGGTGCAGGCCCGCTGGCACGGCTTCCAGGCCGCCGGCAACGAGCGAGACGTGGCCCGCGGCGGCTATTTCCCCCAGATCGATCTGCGCGCCGGCACCGGCCGCGAGAGCCGCGAGACGCCATTGACCGACTTTGGCCGTTACAACTTCCGTGGCACGACGCTCACGCTCAACCCCAGATGCTGTTTGACGGGCTG